>URHW01000001.1 GCA_900547775.1 uncultured Mycoplasmatota bacterium | reverse complement strand
TATAGCAAAACTAACTCCCATTACCAATAAAACAATTATTAATAAAGAACTAAACACCTTAATTTTATTCTTATCTCTCGATATTTTATCTTCCACTATAATCACCTTATACTCTATAAAAATTATAAAATATAAAGACATAAAATTCAAGAAGAAATATAATATTTATCTACTTAAAAAATTCATCACTAAATCTACTAATATTTCTTTTTCTTTTGGATTAGACTGTGCTATAAGTAAAGTGATAGCAACTAATGTATTATTATCAATAACTTGTTTACCATCTTTATAAAGTAGATTATAAAATTCCAAAAAGTAAATGAATAATGTTGCAGCAATTCTCTTGTTGCCATCTATAAACACATGATTTTTTATAATTAAATACAAAAAATTAGCTGCTTTTTCTTCGATTGAAGAGTATAAGTCCTTTCCATCAAAAGTTTGATATATATCAAAAATAATTGCTTCCACCCCATTATCTCTTTCAAGAGCAAATAAATCACTATCACCACTAAATTTAAGTTTATTAACAATATTCATACAATCTTCATAATTAATTTTATTTTCATCAATTGTACCATTTGGTTTAATTATTCTTTTGTGATCATAATCATCAAGTAAATTTAAAGCATTAGAATAATTATTTATTACTTTAATAATTTCCTGTGCTTCATTTCCTTTTAAATTTATATCAATTCTTCCTGCAATATCAATTAACTTAACAGTTTTTTCTAGATATTCTAATCTCTTTTGATTAACTGCATAACCTTTAATCATATAATCTTTTAATATACTAGTAGCCCACTTTCTAAAAATAACACCATTTTTACTTTTAACACGATAACCAACGCTTATAATAACATCAAGATTATAATATTCTATATAATGAGTTTGTGTTTTTCCTTCAATCGCACCATGCTGAGTGGTATTCTCAAATTTTGCGACTACCACTTGATCACTTAGTTCTTCTTCTAAGGCACTATTAATATGTTTTCTAATAGTTTTATAATCTCTATCAAATAATTTTGCCATTTGTTCTGTATTTAACCAAACTGTTTCATCTTTTATATTAACTTCTAGTTTTACATCTTGATTTTCAAATAATAAGATTTCATTTTTCATTTATAGTCCTCCTATTATTTATTGTTGTAAAATAGTTTTTGTTTTCCTTTTAAATTTATATCAATTCTTCCTGCAATATCAATTAACTTAACTGTTTTTTCAAGATATTTTAATCTCTTTTGATTAACTACATAACCTTTAATCATATCTAGATTATAAAATGGAATAGTTCTTGTTACAGTTCTTTTACCTTCTTTTCGAACTTGTCGGAAATCCTGACAGGTTGAATTCTTATCAAGTTCTTCATCAGAATAAATATTATTAATATGTTCAATTATATTTGTTCTTGATGAATTAAATAATTCAGCCATTTGATTTTGAGATAACCATACTGTTTCATCTTTCATATAAACTTAATTGTTTTTTCAAAATATTTTAAACTCTTTTGATTAACTACATAACCTTTTTTTTAAGATTTTATTAGCCCATTTCCTAAATATAATGCGATTCTTACTTTTAACACGATAACCAACGCTAATAATAACATCAAGATTATAATATTCTATTTTGCGAGTTACATCTCTATTTCCTTCTTTTTGTACTGTCGCATATTTTGCGACAGTTGAATTATCCAATTATTTAGAAAAGTGCATTTTTTGCACATTACTTTTCTCTTCTAATTCTCCATCTTTATTGTCTTATAATAGTTTTGCCATTTGTCCTTGCGTAAGACAAACCATATCATCTTTCATATTAACTTCTAATTTAACTTCTTGATTTTCAAATAATAAGATTTCATTTTTCATTTATGGGCATCCTATTATTTATTGTTGTAAATTAACACTTAATTTCCTTTTTATTTAATAAGTTTTTTGAGTTGTCGCAAATTTTAGGACAACTAAATAACATAAAAAAAACGCATAATCATATGCGTTCTACTTTTCTTCTAAAGGCTTAATAATTGTCTCTGTAGTAATATGCTTATTTAATCTCTTTACTACTTCTCTAGCATCTTCTATATTTAAACTTTTATATACATCATAAATATTATACATATACTCACCAAAGTCAATTACATCATCCTGAATCTGTGAATTAACTCCTTCAATATCATCAAAATACATAATTAAATTACTTACTGAAGCATTAACTTTTCTAATAACATCTTCTTCATTTATATCTCTTTCATCAAAAGTTTCTTTAACTCTTTTAATAAAATAATCAGGATACTCTGTAGATGCTGCTATTACTTCTACATAATAATCTTCAGTGTCAAGTAAGTTCATACTAAGTCCACCAGTAATAACCTTACTACTTTGTAACTCATCCCTTAAATAAGAAGTTATACCAAACTGAACTCTCATATATAAATTAAAATATAATCTTACTTTTCTTTCATCTATTTTAAGTCCTTTAAAAGCATTTTTAGGTACTTTAAACCCAACTGATACCTTTGGTATATTAACATTCATACACCTCTCAAAATGCTTAGTTTTAACCTCAAAAGGTTCTTTCTTAAACTTAAGAACTGGTTTATTATATTTAGGAAACTCTTTCTTACTCATAACTTCACTAACAATCGCTACTGCTTCATTAGGATCAAAGTTACCCGTAATAATCATAAACATATTCTCTGGATGATAAAAAGCCTCATAACAAATCTCTAAATCTTCCTTAGTAATCTTTTTAACATCACTTACCGTACCACTAACTAAATATTGTCTTTCATCCTTAATAAAAATATTATTATAAGTTCCATATATTAACTGAGTACCAGGTTTATCTTCATACATATTAATCTCTTCCGTAATAATACCACGCTCATTATTTACTATTTCCTTAGTAAAATATGGTGTATAAACATACTCAGTTAAATAAGATAAACACTCTTTAAAATTAGCATTAGCAAATACTTCATAACAAGTAATATCAAAAGAAGTAAATGCATTAATATTTGCTCCTAACTTACTAAAATAATCATGTGCTGTAGTTCCATCAGGCATATTAAATAATAAATGCTCTAAATAATGTGCTATCCCCTTTGGCATATCATACTTCTTACCATTATATTCAAAATTAGTATAAATAGACCCATACTTAGTACTTAATGTAATATAAAAATTCTTAGTTTTATTATTAGGTACCATATAAATCTTAAGACCATTATCTAAAGTGTACGTATAAAGTTTCTCAAGCACACCAGGTAATAATATCTCATTCATTTGTACTTCCCCCTTCTAAAACATAAATAGTACTAATACTAGTCTTCTCAGCTACTTTTTTAACATCATTAATACTAACCTTATCAAACTTATCTAATCTAACATCTAATTCATCTAAATCACTAATATTCTGATAATAAGCATTATCTACTATTCTCCCAATATTATCATTAGTCATATTTAAACTAGTCTTAACAAGGGCTTTAGCATTAACAAGTTCTTCATCACTAATATTTGTTTTCATCTCTTTAAGACAAGTTTTAATTAATTGAACTGCTAGATTACTTTTATTTATATCAACACTAGTTGTAATAATAATAAGTCCATCATATTTCTGATACATAGAGCCTACATTATAACATAATGAATTTTCTACTCTTAACTTCTGATAAAGTTTAGTCTCAAGTGAACCTCCACCTAAAATTAAATTATACATATTAGCAGCATATTTCTTTTCATCAGTAGTTAAATTATTAAGATTAACAAGTACTACTATATTACTTTGAGCATTACTAGACTTATCACTTAATATAACTGGTTTTCTTTTAACATTACTAACATACATACCTACTTCATGATTCTTAATAACATTAAACTTAGCATATTTACCTACTATTCTAGATACTTCATCCATATCTAAATTACCAACTACATATATATCAACATAGTCTGTATTTATTACTTGTTTATAATATGTGTATAAGTTCTCTGGTGTAATTTTATCTATTTCTTCTAAAAAACCTAAACTACCATAACTAGATGGACTATCACCTAAAGTACTAAGTGCTTTAAGTAAACTCTTCTTTTTAGGATTATCATCTAACATTTTTATATCATTAGATAGTCTCTCTTTAACAAAATCAAATAACTTATGATCAAACTCATTATTACTTGCTTTAGGATTAAATATTAAATCAAATAATAACTTAAATACTCGGTCAGTTAGCATATCATCTTGTGCATATCTTGGATTTAAAAAATCTAAGCAGAAATTTGTTATAACTGAGTTACCCACTTTACTTGTTGCATCATATACTGAAGCACAATATAAATTCTCAAGTTCTAATGCTAAGTCTCTTTTACCCTTATAACTATTAGAGCACTCACAAAGCATATCAAATAATAAATTTCTTTTAGTAATTTCTTCTTTAACAACATTGTTTCTAAAAATAACTTCTACATGACACATCTTAAACTTATCAGTCTTAATAGTATGTAAAGTATAACCTTTCATCTTATAATCTTTAAAAACCATAAGTCACCTCTTTTCATATTATGCGTAAATAAACATACTTTTATTATAACACTTTAAAAAAATATATGTAAATTTATTACATCTGCTTAACCATTACTTGATACTTATGATATAATTTAAAAAGAAAGTAGGAATAATATGAACCCAATTCACATTGTAACAGAAAAAGAAAATATTAAAGAAAACGTATTACTGCCTGGTGATCCTCTAAGAGCACAATATATTGCTGAAAAATATCTAGAAAACCCAATACTAATAAATAATGTACGCAATATGCTAGGATATACTGGTACTTATAAAGGTAAAGAAATTACTGTTATTGGTTCAGGTATGGGCATTCCAAGTGCATCACTTTATACTTATGAATTATATAAATTTTATAATGTTAAAAATATTATAAGAATAGGTTCAGCTGGTGCATTATCAAAAGATTTAAATATTAAAGATATCGTTCTAGCATCATCAGCATACTCTGATTCAAACTTTAGATATGCACTAACTAAAAGCAAAAGTAAAAAAATATCTTCATCTAACTCCTTAAATCAAACAATTATAAATACAAGTAAAGAATTAGGTATCAATATTACTAAAGGAACTATCTATACATCTGAAATATTTGACGTATACGAAAGTATATCTCATTTGCTTGATAAAGTACCTAAAAATATAAACCCACTAGCTAGCGAAATGGAAGCATTCGGTATCTTTACAGTAGCAAACTTCTTAAATAAAGAAGCAACCTGCTTAGTATCAATATCAGACTCTCCATATAAACGAAGTGAAGACTTATCTCCAGAAGAAAGACAAACAGCCCTAGATAACATGATAATCCTAGCATTAGAAAGTATAATTAAAAGATAAAAAGCATGACTAAAAGTCATGCTTTAATTTTTTAAATTTCCTATAGAAACAACATATACTCCATCATCTCTTTTATAAGAGTAATCTGCTCCAGTTAATACCATTAAAAATGAAGGCTCTCCGCATTTTTCAATATCAACACGTTCTTTAAATTTTAACAAGTTATTAGCAGCTTCATTAATATAACCAGCACCTAACTTTATTTCTATTGCACCCCATTTTCCATTAGCATTTCTTAAAATAACATCAACTTCAAAATCATTCTTATCTCTAAAATAAGATAAACTAGCATTCATCGCATCTGCATATATTTTTAAATCTCTTATACACATATTTTCAAACAAGAAACCAGTTAAATTTAAATCATTAACTAAATCTTGTTTTTTTAAATCCAATGCAGCAATTGCTAAAGATGGATCAACAAGTTCTAATTTAGGAGTTGTTCTTAAAGGTGTCTTAGATCTTAAATTCAAATTTGTCGCAGGTATACTTTCTAAAATATACAATCTTTCTAATGCATTTAAATAATCATCTAAAGTCGGTCTTGATAACTCATTTTCAAACTCCAATTTAACATCATCTAGAATTGTACTTTTACTAACAGAAGTAGAAATATTTCTAGATATACTTTTTAAAAGAGCATTCATTCTTTGTGGATTTCTCTCTACCCCATCAAATGTTTTAATCTCTTCATTTAATAAAGCCCTTATATAATCCTTAGCAACTTCATATTTATTATCATCTGGAATATTTAATGTTTCTGGCCAACCACCTCTTATCATAACATTTATAATATCATCAAAAGATAACTTAGAAACACCAGAAACATCTTTATTATTCATTATATCTTCTAAAGATACAGAACCATCAGAATCTCCTGACTCATATAAACTCATAGGTCTCATTAAAAGTTTTGTAATTCTACCAGTACCAGTATGCATAACACTATCTTCAGTAGGTCTTGCAGAACCAGTAAGTATATATTGCCCTTTTAATCCTGTATGATCAACATCCATTCTTATTGAATCCCAAACAACAGGATACATCTGCCACTCATCAAATAATCTAGGCTTTTCACCTTCTAAAAATAATGATGGCTTAGTCTGATTTGTATTATCATATTGTAACTTTTTATCTGGATCTTGAAATTCAATATAACTTTTAGCAAACTGCCTTGCGGTAGTTGACTTACCACACCACTTACATCCTTCAATAAGTACTGCTCCTATATATTTTAATTTATTTTCTAAAACACTATCCACAATCCTTGGCATATATTTATTCATAAGTTCATCACCTGTAATAATTATATAATAAATTTAATTATAAGTAAATATTATTTTACAATTTAGACAAGTTTTACTTTACACTTTGGACAAAAATTACTTTACAATTTGGATAAATAATCATAAAAAAAAGAATTAAACTTAAACAAGTTCAATTCTAATTTGCATAGCGTCGTCGCCTTTTCTTTCATTTAATTTAACTAGTCTAGTATATCCACCATTACGAGTTTCATAACGTTTAGCTAGTTCATTAAATACTTTATTAACTGCTACAGTATCATTTTGTAAGAAAGCAAGTGCTTTTCTTCTAGATACTAAAGATCCATCCTTACCATAAGTAATCATCTTATCAACAAATTTTCTTACTTCTTTAGCTCTTGCATCAGTAGTAACAACATATTCATTTTTAATTACGTCTTTAGTAAGTCCAGCTAATATACTTCTTCTTATGCGAGTTTCTCTACCTAATTTACGATATAACATATTACTTACCTCTTTCTAATCACGGAAGCTTAGTCCCATTTCTTTAACTTTATCTAATACTTCTTTAAGAGATTTCTTACCTAAGTTACGAATCTTAGTAACATCTACTTCTCTCTTATCAATTAAATCTTGCATTGTATGAATTCCAGCTCTCTTTAAGCAGTTATATGCTCTAACTGAGAATTCAATCTCTTCAATTGGAGTTTCTAAAGTCTTAATAATTTGATCAACTTTCTTTTCTGCAATAATTCCAGTTGCATCAGCAATATTATTTAAATCAGCAACAATTTTGAAATGTTCGATTAAAATCTTAGCAGCAAGTGCCATTGCTTCTTCTGGACTCATTGAACCATTAGTATAAACTTCCATAACTAATTTATCATAATTTTCATTACGTCCAACTCTTGCAGGTTGTACTTCATAACCAACTCTTTCAATTGGACTATAAAGTGAATCAATAGGAATTAAACCTTGAATAGAATCTCCAAGTAATTTTTTATTTTCTTTAGAATCAACATATCCACGACCATTACCAACAGTCATTTCCATATCAATTTTTCCACCCTTAACTAAAGTACAAATAACTAAGTCAGGATTCATAATTTCTAAATCTGCATCTAATTCAATATCTCCAGCTTTAACTTCGCCTTCCTTATTAGCAGATAATCTAATAGTTTTATTTTCTTTAGTATGATTTTTAATAACAACACTCTTTAAATTTAAAACTATAGTTGTTACATCTTCAATAATACCATCTATTTTTTGAAATTCATGCATTACTCCGTCAATCTTAACACTAGTAATAGCAGAACCAGGCATTGATGAAAGCATAACTCTTCTTAATGCATTACCAATAGTTGTACCAAAACCTCTTTCTAAAGGTTCGATTTCAAACTTTCCATAATTGTTTTTTTCAACATATTCTGTAATTTTGTATTCCGGTTTTTCAAAATTCATAATATTCTTCCTCCCCTAATTTCTTGGACGTTTTGGTGGTCTACAACCATTATGTGGTACTGGTGTTTCATCATTAATAGCAGTAATTTCTAAACCAGCAGCTTGTAGTGAACGAATAGCATTTTCTCTACCACTACCAAGTCCCTTAACAAATACTTCTACTTTTTTAACTCCAGAGTCCATTGCAACCTTTGCAGCAGCCTCAGCACTTTGTCCAGCAGCAAATGGAGTTTTCTTTTTAGAACCCTTATAACCAATTGTACCAGCAGAAGCCCAGCTAATTACATTTCCATTAACATCTGTAATAGAAATAACTGTATTATTATAAGTTGAATGAATATGAGCTTGTGCTTCAGGAATATTCTTTTTAACTTTTCTTTTTCTTCTATTATAAGCCATAATTTACCTCCTACTTACCTACTTTTTTCTTATTAGCAACTACTTTGCCTTTACCTTTACGAGTCTTAGCATTTCTGCTTGTTCTTTGACCATGAACAGGTAATCCTTTTTTATGTCTAACACCTTGATAAGAATTAATTTCCATCTTATTCTTAATATTCATTTGAACTTCACGTCTTAAATCACCTTCAGTTAAATGATTTTCGATTTCTTTTCTTAACTTAGCTTCATCTTCACTAGTTAAATCTTTAATTTTCTTATCAGGATCTACTCCAGTATTAGCACAAATCTTTTCAGATAAACTTCTACCAATACCATAAATATAAGTAAGTCCAATTACTGTTCTTTTTTCTTTTGGTAATTCTACATTTCTAATACGAGCCATAATAAGTCCTCCTAACCTTGTCTTTGCTTATGCTTAGGGTTATCACAAATAACCATAATCTTACCTTTTCTTCTAATTATTTTACATTTTGCACATATTTTCTTTACTGATGGTCTAACTTTCATAAAAATACCTCCTATTTTCTATATGTTATTCGCCCACGTGTTAAATCATATGGTGAAAACTCTATAGTAACTTTATCACCCGGTAAGATACGAATCATATTCATTCGTATTTTACCAGAAACGTGAGCTGTTACTACAAAGCCATTTTCTAATTCCACTTTATATTCATCTTTGATAACATCTATAACTTTACCATCGACTTCAATCTTAGCTTCTTTAGCCATCTTTCACTCTCCCGTTAATATTTCATATCCATCTTTAGTAACAACAACAGTATGCTCAAAATGAGCACTAGGTCTACCATCTTCAGTAACGATAGTCCAGTCATTATCTAAAACACAAATATGTCTGGTTCCGGCAGTTATCATCGGTTCCACCGCAATAACCATGCCTTCTTTTAAAATCATTCCAGTGTTATATTTTCCATAGTTTGGTACATCGGGATCTTCATGTAAATCACGTCCAACCCCATGACCAACTAATTCTCTTACAACACCAAGTTTTTGTTTATTACAATATTCTAAAATGCGTGCTCCAATATTATATAAATGAGCCCCATCATGAATCTCTTTAAGCCCTATAAAAAGTGCTTTTTCAGTGTGATGCATAAGTCTTTGCTTCTCCGCATTGACTTTGCCTACTGGATAAGTCCAAGCTGAATCAGAATGAAATCCATCAATAACAACACCAATATCAAGGGAGATTATATCTCCTTCTTTTAAGACTCTATCACCTGGTATACCATGAACAACTTCTTCATTTACTGATGCACAAATACTTCCTGGAAATCCTTCGTAATTCAAAAATCCAGGTATTCCTCCATGCTCTCTAATAAACTTATCAGCCTCATCATTTAAATACTTAGTTGTTATTCCCGGTTTAATTAAAGACTTTAAATACTGATGAGTTAAATAATTAACATGACCAGCTTTCTTCATCTTCTCAATTTCTTCTTTAGTCTTAATACTTACCATTACTTAATCACTTTCTCAATATCTTCAAAAGCCTCACTAGCATCCCTATTAGCATCAACTCTAACAAGAACGCTCTTTTTATCATAAAAATCTAATAAAGGCTTTGTATTTTCAATATATGTATTATATCTAATTTTAAATGCATCTTCAGTATCATCAGCACGTGATATTAAAGTAGCACCACAATTATCACAAATATTATCTTGTTTAGGTTTCATAAAATATTTATGATAACTACGCTTACAATTAGGACAACTAATTCTACCAGTTGCTCTTTTCATTGCAAGTTCTTCATCAACTTCTAAATAGATTACTGCATCAACAGTCTTACCTAATTCACTTAATAAAATATCTAACTTTTCTGCTTGACTAATATTTCTAGGATATCCATCAAGAATAAAAGGTTTAGTAGTAGCACTAAGTGCTTTAACAAGTAACTTATTAACAATATCATCACTTATCAAAGCACCACTTTTCATAAGTTCAGAAATACTTAATCCAAGTTCACTTCCACTTGCTACTTCTTCTCTTAATAAATCTCCTGTAGAAATATGTTCATAACCATATTTAGAAATAAGTAAATCACTTTGAGTTCCTTTACCAGCAGCTGGAGGAGCTATAAAGATAATATTTTTCATTATCTTCTTCTCCTTCTTTTAGCACTTCCAGTATAACTACGAGAAACTATTGAACTTTCTAATTGTTTATATGTTTCTAATGCAACACCAACAACAATTAATAATCCTGTTCCTCCAATAGTAACATTACTAGATAAATTACTTATCTTACTAAAGATAATTGGTAAAGCAGCTATAACCATTAACCCAAGTGTTCCAACTACAGTAAGTCTTGTAATAACATACTTCAAATACTTACTAGTAGCTTCTCCCGGAGTAACACCAGGAATATAACTTCTACTCTTATCCAAATTTTCAGCCATCTCATCAGGATTTAATTCTAATAAGGTATAAAAATAACCAAATAAGAAAATTAAAACCATATATAATAAGAAACCTGTATAACTAGTATAATTAATATAATTATCTACAAAATTTGTAAAAGCAGTTTTATTTATTACTGTAGCAATAAGTGAAGGTATTCCTATAATTGCAGAAGCAAAAATAACCGGAATAACACTTACTGAATTTAGTTTTATTGGAATAAATGATTTCTCACCACCATATGCACTAGCAGTACGATTAGAATACTGAATTGGTACTCTACGCTCTGCTTGTTGCATATAAATAACTCCAACAATAATTCCTAAATAAACTATTACAAATAGAATAAATAGAATAATACCAGTCCATGTTGTAAATGTTTCTGCAAGTACTAACTCATTAAATGCAGTAATAAATGTTTGTGGTAGCATATTAACAATACCCGCCATAATTAGTAGTGAAACACCATTACCAATTCCCTTTTTAGTAATCTCATCACCTAACCATAACAAGAATGATGTACCAGCTGTTAAATAAACCGTAGAACGAATAATAACACCTGTTCCAGCACCCTTTAAAAAGGCATATGAGAAGAAATAACCTTGAATAACAGCAAAGATAATACCTAAATATCTATTGATACGATTTATCTTCTGTCTTCCAGTAGCTCCTTGTTCTTTTAATTCTTTAAAGTAAGGAATAATATCCATTTGTAATAACTGCGTAATAATTGAAGCCGTAATATAAGGTCCAACACCTAACGCGAATACACTAAATGATTTTAATCCACCACCACTCATCAAATTTAAAAGTTCAAGAAAACCTAAATTTTGAGTTATTTCTTTTGCTCCAGGAACCATTATATTAGTTCCTAAAGCGAATATTGCTAAACACCCTAAGGTGAACAATATTCTTTTGCGTAAATCCTTATTTGTAGGACTAAATAGTCCTTTAAGATTTGCAAACATTAAATCACCTCAGCAGTTCCGCCAACACTTTCAATCTTAGTAACAGCCTTAGATGAGAATCTATTAGCTTTTACTATAACTTTCTTAGTTAATTCACCATCACCTAGTACTTTTAAACCAGATAATTCTTTCTTAATAATTCCTTTTTCTTTTAATAATTCAAGAGTAACAACATCACCATCATTAAATCTATTTAAAGTATCTAAATTAATAATAGCATATCTAACTGTAAATCTCTTATTATTAAATCCTCTCTTAGGAATTCTTCTATATAATGGGCTTTGTCCTCCTTCAAACCATGGTTTAATAGAAACGCCACTTCTAGCTTTTTGTCCTTTTTCACCACGAGTTGATGTCTTACCCATTCCAGATCCAGGTCCACGACCTACTCTTTTAATATTCTTAGCTTCTGGTAAAGAGTTTAATTCATGTAACTTCATATTATAACTCCTCCACTTTTTTGCCACGTAACTCAGCAATATGCTCAGCAGTACGTTGACTCTTTAGCGCTTCTAAAGTAGCCTTAGCAACATTAACTTGAGTATTTGCTCCTAAACTCTTAGAAACGATATCTTTAACACCAGCAATCTCTAATACAGCACGAACAGCTCCACCAGCGATAATACCAGTACCTTCTTTAGCAGGTTTAATCATAACCTTAGCTCTTCCACAAGTACCAATTTGTTCATGTGGAATAGTTCTTCCATCTACTAATTGAACTTTAACTAAGTTCTTATTAGCAGCTTGAATTCCCTTCTTAATAGCTTCAGGTACTTCAATACTCTTACCAGTACCAATACCTACTAAACCTTTTCCGTCACCAACTACCATAGTAGCAGCAAATCTAAAATGACGACCACCTTTAGTAACCTTAGTAACACGAGTGATAGAAATAACTTTTTCTTCTAAAAGCTTCTTTTTAGGTTCGAAATTCTTCTTAAATTCTTTTCTAGGTTTTCTATCCTTATTAAAGTTTTTATTACCTTTATTTTGAGTAGTATTATTAACTACTTCAGTCTTAACAGTTTCTTCCATTATTTCCCTCCCTCTAGAATTCTAAGCCGTTTTCACGTGCTGCATCAGCTAAAGCTTCAACACGACCATGATATTGGTATCCACCTCTATCAAAAACAACCTTACTTATATTAGCTTCTTTAGCTTTCTTAGCAATATCAGCACCAACTAATTTAGCACCTTCGATATTACCACCATTTTTAATTTTTAATTGAACACTAGAAGAGCTAGCTAAAGTAGTACCAGTTTCGTCATTGATTATTTGAGCATAGATTTGAGTATTTGATCTAAATACATTTAATCTAGGCATTTCACTAGTTCCACTAATATTCTTACGAACACGTTTGTGTCTCATAATTCTTTGTGAATTTTTAGATTCTTTCTTTATCATAACTTTACCTCCTATTTAGCCGCTTTCTTTCCTTCTTTACGTCTAATGTATTCGCCTTTATATCTAATACCTTTACCTTTATATGGTTCTGGTTTTCTTATTTTACGAATATTAGCCGCAAATTCAGATACTTTTTGTTTATCAATACCACTAATTGTAAGTTCTGTATTAACCTTAGATTCAACACTTAATCCAACAGGAACTTCAACAATTACAGGATGAGAATAACCAGCAGTAACAGTAATCTTATTACCAGCAACTGCAAAACGATATCCTACACCAACTGCTTCTAATTCCTTAGTATAACCTTGACTTACTCCTATAATCATATTCTCAATTAAAGAATTAGTAGTACCATGAATGCTCTTTGTAAAAATAGCATCATTATCTCTTGAACAAACGATTTCATTATCAACTTGTTCAATCTTAATTAACTTATTAAATTCATTAGTAAGTTCTCCCTTAGGTCCTTTAACTGTTACAGTGTTTCCATCTATAGTAACAGTAACACCAGCAGGAATAACAAGCTTTCTATTTCCAATTCTACTCATAACTCATTTTCCTTACCAAATATAGGCAAGTACTTCTCCTCCTAGCCCATTTTCACGAGCCTTTTTATCAGTCATGATTCCTTTTGAAGTAGAAATAATAGCAATACCTAAACCATTTAGTACTCTAGGAAGTTCCTCATGTTTAACGTATACTCTTAAGCCTGGTTTACTAATTCTCTTTAAGCCAACAATAACTCTTTCCTTCTTATTTTCTCCATATTTAAGTTCTAAGTCTAACATATTAGATTCAGCATTAACATCAAAATTACTAATGTAACCTTCTTCTTTTAAAATAGCTGCAATCTCTCTTGTCATCTTAGTATTTAATACAGAAACTTTTGCATATTTCATTTGATTTGCATTACGAATTCTTGTAAGCATATCAGCTATAGTATCATTTACCATCATAATTATAACTTCCTTTCTACCAACTTGATTTCTTTACGCCAGGAATCTTACCATCATTTGCAAGTTCTCTAAAGCAAATACGGCATAATCCAAATTTACGTAAAACTCCGTGAGGTCTTCCACATCTAGTACAACGAGTATATGCTCTAACCTTAAATTTAGGAGTTCTTGAATTTTTAACTTTTAAACTAGTCTTTGCCATCGTCTATCCTACTTTCTAAATGGAAGTCCAAAGCCCTTTAATAAAGCAAGCGCTTCTTCATTTGTCTTTGCAGTTGTTACAAAAACAATATCCATACCTCTTAATTTTACTACATCATCAAATACAATTTCAGGGAAAATAAGTTGATCCTTAATTCCTAAAGTATAATTTCCTTTGCCATCAAAAGCCTTAGGAGAAATACCTCTAAAGTCTCTAACACGAGGTAGAGCAATCTTAATTAATTTTTCCATAAAGTTATACATAGCATCACCACGTAAAGTAACTTTAGTACCAATTGATTGACCTTCTCTTAATTTAAATCCTGCAATTGATTTTTTAGCCTTAGTAATAACAGCATGTTGACCAGTAATTGTTTCTAAATCTTTTCTAGCTGCTTCAATTAACTTGTCATCATGTGAACCATCACCAACACCAATATTAACTACGATCTTCTCTAATTTAGGAACCTCCATAACAGAAGCATAATTAAATTCCTTCATTAAAGCATCTTTAATTTCGTTATTATATAAATCTTTCATTATTTTTCACCTACTTCTTTCTTAGTAGATTTTTTAGTTGTTTTAGCTTTCTTTTCTTCAGTAACTACTTTTACATTAGATACATGAATAGGATTCTCAGTTTCTAAAATTCCACCAGTTTCATTTGTTCTACCAGGTTTTAAATGTTTCTTAACAATATTAATACCTTCAACAACAACACGGTCTTTTTTCTTTAAAGTAACAAGTACTCTTCCTTCCTTGCCTTTATCTTTTCCAGCAAGAACTTTTACTTTATCTCCAACTTTAACTTTCATCTTAGCCTCCTATAATACCTCAGGTGCAAGTGAAACGATCTTAGTAAATTCTTTATCTCTTAATTCACGAGCAACTGGACCAAGAACACGAGTTCCGATTGGTGATTTATCATCTTTAATTAAAACGCAAGCATTATCATCAAATTTGATATAACTTCCATCTTCTCTACGTAATCCTTGTACACTTCTAACAATAACAGCTTTAACAACTTTTCCTTCTTTAACAGTACCATTTGGAATTGCCTTCTTAACAGTTCCAACTACTACGTCTCCGATATTTCCATATCTAACCTTGCTGCCACCTAATACTCTAATAACCATAAGTTCACGAGCACCAGAATTGTCAGCAACCTTTAACTTACTTTGTTGCATTACCATAAGAATTACCTCCTATAAAACAACAGCTTTTTTAGTTACTTCAACTAGCTCATATCTCTTAGTCTTAGATAATGGTCTAGTTTGAGCAATTCTAACTGTGTCTCCAACCTTTGCTATATTATTTTCATCATGAGCAGCATATTTCTTAGAATATTTAACTCTCTTTTTGTATAATGGGTGATTACGATAAGTTTCAACTAAAACAGTAATAGTCTTGTCATTAGCATTACTTACTACTCTACCAATTAATTCAGTTCTCTTAGTTTCTTTAGTTTCCATTATTCTTCACTCCCATCTTTTTCAGCAAGAATAGTTTTTAATCTTGCAACATCTTTTCTCAAAGCATTAATCTTATGAGGCTTATCAAGATTACCAACTGCTTGTTTCATTCTTAAATCGAATAGTTCTTTTTTTAGTTCTACAATTTTAGAATTAATTTCATCTTTATTCATCTTACGAATTTCACTAGTCTTCATTCTTTACCTCACTATCTTCTTTTTTTACGAATTTAGTCTTAACACTTAGTTTATGAGAAGCAAGTCTTAATGCTTCACGTGCAATCTCTTCACTGACATTAGCAACTTCAAACATTATTCTTCCTTCTTTAACTACAGCAACCCATTCCTTAACATCGCCTTTTCCTGTACCTTGACGAGTTTCTAAAGGTTTCTGAGTACGAGCAAGTTGTGGGAAGATATTAATCCATACCTTACCACCACGCTTCATATAACGAGTCATCGCAATACGAGCAGCTTCGATTTGTTTAGCACTAACATACCCGCCCTCTTTAGCCATTAATCCGTACTCACCAAAAGCAAGTTCTTTATTACCTTTAGTTTTTCCTTCATAACTTAATCTGTGAGGTTTACGATACTTAGTTCTTTTTGGCATTAACATCAGAAACACCTCCATTATCTTTCTTGCTTGGAAGGATTTCTCCTTTATAAATCCAAACCTTTACACCAATCTTACCATAAGTAGTTGGTGCAGTAGATGTAGCATAATCGATGTCAGCACGAATTGTATGTAGTGGAACAGTTCCTTCTGAATATCCTTCAGTACGAGCCATTTCAGCTCCGCCTAATCTACCAGAAACGGCAGTCTTAACACCTACAGCTCCAGCCTTCATAACATCTTTAATAGCTTTCTTTTGAACAGTTCTAAAGTTTCCTCTGTTCTCAATTTGCTTAGCAATTTGATCAGCTACAATTTGAGCACTTAAATTAGGATTCTTAACTTCAACGATTGTAACGTATACATCTTCATTAACTAATCTCTTAATCTTAGCTCTTAACTTTTCAATATCAGCTCCACCATGTCCAATAATTACACCTGGTTTTGCAGTATGAATTTTAATCTCTGTACGATTTTTCTTTCTTTCAATAACAATTTCAGAACAAGCAGCATCTTTAAGTTCTTCTGCTAAAAAATCTCTAATCTTTAAATCATTATTTAATAATTTAGCATAATCACTCTTAGCATACCATTTACTCTGCCAATCCTTATTAACTCCAAGTCTTAATCCATTAGGATTTACCTTTTGTCCCATGCTTAAGCCTCCTTAACTCCGTCACTAACTTTTACAAAGATGTGACTTGTTCTTTTATCTCTTCTATCAACCTTAGTTCTTGAACCAAACTTAATTCTCTTTAAAATAGGACCCGGATTGATATAACATTCAGATACATATAAATTTTCTTCTTTTAAACTTAAATTATTAACAGCATTAGCAACTGCAGAATCTAAAACTTTAGAAATTAATCTACTAGCCTTAGTATTAGTAGTCTTTAAAATGCCTCTGGCTTCTACAACACTCTTACCTCTAATTAAATCAAGAGTCATTCTTGCTTTACGAGGAGCTATAATAGCCATTTTATGTAATGCATATGCTTCCATCTAATCCTCCTACTTATTTCCAGCGTGGCCTGTAAACTTACGAGTTAAAGCAAACTCTCCTAATTTATGACCAACCATTTCTTCAGTTATATAAACTGGTATAAATTCACGTCCATTATGAACAGCAATTGTATGACCAATAAAGTCAGGGAAGATTGTTGAACGACGAGACCAAGTTTTTACAACTTCTTTTTTATTATCAGCATTTAACTTTTTAATTTTTTTCATTAGACTTTCATCAACGAAAGGTCCTTTTTTTAAACTTCTTGCCATAAACGATCCTCCTATTTCTTCTTACGACTAACAATTAACTTGCTAGAAGCTTTCTTTGGTTTTCTAGTCTTAAGTCCAAGAGCTGGTTTACCCCAAGGAGTAAGTGGACTCTTACGACCGATAGGTGCACGACCTTCACCACCACCATGTGGGTGATCATTAGGGTTCATAACAGAACCACGGTTAGTAGGTCTAACGCCCATATGACGAGTACGTCCTGCCTTACCAATGTTAACAAGTTCATAATCCTCATTACCAACAGCTCCAACAGTAGCCATACATACACCTAAAACTTTTCTTGTTTCTCCTGATTGTAAACGTAAAATAACGTATGAACCATCTCTACCAAGAATTTGAGCACTTTGTCCTGCACTACGAGCTATTTCAGCACCCTTACCAGGTTTAAGCTCAACACAGTGAACAACAGTACCAACTGGCATATTAGCTAATCTCATAGCATTACCAACCTTGATATCAACTACTTCGCCACTTTCAATAATTGTTCCAACCTTTAAATCTTTAGGAGCAATAATGTATCTCTTTTCACCATCTTTATAAATTACTAGTGCAATATTAGCACTTCTATTTGGATCATATTCAATACTTTCAACTCTTGCTGGAACTCCAAATTTATTACGTTTAAAATCGATTACACGATACTTTTGTTTAGCACCGCCACCAATGTGTCTAACAGTCATCTTACCTTGATTATTACGTCCACCAGTTTTGCTCTTAGATTTAAGTAAGCTCTTTTCTGGAGTACTAGTAGTAATCTCACTATTAATTAGAGTACTCATTCCTCTTCTACCATTAGTGGTTGGTTTATACTTTCTAATTCCCATAAGTATTCACCTACAATTCTATAGAATAACCATCACATAAAGTTATGATAGCCTTCTTATAAGTCTTTCTTTGTCCAGTATATTTTCCTACTCTTTTATCCTTTGGTTTAGTATTAAGAGTATTAACACTAGCAACCTTTACACCAAATGCTTCTTCAAAGGCTTGTTTAATTTGAACCTTATTAGCATTCTTAGCAACCTTAAATACATAAGTCTTACCATCACTTGCAATATTGCTAGATTTTTCTGTAATAACTGGTGCATAAATAATATCTGATTTCATTAGTTAAGCACCTCCTCGATTGCTGCTACAGCAGCTTCATCTATAACTAAAGTATCAGAGTTTACAATATCAAATACATTTAACTCTTCTGCTAAAATTACATTAACCTTATTTAAATTTCTAGAACCCATATATAAGTTCTCAGCATCATTACTAGTAACAAATAATACTTTACCAGTAATATTTAACTTATTAAGCATAGCCTTAATATCTTTAGTCTTTAATGAACTCATTTCTAAAGAATCAACAATAACTAGTTTCTTTTCTTGAGCCTTTAATGATAAAGCACTTCTTAAAGCTAAAGCTCTTTCCTTTTTATTCATCTTGAATGTATAACTTCTTGGATTAATGCTAAGTGCAACTCCACCACCTCTATAATGAGGAGCACGAATTGAACCTTGACGAGCATTACCAGTACCTTTTTGTTTGTATGGTTTTCTACCACCACCAGATACCTCTGCACGTGACTTAGTCTTTTGAGTTCCTTGTCTTAAACTAGCAAGTTGTAAATCAATAGCTTTCTTTAAAACAATCTCATTAGCTTCACAATCAAATACATTCTTATTTAAATTAATATCTTTAACTTTTTCACCATTAAGATTAATAACATTCATCTTTCCCATGATTATGCCTCCTTGCTTTCTGAAGCAGCTTCTGTCTCAGTTGTTTCTGGTTTGGCTTCTTCTGAAACTTCTACTTCTTCTTGTGCCTTAGGTTCTTCATAAGAAACTAACTCAAATGTTTCCTTATTTCCACCCTTAACAGCTTCTCTAATTAATACTAATGAATTCTTAGCTCCTGGAACATTTCCACTAACTAAAATGTAATTATCTTCAAGATTTACATCAACAATTGATAAGTTTTGAATAGTAACAGTATCAACTCCCATATGTCCAGATAATACCTTACCTTTTAAAACTCTCATTGGTCTCATAGTACCCATAGAACCTGGTCTTCTATGATATCTTGAACCATGTGTCTTTGGTCCTTCACTTTGATTATTACGAACAATAACACCAGTGAAACCATGTCCTTTAGTAGTTCCGGTAACATCTACCTTTTCTCCTACTTCAAATATGTCTGCTTTTATAGTACTTCCTAGTTCATAAAGAGATGCATCAGATACTCTAATTTCTTTTAAGAAGCGCTTAGGATTGACATTAGCCTTTTTAGCATGACCAACTTCTGCTTTAGTAGTGCGGTTTGCCTTCTTATCAGTAACGCCTAACTGAATAGCTTCATAACCATCAGTAGTTTTAGTTTTAACTTGCATTACTGTATTAGGTTCAACACTAACTACTGTAACAGGAACGATCTTACCATTTTTCGTAAATACTTCGGTCATCCCGATTTTACGACCTAAGATTCCTTTCATCTTTCTTTCCTCCTACTTTTTTATTTTGTTTGAATTTCGATGTCTACTCCACTTGGAATATCTAAGTGAGTTAAAGCATCCATTGTATCCTTACTAGGATCTTTAATAT
Source organism: uncultured Mycoplasmatota bacterium (assembly GCA_900547775.1). Classification (GTDB taxonomy): domain Bacteria; phylum Bacillota_I; class Bacilli_A; order RF39; family UBA660; genus CAG-533. Next base: position 562,073 of record URHW01000001.1, on the reverse strand, counting down.
CAATAAGTCTTTTATGCGTACGCATTTCAAATTGCTCACGAGCATCTTTGTACTTATGTACTGCTCTTAAAACTGTAATCTTTTGAATTTCAGTTGGAAGAGGTACTGGTCCAGAGATTTCTCCGCCTGTTCTCTTAACAGTATCAACAATCTTAATTGCTGCAGCATCCAAAACCCTATGATCGTATGCTTTTAGTTTGATTCTTACTTTTGACATGTAAATGTCCTCCCTTCGTTCATATCTAGTATAAACATAGCTCCGTCACGAATAACCTGATATTTTTTTAGATAACGTTTTAACAACATCACCTAGCGTATCAGCAACCTCGCACATCTAAGCCAGTCAAACCAAGGCTAATTATACCAGTATATTCTATGTTTTGCAAGTCTTTCTAAGCCAAAAATCGCAAAAATTCGCAAAAAAAAGTGATAAAACTACTTTACACTTAAAATTGTTTTACCACTAGCACTATCTAAATCTTCGCTATACTTAATAATATTGTTTAAAACGCCAAATGAACACTCATCACTAGCATTAAAAGAAGACACATATGATGCTGCTACTAACATCACATCCACAAAACTTTTAAGTTTATCCCTTTCTAAGCCATAAAATATAGAACTATCACCCTTAGGAAACATATAACTAGCCTTATAATGACCGATAGATTTTTCACCTTTAACAAATTTAACATCAAGTTCTAAATATCTTCCAGTATCATCAGTGTGCTCATTTACATTATTATATAAAGATACACCAAAACACTCGAGCAAAGAACCCTTATCTGTATCTTTTCCACAACCTAATATAGAACTATATACACATATTTTATTTAAAGCATCATTAATATTCATAACAACCTCACAAAAACGCAGCATATAATAACATACATTTTACAATAAAGCAAGTGCTATGATATAATACACATGAGGTGCAAAATGAAATTAAATGTAATCATTCCTTGCTATAACGAAGCAGGAAACATTGAGCTAATGCATGAAAAATTAACCGAATGCCTAAAAGACATTAAATACGAATTAATTTTTATAAACGACGGCTCAAAAGACGAAACAGAAAATGTAATTAAAGATGTATATATAAAGGATAAAAAACATGTAAGATTTATTAACTTCTCAAGAAACTTTGGTAAAGATGCTGCTATGTATGCCGGACTTACCCATGCAAATGCTGAGTATACCGTAATCGTTGATGGTGATTTGCAACAAAATCCATCATACCTACTTAAAATGTTAAACTTCCTAGAAGAAAATCCTGACTATGACCAAGTTGCTATGATAAACACTAAGCGTTCAAACGAAAGTGCTCTAGCAAGATTTTTAAAAGGTGGATTTTACAAATTTATCAACATGATAAGCGACACAAAATTTAAAAATGGCGTATCAGACTTCAGAATGTTTAGAAAAGAAATGGTTAATGCAATCATCAGCCTAACTGAAAACAATCGTTTCTCAAAAGGTATCTTCTCATGGGTAGGCTTTAAAACAAAATATATGCCGTACAACGTCGAAGAAAGACATGCCGGCAAATCAAACTTTAACATCACAAAATCATTCAAATACGCTTGGGACGGAATCGTTAACTTCTCAAACAAACCACTAAGAATCGCAACTGTTATTGGTTCTTTAACAAGCATTGGTGCATTTATCTATCTAATAATAATAATTATCAAAACCCTAATTAAAGGAATAGATGTTCCAGGATATGCTTCTATCATAAGTTTAATCCTATTATTTGGTGGCCTTAACCTACTTGCTATCGGTATCCTCGGAGAATATATCGCTAAAATGCATATCGAAATTAAAAAAAGGCCAATTTACATAGCCAAATATACACTAGGTTTTGACGAAGATGATGTTCTCTAATTATATAAAACGCCATCTAACTCATCACCATATTTATCACAAAGCTCGCTAACTAGCGGGTTTTTATATGGAAAAGAATTCCCTTTTCGCATATTTTTCTTAAGAGCAAGAGCTCTCGCCTTAATAATCTCATCCTTCTTATTTGCTGGAAGCACTACCTGTCCTCCACCAAATATGCACCCACCTTCACAGTTCATTACCTCAATAAAATCAAACTCATCCTTAATAAGTAAAACCTTAAGTAAATTACTCATAGTACTAACAGACGCACACCTAATCACATTACGTCCTATCTTTAATCTATATTCTTTATAAAACTCTTTATCTTTAACTAATACCTCATTATTAGACAAATCATTACCAGTTCTAAAATAATACAAACACTTTAAAACAGAAAGCGTAACACCACCACTTGTACCAAAATAAGTGCCAGCACCTGACCCTGAAAAACTATCAAAATTAGCATCCTTAATATCTTCAAAAACAAGTCCAGTTTCCCTAATCATATTAGATAACTCACTCGTCGTTAAAACATAATCAGCATCCCCACTAACTATCTCTAACTTCTTACTAGTGCATGGTGTAATCGCAACAATAATCGCATCTTTATAATAGTATTTCTTTAAAACACTCGCAATCATCCCAATCGGACTCTTACAAGAAGACAAATTTTTCTTAAGCAAAGGCACATAACTATTCGCATAACTTACCCATGAAGGACAACAACTCGAAAACATTGGTAAATTCTTTTTATTATCTAATCTCTCATCAAGCTCCCTCGCTTCATAAATTGAAGTTAAATCAGCACCAAAAGACGTATCAAACACCATATCAAAACCAACTGCTTTTAAAGCTCCTACCATCTTTTTTTCTAAAAAAGTTCCATAATCCGCATTAAATGCATCACCTAATGCTACTCTAACCGCCGGACTCGTAATCGCAATAACCTTCTTATCATGTGCCCTAATTAAATCTAAAACATCTAAATAATCATATTTTGGTATAAGTGCCCCAAATGGACAAGTCAAAATACACTGCCCACAACCTAAACAAACTTTTCTGTCAGAACTGGCCAAAACCTTCTCACAAGTCTTAAAGCACGCCCCACAATTACGGCACTTTTCCTCTACTCTAACCACACATCTCTCATCAGTTTCTACTCTATTATAAACTTTCTCTTCTTCCTCAATTAAATCAAAATCAAAAAGTCCAGCATGACAAAGCGGACAAATATACCCGTCCGGCATACTTCCAAAATGGATAAAATTACAATGACGACACTTATACTTCATATCTATCCTCCAACAATATAATAACAAAAAGACAATAAAAAAACAATTACACCTAACTAGATATAATTGCATTATAGTACGCATTAACCTTATCTGCCCATGTAGTACTTTCAGCATACTTACTATTCATAAGTTCCGCAGTAGTTAGCCCAGCAAGCCAATAATTATTATAAAGTAAATCTAAATAATAAGTAATCCCCTCATGTAACGTTGAAAAACTCATATAACTACCATTACTTCTAAGTCCGCCAATATTATTATTATACTTTGTTAAATAAGAGCATCCCCATTTACAACCTGTCTCCAAATTAATAATTGAAACCGCCAAATAAGGATCTAATCCAGTCTTAATTGCATAATCAGCAAAATACTCACCAGTTCCAGCCATAGTATCATATAAATTATTATTAAGCCTCAAAATAAGTTCATCCCTTGTAAGCCCATCATAAACCGTTTCCTTACCTAACTTTAACAAAGGCTCATTAGTTTTATTATCATCAAGCTTAATAGCTACCATCTCATCATTATTTATCTTATCAGTACTTTCCTCTTTAAAATCTATCAAATTAATTGCGCTTACTAAAAGCACTATAACTATCAAATATCTAAAATAATTTCTCATGTCTATCCTTTCAAATAATAAAACTATTATATCAAAAAGAAAAAAAAGAAGCAAACACTTTAAAAAATATTTGCTAAAACTCCATATGACACTAGCATCATAATCACACTCGCCATAAATACTCCAAGAAGTGCCGCTAAAAAAGCTTTCTTCTTATCCATTCTAAGTATTGTTGCTATTAAACATCCAGTCCATGCACCAGTTCCAGGAAGTGGCACACCAACAAATAATACGAGCCCCCAAAATCCTAACTTTTCTATTTTATCCTTCTTCTCATTACCTTTTCTCTCACAAAAAGAAACAAATCCCGTAAGAATATTATGCTTCTTCATAAAATCAAATACGGCATCCAAAAACCATAAAATAAATGGAATTGGAATAATATTACCCAAAATACTTATCAAATATGAAGGAAGTGCTGGAAGCTTTAATAAAGCCGCCGCAACAAGTCCTCCACGAAGTTCCAATATTGGCATTAAAGAAATAAAGAATACCAATAAATACTTTCCTAAAAGTCCAGTGCTACTAACTCCAAATAACCCAATAAGCCAGTTTACAATTTTATTACTCATCTTCCCCTCCACTGAAAATCTCATCAAAAGCATTTACAACTGCTAATTTTCCATAATCATAAGTAAGCGACCCCTGCTGATATAAAATATAAGGCTCCCTTAAAGGTGCATCACAAGATAATTCTATGCTAGACCCATCAACAAAAGACCCACTTGCCATTATTATCTTACTATCATACCCCGGCATATCTGTCTCCTCAGGAACAAACGCTGAATCAATCGCGCTCATCTTTTGAATACACTTAGCATACTGAGAAAGTCTATCTGCATTACCAAAACAAATACCAAGCACTATATCATCAACTTCACCATTTATATAAGAAACATTGCATACATCACAAAGCCTCTTAGTAAGTAACTTAACTTTTAAAGCACTAGCAACAACACTAGGCGCTAAATATAGTCCCAAAAGAAAACTCTTATTCTGTCCTAAACTTGGTCCAACATGATCACCTTGTCCAGGAACTGTCAACCTCTCCGCAACTAAATCAACATACTTTTCCTTACCAACTACATAAGCCCCATTATTAACAACACCAGCACCTAAATTCTTAATAAGTGAACCAACAACAACATCTGCACCTACATCAGTTGGCTCCAAAGTATTACAAAATTCGCAATAACAATTATCTACAAATATAATAATCTCCGAATTTATCTTTCTAATAAAATCAATAACCTTAGAAACCTTTTCTATACTTAATGTACTTCTGCAAGCATACCCAATAGATCTCTGAATATGTATAAGTTTAATATTCTCATCTAACACTTCTCTTATTCTATCATAATCAAAATCTCCATCTTTTAAATCAATATAATCAAAATCAATTCCAAAAGACTTCAGCGAACTTTCATTAGGTGTTATTCCAATTACTGGTTCTAACGTATCATAAGGCTTACCTGTTATAGATATAAACTTTTCACTGGGTCTTAATAAACCAAACAAAGCAACCGTTAGTGCATGAGTACCACTAATAAACTGCGTTCTAACTAATGCCTTCTCAGCATGAAAAACATCAGCAAATATCTCATCTATCTTATCTCTTCCAGCATCTCCATAACCATAACCAGTTGTTCCATTAAAATCACTTGTATTTAAATTAAACTTATGAAAAGCATTAAGTACTTTTTCACTATTTACAAAACAAACATTTTCTATTTTCTTAAATTCATCTTTTAAACTTTCTTCAATTTCCAAAATCTTACTATTTAACACTATTATCACCTACTCTAATAACTGCATCATTAACGCTTTCATCAATACTTACATCATATACCACTTTAGCAACCTCTTCCGGCTTCAAAAACACGCCTAAACTTTTTTTGTACTCTTCATCCATTTCTAAATTCATATCAGTATCAATCCAATCAGGACACACCACATTAACCCTAATATCTCTGTCCTTTAAATAAAGTGAAAAATTATGCGTTAAAGAAATCACTCCGGCCTTAGACGCATCATAATCTATACTTTCTGGATAATAAGTGTCAAGTGCATTTGTAGAAGAAATGTTAACTATACAACCTTTATCCACATGATTTACAGCATATTTACTAACGAGAAAAGTACCTAACAAATTAACCTTAATAACCTCTAAAAATTCTTCAGCTGATTTTTCCATAGGATCACTATCTTTTGCTATTCCCGCATTATTAACAACAACATCTAATTTGCCTAACGCATCAAACATTCTCTTAACATCATCTTCATTAGAAACATCAGCCTTAACAATTGATACTCTATCTCCATATTCACTCTTTAATTTAAGTGCTAAATCACTACTATTATTATAATTAACTACAACACTATGCCCCATCTTTAAATAATATAAAGATATTGCAAGCCCAAGTCCTCTAGCACCACCAGTAACTAAAACTTTCATAACAACCTCTTAAAAAAAGACATAGCATCTCTGCTACTCTTCAACATTAAATTTCTTTGCACTCTTCAAATCTTTAAAATCTAACTTAGTAACAAACTTAATCTTTTTATTACCAATCATATATACATTTATTTCATTAGTAATATACTCACTTACATCAGCACTAAAATAATCACTTTTACTATGTAAATTTTTAGCATCTTCCTTAGTAATATTACTAACATTTAACAAAAGAACATTCTTTTTGGCCTCACTAATAAACTTATCTAGTGCAACATAATTTGAAATATTCGCATAATTAACATTACTATTAACCACTGCAACATAATTAGTCTCTTTACTATTTAAAAGTGTATCAAACTCAGCAGGTATAATACTAGAATACTTTGTAAAATCAATATCAACTAGCTTATCATACTCTTCCTTAGTTAATCCATTATTCTTAATAAATTCAAACTTATTAGCTTCCTCTTTACTAGAATAATAAGTTTTCTCCGTACCATTAATCTGCATTACTAAAGAACTCTTATCAAAACTTGAAACATAAATCTTATTTTCATTAATATTACAATTTAACTTTATAACATTAATACTACGATTATATCTAAATGTATGACAAGACTTATAATTATCTAGCACTTTGCCACTATCAACATTTACATACGAAAATTCATTATCTTTAAAATCCATTTTATTTAATTTTCCATCTTCATAAATATACCACGAACTATCGTATAAAACATCATCTAACGCATCACTAAAATCATAAATCAAAAGTCCAAATACAAATAACCCAATTAATATTACTATCAAAATAATATTTTGTTTCATAAAATCACCTACTTAAATAAGAAATACAAAATCACAATAATTCCTAAAACAATTCTGTAATAACCAAATACTGTAAAATCATTCTTCCTTATATATTTTAATAAAAATTTAATTGCAAATATTGAAACAATAAAAGCAGTAATCATACCCGTAATTAAGATAATTAATTCAGAAGATGTAAATGCAAATCCAAACTTAAGAAGTTTAAGTAAAGACGCGCCACCCATTGCAGGTATCGCTAAGTAGAAAGTATAACTGGTCGCAACACTCCTGTCAAGTCCCAAGAGAAGACCGCCCAAAATTGTCGACCCACTTCTACTAGTTCCCGGAATAATTGCAAGGGCTTGAAACACACCAACCATAAATGCATCTTTATAAGAAACATCTTTAACATCAGTTACTCTCGCTCTTTTTCCTTTATGTTTCTTCTCTATTATAATAAAGAGTACTCCATAAACAATTAACATAATTGCTACCGTCCAAGCATTGAAAAAGTGGGCATTTATATAATCGTCAAAAAGTAAACCAATAACAGCAGCCGGAATCGAACTAACAACTATCTTTCCCCATAAATTAAAAGTCTCTTTAGTATCAGTCTTATCCTTATTAAATCCCCAAGGAAATAAATCCTTAAAACAAATAACCACCACAGCAAATATCGCACCAAGCTGAATGACAACTTCAAACATCTCCCAAAACTCTGCACTAACATTAAGTTTCAGAAACTCATTGGCTAAAATCATATGTCCTGTACTACTTATTGGAAGCCACTCAGTTATTCCCTCAATAATACCAAGAATAATCGTCTTAATTACATCAAGTATCATATATTCATCTCCTCTTATATTATAACACAATCATCAAATATCCCAAACAAATTCTATTTTTGCTTGTTAACTTGGATTCTATAAACTATTTTTAATAACAATCTATAAGGTAAAAATCTTGAAAAAAACACCCCAAGTTTAATCTTTAATGAAGGAATAATAATCATTTTTTTCTTTAAAGTTTTATCAATCGCATACTTTGCAACATACTTACTAGTCAAACTCTTCGTATTAAAATGTCCACCAGCAACGTTATTGAAATTTGTATCAACAGGACCTGGACAAAGTGCTGACACACTAACATTACTTCTCCTTTTTCTAAGTTCCTCATTAATCGCCATTGTAAGTTTCAAAACATAATTCTTAGTCGCATAATAAGTACTTAAATAAGGTCCAGCCAAAAATCCAGCAGACGATGCCACATTCAATATATAACCCCTATCATTTTTTACAAAATCCTTTAAAAACAACTTAGTTAAAATATGAACAGCAGTCACATTTAAATCTATCATATCAAGTTCCTTTTGCATATCAGTCTCATCAAAATAACCAAAAAGCCCATACCCAGCATTATTTACTAAAAAATCAATATCAGCATTTTTATATTTTTCATAAAGTGCAAAACACTCTTCTCTTTTACTTAAATCGCAAATATAATATTCAGCATTCTTTAAATTTTTACATATTTCTTTTAATTTATCTTCACTTCTTGCTACTAACACCAAATCATAACCTAAACTATCTAAATAAATAGCTATATCTTTACCAATCCCACTACTCGCTCCAGTAACTAACGCTTTCATTTAACCAATCCTCTCTTTTTCAAAATCATAATATCAGCGAGTAATAAACCAGTGCTTATAGCATAACCCGCAATAACATCACTCGCATTATGAACACCCAAATACACACGGCTAAAACCTATAACTATAATTAAAATTACAAGCAAACTAGATATTACAACTTTTAAATATTTGTTCATATTACTACTCAAAATCAAATAAATAATAAAACCATAAAAAGCCACGCTTGCCATCGAATGACCAGAAGGAAAACTATAACCTGTCTCATCAGCAAGCCTCAAAATATTAGGTCTAGGAACCATCATGATATTTTTAATTACTACATTAAATATAGTCGAAACAATCACATTTAATACCAAAAACAATGATTTATAATATTTCCAAAATAGTCCGATTAAAGAAACTGCGCACAAAAATACAATCCCCTTAACACTAGCAAACTCCGTAATAAAAAGAAGCGTTTTAGTTAACGAATCACTCCTAAACCCAATAACAAATTTATAAACGGCAGCATCAAAAGAACCAGTTAAGCCATAATGGACTAGCACAGCCATCACACAAAATATTAAAAACAATACAATCATAACAATTTTATTAACCTTTTTCATAACTCAATTATATAAAAAAAAACTAGATAATACTAGTTACTTTACATGAAATAAACTTTTTAACTTACCAAATGCAAATATAATCTGATTACAATTCTTAATAGCAACACCCTTAAACACAGCCTTACCACCAACAGTAAATGCAGATATAAAAGCTGCCAAAATTACAGATAAAATTGTTAAAGAAACACTTGACACCTTAGATAAAGACACAGCAAGTACACTACCTAGTCCACCACTAACAATACCACAAACATCACCAATAACATCATTACAAATATTAGCAAATCTCACATTATTCTTAAGTACGCTAATCGCTTCTCTAGCACCCTTAATCTTCTGAGCACTCATACTATGAAAGTATGCCTCTTTACACGTCAAACTTGCAGTTCCTAACATATCAAAAACAATACCAATAACAATCACTAAGATCAAACTAATAAAAATAACCAACAAGTTTGTATGATACGCAATCAAATTCGTAATTGTACTAAATAAAATAGATAGAAAAAAAGTCAATAAAAAAACTTTATAAATCCAGCTATTCTTTTTCATTTTGCCTCCTTATAAAGTGGAAAAAATTTATGGTTTATTATAAATTAATTTTACGGCTTTGGTCGAGTCGAATTTCTCTGTTTTTCTTCCTTCGGTTACCCTATGGCGATTTCTCCTTTACGAAAAACAACTAATAGATAGTTACTCGATGGCCACTTAGTCCGCACTTCAATCCTTATAATAAATACACGCTAGAGATTTTCTCTAACACAACTAACCTATTCTTATTCGCTTTTGCAAATATAGTTTCAAAATATCCCCTACATTCACTCACGACATGACGTTTAATTACGACGCAACTCCAGGGTACCATTATATGCCATTATAATCTTCCCTAAAATTTTAAATTATATATTCACCCTAACTTGGGCAGAAAAAGCAAATATATAAAGTGCCAAATATCAACGATGGATTTTTAGCCCCACCTTCAAATAGTGTTTATGACTAGCATAATGCACCACACAACAAATTATAGCATATTTACCCTTATTTGTCTAGTAAAGTTCTTTACACACTCCACTATCTGGCCTATAAAAACAGTGATTTTTATAACTTCCAGAAAAAGGTTGCTCATACCAAGTCGCTTTACAAGAACTTGTTCCTGGTGCATAAAACCAAAGTGCATGAGTTGCCGGATAATAATATTCACCCTTCAGGCACCTCTTTGCAAGCGCCTTTTCTTTAGTAGTTGAAGCTCCATTAAAAAGAGAACTATTAATACCAGAAAATCCCCCAGGAGACTGATATACAACATCATATATGGAACGAATATTTTTAAAAGTATAACAACTAGCAATCGCCCTATTAACAATCACATTACCAACCATCAGCATGCCAAGATTTCCTTCGGCTAGTGCCTCAGCTCTCATTAACCTAGCCATCAAATCCAATTCCTTAGAAGTATAATTAATTAACATGAATACCACCAATAAAATATATGCGTTTTTTCTTGAAAGATGAACAATACTATGCTATAATCAATACGTCCACAGGGGTGTGGTATAATGGTAGCATAGGAGTCTCCAAAACTTTTGATGGGAGTTCGATTCTCTCCACCCCTGCCAAATAGAAATCTGCTCCAGCTTTTGGAGTTTTTTTATTGTAAAAAATACTTTCATAAAAAAACACTATTTCTCTTTCGTAGTGTTTTTCTTTTTCTTATCATAGTATAAACTATTTAAAACTTTTACTTTAATTCCCTTTTCAAGTGCGAATTGCTTTCTTACACCCTCAGGTAATCTCTTTTTATAAACCTTCATAATTAACCTCCGCTCTTAACGGCACAATTATACCACAAAAATGCGAAAATTAAACATTTTTTTAAACATTTTACGAAAAAGGACAATTTATATGGTATAATTTAAACATTGATAAGAAAGTAGATGATTTAATGAAAAACAGAAAAGATGGTAAAAGAGTTAAAAATCTAGATGGAATGCATGGGCTTATAACTCATATTAAACCATACAGAGCAGACTCTGATGTATATATCAATACAAAAATAGATGTTACAGAAATGGTAAAATATGTTGAAAAACTAAAGAAAACAAAGGAATATGAACATTTAACATATTTTCATGTATTTAGCACAGCAATAGCAAAACTTATTTACAATAGACCATTACTAAATAGATTTGTAATTAATAGAAGGTACTATGACAGAAATTTTGTTAATCTATCATTCGTTGCAAAAAGAGAGTTTACTGATACCTCAGAAGAAAACTTTAGTTCTCTAATCGTTGAAAAAGACGACAACTTAAAAACCATCAGTGATAAAATATCCGGCAAAGTAAAAAGCGTTCGCCAAAGCAAATTAAATAGTGCTGACGATTTCATGGATAAAGTTGGTAAATTACCAGTAGGTTTACTAAGAATTATTTGTTCATTATTAAAGTTTGCCGACAATCATGACCTTATCCCAGAAAGTTTAACTAAAAACTCAATCTATCACTCTAGTGTTATAATGACTAATTTAGGTAGCATCAATTGCGGCTCAATCTATCACAATTTAACAGATTTCGGAACAAATAGTATCCTAATAGCAATTGGTAAAATAACAGAAGAACCAATGGTAGTTAACGGAAAAATAGAAATTAGAAAAGTATGTGACTTCGGCATAAATCTAGACGAAAGAATAGCTGACGGATTCTACTTTACTAAATCGTTAGAATATTTTAGATATGTTTTAGAACATCCAGAACTTCTAGAAGAAAATGCCAATGTAGCCATTGATATAAAAAAATAAAAATTGATACTCAAATCAGAGTACCAATTTTTTTATATTATCAAATATTATTAGTTTTGCCATGCCATTTATAGTTTACTACTTCAGGAATATCAACACCATTTTCAACAATATACTTTTCATGATAACTTAACGTATCATTGCATTTTTTTTGCAAAGCATTTCGCTGCTTAACATTAACTTTAACATACTTTAAAACATCCAAAACTAAATGATAGCGATCAATTCTATTTCTTACACGCATATCAAATGGAGTTGTTATAGTCCCTTCTTCAATATAACCATGAACATGTAAATTTCTATTAAATCTTTTATAAGTAAGTTGATGTATTAAATCAGGATAACCATGGAATGCAAAAATAATAGGCTTATCTTTAGTAAAGATTGCATCATATTCATCATTAGTTAAACCATGGGGATGATCAACATTCGAAACGAGTTTCATTAAATCCACAACATTAACTACCCTAATTTTTAAATCAGGAATGTTATCACGCAAAATATCAGTTGCAGCAAAAACTTCCAATGTTGGCGTATCTCCAGCGCCTACTAAAACAACATCTGGTTCCATGTCACTAGCCCAATTTAAAATTGAAATACCTTTACTACAATGTTCTTTAGCTTCATCCATATTAAGCCACTGCAAACTAGGATGCTTAGAGGCAATTACAACATTTATATAATTTTTGGTTTGAATAACATGTTCAAAAGTACATAACAATGTATTAGCATCAAAAGGTAGATATATTCTTACTATATCTGGTTTCTTAGTAACTATATGATTTAAAAAACCAGGATCTTGATGAGTAAAACCATTATGATCTTGCTGCCAACAATGGCTTGTTAAAATATAATTTAATGAAGGAATATCCTTTCTCCAACTAATTTCTTTACACATTTTTAACCATTTTGCATGTTGACTTGCCATAGAATCAACTATTCTTATAAATGCTTCATAACTATGTAAAAAGCCAAACCTACCAGATAAAATGTATCCTTCCAGAAGTCCTTCACAAACATGCTCAGACAATATGCTATCAATTACCTGTCCACTTTTAGAAACGTATTCATCATTTTTCAAAACAGGCAAATTCCAGCGCCTATTAGTCACCTTAAACACCTCATTAAACCTATTTGAAAGTGCTTCATCTGGGCCAAAAATCATAAAATCAGGATTCATTTTTACAATTTCTTTAACATAAGACCCCAAACTATACATGTCACTATTATAAATGCTACCATGCTGCATAATATTAATTTTATAATTAGTAATATCTGGCATTAGCAAGTCGTGCTTTAAGCCCTGATTTGTCACTAATGAGTCACTCATTCTTTTATGACCTTTTGGCATTTTCGATACAATTGTATCTATTATACTTCCATCTTGATTAAATAATTCATCGACTTTATAACTTTTCAACCATCTTTCCAAAATCTCTAAATCGTTATCATTTTTTATAGAGAAAGGTATTTGATGTGATCTAAAACTTCCTTCTATAGAATGACCATCATAACTTTTAACTCCAGTCCAACCTTTAGGAGTTTTCATTATTATCATAGGCCATTTAAATGTAAATCTATTATCAGTTTTTGCCAGACTTTTAATAACTTTTATTTTGCCAATGATTGTATCTAAAATATTTGCCATTTGTCTATGACACTCCATAATATCCTTATTAAAAGCATCAAATATAAAAGGCTGATAACCTAATGCAGTAAAATAGTTTTTTAACTCTTCATCAGTAAATCTCGAAAAAATAGTTGGATTAGCTATTTTATATCCATTAAGATGTAAAATTGGCAACACCACGCCATCAGTAACAGGATTGATAAGTCTATTTATATTCCAAGAAGCCGCTAATGGACCGGTTTCGGCTTCACCATCACCGATAACACAAGCTACAATAATTTTCGAATTATTTAAAGCAGCCCCATAAGCATGAGATAAACTATATCCTAATTCTCCGCCTTCATTAATACTGCCTGGCGTTTCTGGTGAAACATGACTTGATACACCACCTGGAAAACTAAATTGTTTGCATAATTTTACTAGTCCACTTTCATCATTAGTTATTTTCGGATAATACTCAGAATATGTTCCTTCAATATAGGAGTTTGAAATTAATGCTTGACCGCTATGTCCAGGGCCTGACACATACACCATATCCAAATCATACTTAGTTATTATTCTATTTAAATGGGCATAAATAAAATTTTGCCCAGGTGCACTCCCCCAATGACCAACCAATTTTGATTTAATATCATTTATGGTTAATTTTCTTTTTAATAATGGGTTGTCTTTCAAATATAATTGAGCACAAGATAAATAATTAGCAATTCTAAATTGTTCATCAACAATTAATAAATCATCATTCATATATTAACACCTCTTTATTCTTCTTAATTATACTATAAAAAAGCAAAATTTTAAATAAAATAATTTTTTTTAAAAAAAGGCTTTATTTTTTTTTAAAATGTGATATACTAACATTGTAATTTTAAAGAAATGCGCCAAAAGGACGCGCTCATAGCTCAATTGGATAGAGCGTTAGACTACGGATCTAAAGGTTAGGGGTTCGACTCCCTTTGGGCGCACCACTGAATCGAGAAGTAGCACAATTTGGTAGTGCACTTGGTTTGGGACCAAGGGGTTGCAGGTTCAAATCCTGTCTTCTCGACCATCGATTAATATAATACCATCTCGTATGGTATTTTTTTGTTTAAACTCTGCAACCCCTTTTTATTCTAAATTAATAACATCGAATATTTCTTTAAAATTATCCTCCATTATTTCAAAAGTAGTGCCCTTATTATGTAATTTTCCATAATATGGTTCTTTATTATAAAAATTTATTTTGATATTCATTCTTATATAGCCATTTTCAATCGCTTTTAAAAAAGAAGTTAAATTCTTGAATCTAAACAAAGTCATTTTATAATATTTAAAATAATAAGTTTTATTTTGCTGCATATAAAATTTCTTTACTTTAAACAAAGCCAACAAAGACAGTTTTTTATTAAGACGTAAAGATAGCTGTTCAAACGACCAAGAAATTCTACTATTAATATCGCCTGTAAAATTATTTCTTATTAAAAGTTCTAGTTTTCTTAATTTATAATTAACGCGAAGTTTATAAGAATAATAATATCCTACATCCGTAAAAACATCACCATATATTTGTGCATAAAAAACTTTATAATTATTATCTTTTCTACTATGCCAACCATAATTATTTAAAAGCCAATTAATTAGCAACGGTTCACTATCTGGAACAATAGATATTAAACCAACATATGGTTCTGAACCATCTAATTTTGTTTTTAGCTCTATTCCATCAAAATCCGGAAGTGATTCGTAATCATCAGTTTTGCCCAAGATGTTTTCCAAAGTTTTTCCAGCCGAACTATATCCTTTACCTACATTTTTTATCCAATTCATACACTGGATTCTATAAAATTCATTACTAAGTCTTTTTAAATTGCTCATCTAAAACTCACCTCTATTATTTATTGTTGTAAAAAAAAGCCCGATTTCCTTTAATTTTTTATAAGAAAATAGACATTTTCTATTTTTTTTAGTAAAATTAAGATGGTGACAATAAAAATGTTAAGCAAAATAAACAATATTACAGTCTTCTTCGAACAAGGAGAAAAATTAACAATACCAGCCGACTACATAAAAAAATTTTATATATCCAATATAAATAAAAATGGTGACGAAATTCCATACGAAGAGTCCGGAATAACTAACAAATTAATTGCAAACTTTGCAATGATTCTATTTAATGATAATACTTTAAATCAAAATGAATTTAAAATATTTAAAGATAACAATATTTATTCAATAGCCATAAAATTTAAAAGTTCCAAAACAATCACGTTTATTATAACAAGTGCTCTAAGCCCATTTTTAAATAATATGGAACATAACATGTATCAAAAAGAATATATTTTTAATAATAGCAAAGCACTTTTAATATCGGAATACAAAGTTAAAAATATCACTTCGTTATTTATTTAAACAAAAAAAACTATACTTTAGTATAGTTTTTTAATCTTCTTAAGAAGAACATAAACTCAATGGTGGCTTCAGCGGGAATTGAACCAGCGACACAAGGATTTTCAGTCCTCTGCTCTACCGACTGAGCTATGAAGCCTCAATGGCGGTTCGTACGGGATTTGAACCCGTGATCTTCTGCGTGACAGGCAGACGTCATAGGCCTCTAGACTAACGAACCATTGGTTGCGGGAGTAGGATTTGAACCTACGGCCTCCAGGTTATGAGCCTGGCGAGCTACCGAACTGCTCTATCCCGCGATACTTTGGCGGAGAAAAAGGGATTCGAACCCCTGCGCCGTTACCGACCTTCCGGTTTTCAAGACCGGTCCCTTCAACCAGACTTGGGTATTTCTCCATTTTTCCTAACAGGAACAAACTGATTATAGCATACCAAATAACTTTTAGTCAATCAAAATAAACAATTTTTGACCGATTTATACAAAAATAAGTGAAAAAACTTATAAAAAATCGTTTTTTTTTAAAAAAAGTAAAAAAACTATTGATAAAATCTGATTTTATTGTTATACTCAAATAGTCTTATCAATTAAGACACAAGTGCCCGCCCGAGTGGCGGAATAGGTAGACGCACAGGACTTAAAATCCTGCGAGTATAAAAACTCGTGCCGGTTCAAGTCCGGCCTCGGGCACCATAAAATTATTTATTTGTCGGGCGATTAGCTCAGTTGGTTAGAGCACCTGCCTTACAAGCAGGGGGTCGTAGGTTCGAGTCCTACATCGCCCACCATTTGCCGACATAGCGTAATAGGTAGCGCAACTGACTTGTAATCAGTAGGTTGGGAGTTCGATTCTCTCTGTCGGCACCATTTTTTTGGAAGGATAGCGAAGTGGTCAAACGCGGCAGACTGTAAATCTGTTCCTTAGGGTTCCATAGTTCAAATCTATGTCCTTCCACCATTTACTGCCTTGTAGCCAAGCGGTAAGGCATCAGACTTTGACTCTGACATTTCGGCGGTTCGAATCCTCCCAAGGCAGCCAATTTTTATTTTTGTCCTGTTAGCTCAGCAGGTAGAGCATTTGACTTTTAATCAAAGGGTCTGGGATTCGAGTTCCCAACAGGACACCATTTTAAAAAATTAAAGTTCGTTTAAAACGAACTTTTTTTAAAATTCATCATCCATCCACCTTGGTAGTTTTTCATATAATGGTCTAAACCCCGAAATTGTTTCATCAAAGTCTGAAGTGTTACGGTAATTCATACATTTAACCGATAAATTAACATGCTTATTTTTTTCGTCAATAGACATAATCTTCGCAAAGATCTCTTCCTTATTAGTAACATACTTACCAATATCATTTACAAATGCCGTATCAAGTTCAGAAATATGAATCATACCAGTATAGCCATCTTTTAGGTTTACAAACACTCCATATTTCGTCCAACCTGTAACAACAACTTTGACAATTTGATTAATTTTATACATAAAGCATCACCAATAAAATTATATCATTACAAAACAAAGAAGTAAAATATCATAATTGAACAAAATAACAATTTGTGATAATATCATTTATATAAAATTCAAATTTAAAAGAAAGGAACAAATAAAAATGAAAGAAAAGAAAATAAGAGAAATCATCGATAAAATAGTCCCATACCTTAATAGTGATGGAGGAAATTTAGAATTTATAAAATTAGAAGATGATATCGTTTATATCAAACTAACCGGAGCATGTGGGTGCTGTCCTCACAAAAACGAAACAATTAAATATGGTATTTTAGAATCCATAAAAGAAGAACTTCCAGAAATAAAAGACGTAATTAACGTTGATATATAAAAGGATATTTAATAATAATTTCATATTTGCTAGACATAGCAGTAATCAATTTTAAAATAAAGTTTTCATATTGAGAACTTTTTTTTAACAAATCATAAAATAAATCGGAATAAACATTATTTTTGTTTTGCATATCATATAACTCCAAAAAATATGTCGGATAAATAAGCCTTACAAAAAACATATTAATTGAAAAATTATCAAAGTTGTAATTATCAATTACACTAATTGCCTCATCAGTAGAAAAATCCGAGTAAAAAAATCTCATTTTTAAATATTCAGCAAAATCACGAAACTCAAAATCAAATAAATAGTTCACAGGATTGTAATATGAAAAAGAATACATAGGAAATTCTATCCGATTATGTTGAATCGACAAACCATTTTTTTGACCATACTTTCTAATTAAAAGATTATAATTATAGATGCAGATTTCAATCAAACCTATATAATAATTTAATATATAAAAGATATCTTTATTTAAAGATAGTTCACTTTTGTGTTTTTCTAATTGAACTACTCTATTTTCCCATATTTCATTCCAGTAATTATTTTCATTAATCAAACCACCAATGCATATTGGAAAATCAATGATTTCATTTTCACAATCACTTTCCATTACTACATATTTTTTTCCATTAAACTCTGAAATATAACTACCCTTCTTATTCATAACTACTTTCAAAGACTTTAAGTTATTACTTATTAGATAATTTAAAACTTTTTCAAACTCAACTTCATCACGATTAAAATTTGAAATAATATAAAACTTATCTAAATGTTTAAAATACAATAAATTATTTAATATTGCTAAATCATCACATCTCAAATCATAATTATATTCTATAAATTCTTTCATACTTTTATATATGAAAAAAACATAGTGTTTATACTATGCTATACGCTTACTATCACTAGGATTATCAAAAATATTAGTTGAATCAACGTTTAAGACAGCACTTTCTTCATTAACAGCACTATTCAAATCTTGATTATTAACTTTTTTTCCTTTTTCACGATATTGACTTATAATAGAATGAATTGAAAGTTCAGCAATTTTAATAACTTCTGTTAATCCATCTTCAAGTTCCTGCAATTCAGCATTTGATAATGTTACGCCATCAACTTGTTGCATTGCAACATTAACTGCTTTATTTAAAGGATTAGTTATCGCACCTTGTGAATTATTATCATTTAAAGTTACTGTTTCACTCGGTGTTTGGGCAGAAAACAAATTATCATTACCGCTTAGATTATTAACAGTATTTTTTTCAGAAGAATCAAATACCATTGAATCATTAGAATCTAAAACAGTCTCAGTAGTTTGATTTACACTTGCAACATTTTTTATAAATTCATTATATTTATTTTTCATACTATTAGATTGATCAAAAGTTACAGCAATAACTTTTGGAGATGCCATAATAATTTTTCCCATTTTAATCCTCCCACTTCAAGTATTTAATTTCAACACTATTACTATTAGTTAAAATAGATTTCATAACTACTTTTATTTTATTCCACTCATCATCAGTAATGTTATCAGTAACATTCATACTATCAGAAACTTCAGAAACGTACATTTTAACAAGACCATTTTCAACTGCTTCATTCAAAGTATAAAATAAATACCTCTTTTGAGTTTCTACAATTTCAAAATAACTAATTATTTCAGCTTGTATTTTCTCTCCATTTTGTTTTGTCAAACTAACTGTATTATTCATATTTCCTACCTCTCTAATATTACACATAAAATATTAACATATTTTTAATACTGTATCAACTAAATTTCACGTTTTAAAATAAAATATTTGCACTGATATGCGCAATTATTAATAATATATTCTTCAACAAATTTAATATTATTATAATCTTTCACCTTTTTATTTTCTTCAGCCAAAAAACCTTTTAATCGTAACTTGCCATAAGCCCAATCTCCAACAATGTAATCAAAATTATCATAATAATCAGTAAGTTTATTTTCAACTTCTTCTAGTATAAATCCTTCATTGTCTTTAATTAACTCAAATTTCTTTCCATTAATCATTTTAATTTCCATAAATTATCCCTTCATAACAGAAACAGCAATTATAATTCCAATCATAATTTCAGTAGCCATAACACTTAACAAAACTAACGTATCAACAAAACCATTTCCAGAAGATATTGCTAATCTCAAAGGAATAACAAACCTGTTTTTCTTTCGCTCTGTGTCCGCATCCTCGACAACAATTTTATTATTTATTTTCTCTACTGTTTCGTTTGATAACTTTGACATATCATTTAAAGAAATCCCAAACTCTTTATATTTTTTTTCATCAAAGAAATCAGGCAATAGCAAATCATATGTGAAATTAATACTTTCTGAATCAATAAAACCCTTCTTTAATTTCCACATTCTATAAAAATTAACATTATTATCTCCCATTAATTGACAAGTTTCTGATAGACCAATAATTTTATTTTCAAAAAATCTAACATAATACGTTACTTCTACAGAAGACAAATTCTTTTCACTAACTTTATTAAGTACCATTTGAAGTAAAATAAATTTGATTCTTTCGATAACATTATCATTTTTCTTATTAGAACTACTTAACCATCTATAATACTCGTCCATTAAATTGATAAACTGATATACACTTTTGGAACTAAGTCCATATAATTGCAAATTTTTTATAAAACTTTTTGAATCTTTTAATTTATAAGGATTAATAATATTAATCTCACCATAAATATGAATTAACATTTCAATAACAAGAACTTCAAAAATATGAGATTTATCATATTTCTCATTATTCTTTTTTAGTAGATAATTTTCAATTCCACAATCTATTGCTCGATTAACAAAAAAATTCATATATCCTCACTATCCATAATATATCACAATTATAAATTTATTTCTATAGGTAGATTAACTATATATTCAAAAATCCAGTGTTTTTTTCAAAAGTTGTTCCATAAATAGAAGGAATTTTACCATTAATTATTTTAGAAGATAATAAAATAGTATATTCAGTAAAAAAACTTTCATTTTTTATAAAGAAAACTTGACTATTAATTTTTAGATTTAAATATAACTCTATATGTAAACTATTTATCCCATAATTTTTTACAACGACTTTTATTTCATAAAGAAAATCTCTTATATAATTAAGTTTTACAAATTGTTTAGGACCCATGTTTGATATAATGGGATTTTGCAAATAATAATAAACAGGTACTTCCATTACTATATTTTGTTCATCTTTCTCAATAATATTAACTAAATCACCAGTATAACTGAATTCAAATAATTTTAATTCATTACAAATTTCTGAAGCCAAACTATAAGCATCATTAATTCGAAAATTTACGTCAGCAAGTTCGTTGTTATCGTTATACTTTATTGTTACTAAATTATCTATATCATAATTTTTTAAAATTGAAAGTTTAAAATTATCAGATAACGATTTTGTCAAATTTTGCTTTACTACTGGCTCGATTAATGAAATTAGTCCTGAACTAAAATTTGATGAAATATTCAAATATAATATTAAAGTTAAAAGAAATATTACTAAAAAGAACATCATTCGTATATTTAAATTTTTCTTAGTTTTAAACTTTTTCATAATTAATTATATGAAAAAAGACTATTTAAAATAGTCCCAAATTTAAATATTTGTTTAAAACAAAAACTGATATTCCTAAAATAATTATTACAAAAATAAATATTAATATTTTTATGGCAATAGAATTAGAATTGATATCATCCTGAATTTCCTTAAAATCATCATAATCTTTTTCCTTTATTGCCAGTTTTCCTGTATAAAAAGTTTCTTCATTATCGTCTTTTTCAGCAAGTTCTTGAGCTGCAATTAAATTTGGAGTATCAACATTATCATCAGGTTCAAAATTGCTATCTTTATTTTTATTTTTTAATTCTAATTCTGTAATCGTATTAATTAAATTTAAAAGTTCTGCCGCCTCTTCACTTTCTTCTTTAGGTTTGTATTTTCTATTAATTTCATCTATCAACTTCTCACTAGAACTCGTTTCTATACGATTAAATCTGTCCTCCTCATAAGAAACCTTTCGATTTTGCTTTGCTTTATCAAGTATCACATTTAAATCATAATCCTTTTCATCACTATTCTTATAGGCAACCTCAGCATCCACATTAGTTGATTCAACACTTATCGATTTTCTTTTTGGAATATTATCTCTATATTTTTTGTCTAGCATTTCTCTTATTTGGTCAACATCAATACTTCGCGCATTATCTTTAAGAACAGAAACATTTGAATCAACATCGAATTTATCATAATCATTTGAACTATTGCTTTCATACAAACCTGAGTATTTATCGACTCTTCTCTTTAATTCTGGCGTTTCATCTGCATATTTATCCATTCGATTCACGTTATCACCTACTCAATATTATAATAACATATTTTACACTATTTTTATAGTTTTTGTTGAATTTATAAAATCTTTGGGTATAATGATATTGGAGGAACTATGGAAAAAGTTACAGTAAACAAAGATTTATGTATCAAATGTGGCATGTGCGTAAGTATGTGCAGCGAAAACTTTTCATTTGATAAAGATGGTAAAAGTGATGTTATTAATGAAACAGTAACAGAAAACACAAAAAATACCGCAGAATGTTGCCCAACAGGTGCTATTGAAATAAAAGAAGTTTAATTTACATAAGCACCCATTATTTACAAAAAAGCTCTAGAAAATAATCTAGAGTTTTTTATGATTCCTCAATAAAATTTTTTCCTTTAAATGGCTCATCTAACAGCAAATTCATATAATTATTTTGTCTTAAAGCCTCATAAAGTGCAATTGCCACAGAATTGGAAACATTTAGTGCTCTAACATTATCACTCATTGGAATTCTATAACAATTATCAAGATTCTTCTTCAGCAAATCCAACGGTAACCCAGTTGATTCTTTGCCAAAAATCAAATAAATATCCTCTTCATCATTCAATACAAAATTTGCGTCAGAATGTGGCTTATGCCCATACCTTGTAAAAAAATAATATTTTCCTTTACACCTCGTAAAAAAATCGTTTAAATCATCATACAGAAAATAATGACAGTTTTCTAAATAATTAACACCACTTCTCTTTAAATATTTTTCACTTAAACTAAAACCAAGTGGTTCAATAAGATGAAGGTAACATTCCGTAGCTGCACAAGTACGCATTATATTACCAGTATTTCCAGGTATTTCCGGTTCAAATAATACAATGTTTATTCTACTCATTATCT
This sequence comes from uncultured Mycoplasmatota bacterium, assembly GCA_900547775.1. GTDB lineage: Bacteria > Bacillota_I > Bacilli_A > RF39 > UBA660 > CAG-533. Next base: position 538,830 of record URHW01000001.1, on the reverse strand, counting down.
TTTACCTCATAAGTATCCAAAAGATTATTAAAATCACTACAATTTAAAGTATGCATAGAACTATCTAAAATCTCTAATACACTACCATTTTTTAAATAAACTATTGCTGGAAACCTTTGAATTTTCTTATCAGTATCAAATAACTCATTTGCTGTGGAAACCTTCATTTTATTTGCATCTACATATAAAAATTCATCTTCCATATGATAGTTTATAACTGATTTTTTTAACTCCTTTTCCATTTTATAAAAATTATCATCGCCTGTAACGCCAAAATAGACAAATGTATTGTTCCCAGACTCAACTATAGCATTAGATAAATCATTAATCGAAATATTCGTGACATATTTTGCAATATAACTATTATTTAATTTGTTATTTTCATAATTTCTATATATATTACATACTAAAATAGTAGCAATTATTGTTATTAATAATATAGTAAGTAACCTAATATATTTATTTTTTCTCATTCTACACCTCTACTTAATTTTATCATAACGCCAAAAAAAAATGAAGATTATTTCTTCATCTCTTTATATTTTTTATATAATGTCTTAAACATATTATAATGAACAACTTCTCTTTGTCTCAAATATAATAAAACATCAATAACATCCTCATCATCAGCAATGTCAATTAAATGTTCATAAACTATTCTTGCTTTCTCTTCTGCTGCCATATCCTCAGCTAAATCAACTACAGCATCACCAGTCGAAGCAAAAGTTTTAGCATCAAAAGCTACTCCATTAACGTCCATTGGATAAATACCAAATCCGTGCTCTACGTACGTGCCTGTTAAACCAGCATTCATAAGTTCTTCCTTACTAGCACCATGAAGAAGTTGGTGTACCATAATACAAATCATTTCTGCATGTCCAAATTCTTCTGTCGCAATATCATTTAATAAAGCACGCCCCTCATCAGTTGGCATTGTAAACTTTTGACTAAAATATCTTAAAGCCGCACCAAGTTCACCAGCATAACCACCATATTGTGTAATAATATATTTTGCAAGTTTAACATTCTTTTTTCGAATATTTATTGGATAAGGTAGTTTTTTTTCATATTTAAACATCTTTCTTTACCTCCCATGGCCAAAGACCACTTTCCCAAGTATAAGAACCATTTACATCTTTACTTAACTCTAAAACTTCATATTTTTCTGAATATAAACAAGTTAATTCGTTTAACTCAATAATATATTTTTTAAATAATTCATATACATCGCGATCATCTGGGCACAAATCCAAATACAAATTTAAATCTCCAACTGCATGTGATAACTCTCTTATTTTAAGCATCAATTTTTCTTTTTCAGTTGTTGCTACAAGTTCTCTCGGCTTGTAATTTTTATATGGCTCATACATATCAAAAAACATATTACCTAAAATCAATCCTTCTTTAGGCTCTAACAAATTATTTTTCTTTTCCAAATTAAAATATCTTTTTAAAACATCTTCATTATTAACACTAAATAACATTTTTTACCTCCAATATATCATATGAACTCTAGGCATTTTGATATGGGCATTAATCACGAATGACTAAAATTTTAAAATTTGCTCACAATAAATATGAAGTGATAATCATGAATTTATTTTATTTATGTCTCAAAATATTTAGTGCCAGAATCATAGATGTCTCCATGAATACCATTCGAACAGTTTACATTGTAAAAGGAAAAAGAATAATATCAACAGTAATTGCTTTTTTTGAAGTGCTTATTTGGTTTGAAGTTGCCAGAACAGCCCTTAATACAGAAATAAATTCTTTTCTTATCCCAATATCCTATGCGGGGGGATACGCAACTGGAACCTATATTGGAACTTTAATAAGTACAAAGTTTATTAAAGGTCACTACACTGTAACTATAATATCTAATAATATAGATAGTACAAAGATTAAAAAAATAAAAAAAGAAGGCTATGGAGTCACATCCATCGCAACCGAAACAAATTCCAAATATTTAATAATTGAAATCAATAAAAAAGAACTTAATAATCTAAAAACTCTTATAAAGTCCTTTGACAGTAAAGCATTTATTTACATTAATGAAACAAAAACTATTGAAAATGGCTACATAAAATAATTAAAACGTATCACTATTATACTTTGATTTATAAAACCATTTGCGCAGTAAATCAACTGGTATAACAGTAAAACTTATTAAAAGAATTTTTGCTAACTCTATAAATGTTAAACCATACGTTCTAAAAATCGAGCCACCATAATAGATAAATATAATTTGAATTAAACAAACAAACATAAATATCATAATAAACATTTTATTTTTATTTATTAAATACAAAAGATCATATCTTTCTGTCCTTGCATTAAAAGCATTAAAAATTCCCATAAATACAAAAAGTGTAAAAAAAGCTGTCATAAAATATCTATTATCTGGATTTTGCCTTATCAGTAATTTAAAAAATGGTAATTTCAAAAAAAGAAGACATAATAAAGAAGAATATAAACCCGTAACAAAAATTTCATTATACATATATCTATTAATAATATGCTCCTTACGACTTTTTGGCTTTTCATCCATATATCTTAATATAGGTTCCTCATACGCAAAAGCAAGCCCGGCTAGAGTATCCATAATCATATTAATCCATAGCATTTGCATTGAAGTAACTGGTGTATCTATTCCTACAAAAGGCCCAATAATTGATAAACTCATTGCTCCTATATTCATTGTTAACTGAAATACAATAAACTTCCTAATATTTTTAAATATAGTTCTTCCATACAAAATAGCAAGACTTATACTCTTAATATTATCATCAAGTATAACTATATCAGAAGCTTGTTTTGCAACCTCAGTACCACTTCCCATAGCAAAGCCTACACTGGCTTTTTTTAACGCCGGCGCATCATTTATCCCATCACCAGTCATTCCAACAATAAATCCAAGTTCTTCAATTATTCTAACAAGCCTACTTTTATCATTCGGTTTAGCCCTAGCAACTATCCGTACACGAGAAATACTTGCCTTTAACTCTTCATCACTCATTAAAGACATTTCATTACTAGTCAAACAAATATCACCCTTTTTAATAAGACCAAGTTCTCTACCAATAAACATAGCAGTATCAATTGAGTCACCGGTAACCATAATAAGGCGTACACCTGCTTTTTCAATAAGTGTAATTCCCTCTTTAGCATCCTTACGTATTTCATCTTTTAAAATTGCAAATCCTGCAAATATCAAATTTGTTAAATCGTTATTTTTAGAAAATGCCAAAACTATAACTCTGTATCCTTTGCTTGTATATTTAAGTATATTATTATTAATTTGTTCTATGTCCAACAACCTATCAATTTTTCCATTATTGTAATAAGCAGTACATTTTGGCAAAATAACCTCAGAAGCGCCCTTGAAGTATGTATAGTTCTCCGTTTTTACGCTTGAATACTTCTTATTACTGTCGAAAACTTCTTTTGAAATAACTTTATCACCACATTTAAAACTCATAAAAGAATATAAAGCTTTATCTGTCGAATTACCAGATATTAATTTACCATCACTTACAATAGTATCATTATTTAAAACAATCAAGCGACCAATTAAATCAAAAAAGTCAGGATTTTTATTAAGTACAACTTCATTCTCATAAAGTTTTCCGTCATATTGCACAATTCCATTTACACTCATTTTACCATTAGTAATAGTACCAGTCTTATCACTAAGTAAATAATTAATAGAGCCCGCTGTTTCAATACCAACCATTTTTCTAACTAAAACATTCTGTTTTATCATCTTTTTCATATTCGTCGATAGAACTAAAGCAACCATCATTGGTAACCCCTCAGGAACACTTACAATAATTATTGTAACTGCCAAAGTAATTGCGGATATAAGATATTCACTCATCAAATGAACATTAGTAATAGTATCCTTAATCAAAGATATATTAAAATTATTTTGAATAATAATGTTTGAAAACAGGTAAGAAAAAAATACCAAAAAAGCACCAACATAACCAATATTACTTATAATTTTCGCTAAGTGCCTAAGTTTATACTTTAATGGACTTTCAGCAGTATCTTCCTGAAGTTCAAGTGCAATCTTTCCATAAATCGTATTTGTTCCAACCGACTGAACTTTCATCAAACACTCATTATTAGAAATAATCGTTCCTCGGTATAATTTATTATTTTCGTGAGCCCTACCATTAACAGCAGTTTTAAATGTATCATTAGACTCACCATTTATACAGGATTCATTTACAAAAACACTACCACTAACTACTACTCCATCTGCTGGAACAATATCACCACTATTTAACGAAACAATATCATTAACTACAATATCATTAATATTTATTAAAATAACTTTGTTATTACGTTTAACTTTAACTTCTTTTAAACTATTTTTAGATAATAAACTCTCAAAAGCCTTAGAACTTCCATATTCACTTATGCTTGATATAAAAGACGCCAAAAAGATGGCTATTAACACTCCCAAAGTTTCAAACCAATCATTATCAGCAAATAAAAAAACAAATTTCAAGGCCAAAACTATAAGTAGAATTTTTATCATCGGATCACCGAGCGACTCCAGAAACAACTTAAAAAAAGAATTCTTTTTAGTTCTTTTAATTTCATTATCACCATATAACGTACGATACTTCTTTACTTCTTCATCACTTAATCCATTATAAACGTTCATATGTCCTCCACTTAAACATATGAACTTACATAAAAAAAATATGCGACATGCATATTATTTTTTTTCTAGTATTTCTAAAATCGTTGGAACAATCTGTTTCTTTCTTGATACAAAGCCCTTAAGTAACTCGCCCTCTTCTATACTTGGCAAACTATAAGCTTCAGCTAATATATCAGCAGCAGACCTATTAAATAAAGCATAAGAATTATTATTTATAAAATCCGTTACAAATAAACAAACAACCTTATAATCATTATTTACAGCAATCTCATCTAATCTATCAACATATTTTGAAATATCAGCCTCATAATCATCAAAAGTTGTTGTAAACACCTGACCGATACCTATCTTATATTCACCAGCAACATAATTTTTAAAGTCTTTATAAATAACATCATCAATACTCATACCTTTAATACTAACTCCACTAGCAAGTAAATCCATACCATACTTTTCTAAATCAACTTTAGCAATTTTTGCAAGACTTCTTGCTGTCTCTCTATCTAAATCAGTTGTCGTTGGACTAGCAAATAAAAGTGTATCAGAAACAATTCCACTAAGCATCAACCCAGCTATTTCCCTAGGAATCTTAACCTTATACTCATTAAATAAAGTATAAATAATTGTATTAACAGACCCAACACTCATATTTCTAAAATTAATCGGATTATGTGTACTAATGTTGCCTATGTTATGATGATCAACAACCTCAACAATTTCAGCCTCATCTAATCCTTCAACACTTTGAGCAGGATCATTGTGGTCAACTAAAATAACCTTTTTTCTCATAAGTTCACTCGTATCAATAACACGAAGCATTCCCTCACAATACCCATTATTATTTAAGAGTGGATAATTAGTATGTTTAAGTTTATTACTAATATCTAAAAAGTCACTTAAGTAATCCTGTGTATTAAAACATACAGCAGATGCAGCTCTTCTAATATTTTTAATTGGATTTGATAAAATAATAGTTCTTGCAGTTTTAAATGTATCATATGGTGTAATAATGACATTAACTTTATTCTTCTTAGCAAGAAGTAACTCATCAGAAGTTAAATTTCTATTATTAATAATAATTAGTAGTTTAACCCTCTTTTTAATTGCATGATCAATTATATGTTCTCTATCTCCAACTATAACAATTGACTTATCTCCAAGAGGAATACTATCAATAAACATTCTGTAAGGAAGTGCAACAGCAAGCGTATTACCACATATTTCATCATCAAACTTAATATAACTACTAGCATTTAATGTCTGTGCAATATTATCAAAAGTAGTATCTAAATAATTTGAACTACTAATAATAAGTTCACTAGCAATTTCTTTTAATGAAACATACCCGATAAACTTTTTAGCATCATCAACTATCGGAATACCTGTAATCTTCTTATCTGAAATATAATTATAAGTATCGTAAATTGATGTATTTTCATTTACATAATATTTTTTCTTATACTTTACATCTTTAAGTTGTAACTTTACATCATTTAAATACTTCGGTGTCTCTACTCCAAAAGTTTTAAGTGCAAACTCAGTTTCTTTATTAATCTCACTTAAAACACGAGGCTCAGATGCTACCCCAATCGCATTTTTTAAATAACTTAAACTTATCGCACCACATACACTATCTGTATCTGGTTTACGATGTCCAAAAATTAAAACTTTATTCATTAAAATCACTTTCCTATTTTCTATATTATACACTACTTTATTAAATAATAAAATAACAAACCACTCTAATTATGTTATAATTAAAATAGAGAGGTTATCATGACAAAGAAAAAATTAAAATTAAAGAAAAAATTCAAAAGAAGACTAATTATTTTGCTATTCATTATAATTATATCAATCGTTGGTATCAAATCATATAAAACATACAAATACCATCAGACATATGAATACAAACTACTTGAAAAAAATTACACCAAAGAAGAAACAGACTTACTTCTAGAAAAATTAGACAAAACAAAAATTGAAAAACTGCTAACCACAGAAAAAAATGAAAAACTAATAAACATTTTAAACGAAAAATACTTTTTAATCAAGAATTTAGATAAATATATTGCTTATAGTGATAAAAATCCAGAAATAAGTTTAACCGAAGTCATCGCACTAGTAAATGTTCACAGAGACCAAGACTATTACGAAAACATGGAGGTAACCGACACTTCTAAAGGAAACACCATGCTCGTAAATAAATATAATGCCTTAAGTAAAGACTATGAAGTAGAAGACTTAAAAACCATAAGTAAAACCTATAGCTATGGAGATAATAAAAAACTTAATAAAGAAGCTTATGATGCCTTTATTAGTTTAGCAGACGATGCTAAAAAAGAAGGATACACAATTCTAATTGTCTCATCATACAGAACCTATCAAGACCAAGAGGATGTATGGAAAGACTACAAAGCATCATTTGGAACTAAAAAAGCAGATGCATACGCCGCAAGAGCAGGATCTAGTGAACACGAAACTGGCCTAGCAATTGACGTTGCTGATTACAATGATAAAAATGACAAATTTGAAGCTACTGAAAGTTTCAAGTGGATGCAAACAAACGCCCATAAATACGGTTACATTCTAAGATACCCAAAAGATAAAGAAAATATCACCGGTTACTCTTATGAAGCATGGCATTATCGTTATGTTGGAATAGATACTGCAACTAAAGTATATAATGAAGGCATAACATACGATGAATATTATGAATACTACTTAAAAAAGTGAGATTAATTTCTCACTTTTTTTAACATTTTTCTTGTGTAGAAAAATATAAGTCGCCACTTTTTTGTTTAGTAAATGTACCATTTCCAAATTCAAATACATACTCTTCATGAACACCAACTTCATCACAATCAACAATATTAACTGTGCCACCTTGCGTTCTATCATCAATAAAATAAAGCTTACCATTTGAAATACGGGCATTACCATCCAATTCAACAATTTCACTCAAAACATAATCTTTTTTACCACTTTGAACTTTTGTTACCAAATCATTATGATCATAACCAAGTTCCAACATATTATACATATATTCATATTTTTTATGACTAGCAACTAAGACTAACCTAAAACTTGGACCAGTAGGATAACGATATAAATAATAATTATATTCTTCGTCAGAATTAATTAATTTTCTACTAACATATTCAGTTAACTCTTCATTACACTCACCAGAATACTCAATATCAGTACGATATAAAAGACCTTCTGCCCTATCTCCAATATAATAGACATTTAAATAATACAAGTCCTCTAGTTTACTAACTAAAAATAAGTATTCCACCCCATCAACTTTTTTATTAAGCTTACAAATATCTTCTTCATTACTAACTAAATTATTATTACTATTATCATTTGAAGAATTATCGTGTAAACTAACAACATTAGTAGCCAAAAGAACTGCAAACACAATTGCACTTAAACCAATACCACCAAATAACCACCATATACCCTTTTTCATAATTCACCTCTAACACAAGTATAAACTATAACGATCAAAAATGCAAAACAAATAATTAGCTTGCATTTTATTTTTCATTTGCTTTCATTTCAAACAATATATCCCTTAATTGCATTGCTCTTTCAAAATCAAGCTCCTTAGCTGCCTTACGCATCTCATTTTCAACCTTTTGCATCATCTCACGAGACTCCTTCTTACTAAGTTTCTCTTTGCTTTCATCCTTAACCTCATTAGAAATTAAATCTCTAATTTCCTTGACAACTGTCTTAGGTACAATACCATGTTCTTTATTATATGCCTCCTGGATACTTCTACGCCTTCTAGTTTCCTTAATCGCTTTATCCATCGCATCACTAATCGTATCAGCATACATAATAACATGCCCATTTTGATTACGTGCTGCTCTACCAATAGTTTGTATCAAACTTCTCTCACTACGCAAGAACCCTTGCTTATCAGCATCCATAATTGCTATCAAACTAACTTCTGGAATATCAATTCCCTCCCTAAGAAGGTTAATACCAACAATAACATCATACTTACCAAGTCTTAAATCACGTATAATTCTAAGCCTTTCAAAAGTCTTAACCTCATTATGTAAATAAGCAACTTTTATATTAACACTCTTTAAATAATTAGTAAGTTCTTCAGCCATCCTAATTGTAAGCGTTGTAACAAGAACTCTCTCATTCTTACTAACTCTATCATTAATCTCTCCAATTAAATCATCTATTTGACCTTCAGTCGGTTTAACCTCAATTTCTGGGTCTAAAAGCCCAGTTGGACGAATAATTGCTTCCGTAAACTTACCGCCAGTAAGCGATAACTCATAATCACCAGGAGTAGCTGATATATATATAGCCTCTTTAATCTTAGCATTAAACTCATCAAATTTAAGTGGTCTGTTATCAAGTGCACTAGGAAGTCTAAAACCATAATCAACAAGTGTTTGTTTACGCATTCTATCACCATTATACATTGCTTTAACCTGAGGAAGAGTTACATGTGATTCATCCACAATAAGTAAATAATCATCACCAAAGAAATCCATCAAAGTAGATGGTGTTTCACCCTCTCCTCTAAGTGCTAAATGTCTACTATAATTTTCAATACCATGACAAAAGCCAGTTTCCCTAAGCATCTCTAAATCATACTCGCATCTTTCTTTAATTCTTTGCTCCTCAATTAATTTACCATGTTCATGAAAATACTTAATCTGCTCATCTTTTTCCTTATCAATCCTCTTAATTGCTTCAGCAAGTTTCGCATCACCCGTAACAAAGTGACTAGCCGGAAATAAAGTAATATGCTTAATATTTTGAATAACATTTCCACTTAAAACATCAAATTCACAAATGCGATCAACTTCATCACCAAAAAGTTCAATTCTAATACCATTTTTTCTCTCACTTGCTGGCACAACATCAATCACATCACCATTAACTCTAAAAGTACCACGATGAAAATCCAGCTGATTTCTCTCATAAGTCATTGACACCAATCTATCAATTATCGTATTACGTTTAATTTTATCCCCAACACTTAAAATAAGCATATTATTCTTATACTCTTCTGGCTCTCCAATACCATAAATACAAGAAACAGAAGCTACTACAATCGTATCTTTATAATTAATCAAAGCACTAGTCGCCCCATGTCTAAGTTCATCTATTTCATCATTAATACTAGAATCCTTTTCTATATAAGTATCTGTTGATGGTACATATGCTTCTGGTTGATAATAATCATAATAAGAGACAAAGTATTCGACATGATTATTTGGAAACAACTCTTTAAACTCACTATAAAGTTGCCCTGCTAAAGTCTTATTATGAGCAAGAACTAATGTAGGTTTATTAACCCTTGCAATAACATTAGCAACCATAAAAGTCTTACCAGTACCAGTAGCTCCCATTAAAACTTGTGCTTTCTTGCCTTCCTCTACACCTTTAACAAGTTCATCAATTGCCTCAGGCTGATCTCCACTAGGTTTATACTTAGAAATTAACTCAAACATACGCTCATCTCCTAACACCAACTATATTAATACATTTGTTTGCTTAAGTCAATAAAATTTTCATCAAGTAAAAAACAAACTAATAATACTTAAAAATACAATTCTATTATTCCCATCTTTTACTAGTTAATTCAAAAAAATATCCCTTAAAAAAATTGGCTTTTTCCACCAATTTTATATTAATCTCTATCTCTTCCAAATATAGCAAGTAATCTAATAATCTCTAACGCACTAGATAACACACCAGCAACGTATGTATAAGCCGCTGCCCTTAGCATTCTACTTGCTCCGCTTGCATCAGTATTATCAGTAAGCCCTAACTCATTTAAATTATTAAGTGCTCTTTTACTAGCATCTATCTCAACTGGTAAAGTAATAAGCTGGAAAACTAAACCAAGACCATATAATGCTATCGCAAGCATAATTAAATTATGCATTTCTAAAATAGCCCCAATGATAAGTAACACATAAGCAAATGTTGTTCCTAAATTAACTACCGGATAGATAAAACTACGCAATCTCATAAAGAAATATCCGTCCTTATCTTGAATAGCATGCCCACATTCATGTGCAGCAATAGCAAGGGAAGCTACACTATCACCATGAAAAACCTCTGTTGATAATCTAACTGTCCTTCTAGTTGGGTCATAATGATCAGTCATCTTCCCTTTAGTCTCAACAACATATAAATCTCCTAGACCATTAGCTTCTAATATCTTCTTAGCAGTATCAAGTCCTGTTAACCCTTTACCATTCTTAACTACTCTAAACTTACTATAACTGGTACTTACATAAATCTGAGCCATTAAGGGAATTAAAATAGCAATTAAATAAAGTAAATCCATCTATACCTCCTTATAGGTAGTGCCTTCCCTTGTATCAATCAAAATAATTCCCTTTGCTTTAAGTTCATCTCTAATTGTATCTGCAAGTTCAAAATCACGTTTCTTCTTCGCATCATTTCTAGCCTCAATTAACTTCATAATCTTATCATGATCTGCACTTACCTTCTTCTCAGCAACTAAATTCAAACTTAAAACTTTATCAAAATTTCTAAGTAACTCTAACTTAGTATGACCATTAACCATCTCATCTTTAAGTAAATCATACACTAAAGTTATTGCATTTGCAGTATTTAAATCATTAGACAAACTCTCCATAAACTTATCATTATAAGAAGCAAACTCTCCTTCATCTAAGTCTCCCTCATCTTTAATTAAACCGATACGATTAATAAGTTTATCATACTGTGCTTCAACTTGATTAAGAGCTTCATAAGAGAATACTAACTGCTTACGATAATGACTCTGTAAGCACATAAGTCTAAATGCAAGTGGATTATACCCCTTTTCCATAAGAACACTTACTGATAATACAGCTCCCTTACTCTTACTCATCTTACCAGTCTCATCCATTAAATGTTCATTATGAAACCAATAATTACACCACTTATGACCTAAATAAGCCTCACTTTGTGCTATCTCATTAGTGTGATGTGGAAAAATATTATCTACTCCGCCACCATGAATATCTAAGTGTTCGCCTAAATATTTTAAACTAATACCAGTACACTCAATATGCCATCCTGGATAACCAGTTCCAAAAGGTGAATCCCACTTTAAATCTTGATCTTCAAACTTACTTTTAGTAAACCATAAAGCAAAGTCTGCCTGATTACGCTTACTATCATCATAATCAACACCATCTCTAACACCAACAACCATATCATCTTCTTTATGATTAGTTAATTTATAATAATCTGTAAGCTTACTAACATCAAAATAAACATTTCCTCCAGACTTATAAGCATAACCTTTATCAAGTAAAACATTTATTATCTTAATATATTCATCTATATTATCAGTAGCGGGACTAACAACATCTGGTCTTCGACAGTTAAGCGCATCAAAGTCCTTAAAAAATGCATCAGTATAAAACTTAGCAATATCCATTACACTCTTATGCTCTGCCTTAGCACTCTCAACCATTTTATCCGCGCCACTATCACTATCACTTTTTAAATGTCCAACATCAGTAATATTCATAACTCTCTTAACATCATACCCTAAATATCTAAGTGTCTTATCTAAAATATCATGTCCAATATAATTACGCATATTACCTATATGAGCATAATGATAAACAGTTGGGCCGCATGTATAAAACTTTACCTTTCCCTCCTCATAAGGAACGAACTCTTCAACAGTTCTAGTTAATGTATTATATATTTTCATAATGCCTCCTAACAAATATTATAACACAAGCCCTAACTAGCCGCAAACCCTACTTTAGTACCAACCTCTTCATCAATCAAAAACATCACGGACTTATCTAAATAAAGCCTTTCATTCATATTATTTTCAATATACCCTTTATCCTTCATCATCTTAATTATATTATCCAAAACCCTTCCCCTCTTATTATAATTATCAAATACCACCAAAGAAAAAGGATTATCACTAATCTTGTTATATAAATAATTAGTACTCACAAACTTATTTAAACTATACTCATCATTATAAAGAGCACAATCTATATCGATCACATTAACCCCTAAACACTTACCTATATCAAATGGAGCCCGTCTTTTATCATCACTACCACTAAACACCATATACTTACTTTTATCAGTGCACTTAAACATCTTAACAACATTATCAGCAAGCACTTCTGAATACTTATCACTAAGCACCGCCCTTACCCTATCTAAATTCTCTTCACTAACTAAAGAAATATTACATCTCTTGCTTATTACATCATACACATCTTCCTTCGTAAGTATACGTTTCTTACCTTCTAAAGCAATTTTAGATAAACTAGTATCTAGTATATCTATAGACTTATCAGGATTATAACTATTAAGTAAATACTTATCACACAAATCTACTAAATACTTAATAACATTAGAATTAATCTTCAAATTATAAAAATCTTCATAACTCTTCTTTAACTTATTTAATATTGTAACAGTATCCTTTAAACTAGGCTCATTAACAATCACCTTCGCAAACCTTCTCGCAAAAGCCCCATCTTTCTTTAAATACTCATCATACTCCCTTTTAGTAGTAGCTCCAATAATCTTTAAATCATTCCTAGCTAAATAAGGCTTTAAAATATTAGCACCATCAACTCCAGCCTCACTAGAACCAGTCTTCATAATCGTATGAATCTCATCAATAAATAAAATAATGTTCCCATTACGAATAACCTCATTAATAAGCCCATTTACTCTCTCTTCAAACTCACCACGATACTTAGTACCCGAAACCAAACTAGAAGTACTAACCAAATAAACCTCTTTTCCCTTTAATCTATCTGGCACATTTCCACACTTTATCCTCCTAGCAAGTTCATATGCAATCGCCGTCTTACCAACTCCGGGAGCACCAACAAGTAAAGGGTTATTCTTACCCTTTCTTAAAAGTATCTCCATCACTTCATCAAGTTCCTTATCTCTTAAATAAATCTTATCTATTTCCTTATCAGTTAAACATACCCCAATAGACGAAAGTATCTTTGGCTTATCAAGTTCCTTAACAAGTGCATCTGTATCAACTCCCATATTATAAGCTACTCTAAGTGCTATCCCATCACTTTCCCCAAACAAAGAAGAAAGTAAATATAACTCATCCATCTCCTTATGCTCATCATAACTTTTATTATAAGCATTATCAATAACTAATTTAAGAAGTGGTGTATATAAAATAACTTCACTTTTCTTAGAAGCCTGACCAATTAATCTAACAAGTTCATCCCTAAAACCAGCATAAGTCAAATTAAATTTATAACATATTTTTTTTACTCTATCCCTTTTTAGCAAAGCAAGAAGCAAATGTTCCGTCCCAACATAAGGATGCCTTAAATTAAGCATCTCTCCCTCTGCAGACTTTAATATCATACAAACATCTTTATTAAAACACTTGTCCATAAAAAAATCCTCCTTTTATATCTTATGATATAATGCGGAAGATTTATCAAATATATTCAAAAACAATTATCTAACCTTAATCTATCTGCAAGAGTTGCTATAAACTCAGAATTAGTCGGTTTAGCTCTATCATAATCTACAGAATGTCCAAATAAAGACTCCATCAAATCATAATCCCCTCTGCTCCAACTAACCTCAATCGCATGTCTAATTGCTCTTTCAACTCTACTAGACGTTGTATCATACATTGAAGCAACCTCAGGATATAACTCCTTTGTAATTGCTCCTATCATCGATGGATTCTTATACATCAAACTAATACTATCCCTAATATAAGAATACCCCTTAATATGAGATGGAATTCCTAAAGAATGTAACATATCAGTAATTGCCCCATTTAAAGACTTATCATCAAGAAATAATTCCTTACTACTAGTTTTATAAACCTCTCTCACTCTTGAATACAAAGAAGCCATATCATAAGGCTTAAGCATATAATAGTTAACACCCTCATCCATGCATTTATTAATAATTAAAGTAGAGTTTATATTAGTAGTAACAATACTCTTAACATTTATCCCCTTCTTACAAATAGTTTCTAAAACACTTAAACCATCCAACTTTGGAATAATTAAATCCATGATCAGTACATCAAAATCATGTGCACGCTCCTCAATTATTTTAACTGCCTCTACTCCATCATTTGCACTTAAAACGACCTCAATATCACCACAATCACTAAAATACTTCTTTACGTCATTAACAGCATCACTACTATCATCAACTATAAAAACACGTATTTTATTCATTCTTTAATTTTCCATATCGTACTAACACACAAATCAATTATAATACAAACTTCGTCATAACCATAGAAATTATTTTGTAAACTATTGTAAATAAACGTAAACTTTTGTCGAATTATAATTTATTTACACACTCTTTTACATCATCTTTACTAAGGTTTTTACTCATAACTCCCGTAAAACCATCATTAAGAAGTTCCTTCTTCATATTAAAATTAATCTCATTACAAAGCACAACCACTGGGCACTCTATGCCCTCCTTCTTTATCTTATAAATAAAACTTCTAGCATCTATTTTCTCCATATCCTCATCAATAAATACTAAATCATAACGTACTTCACTTCTAAGTTCATTAAGCAAATCCAAAGTAACATCAAAAATATGAACATCACAATCTCTCTTTAAAGTATTCTTAATAACCTTTACACTCTTATCACTTAAACTAACAACCCCTATACGTTTCTTACTAAGTAAAGTTTCATTATACTTATCTATAACCTTATCTTCACTAGACTTCTCCCCAAAAGCTATTCTTTGATCCAAGATAATCTGTACTTTAGTACCCTTACCATTCTCACTATTAATTGATATAGTTCCTCCAAGCAAATTAAGCATCTTGCGAACAACAGAAAGACTAACTATCTTATTATCAATATTTTCAATATCACTATCACTCATCTCATTATGATTAGTCATAATCTCATTATGCTTTAAAATATCAATACCACATCCTGAATCCTCAACAACCAAAATAAGCCTACACACATCATACTTAATAATCGCACTAGCTCTAAACTCAACAAAACCCTTATTAGTATACTTTAAAGCATTATCCAAAACAGAATTTAATATCTGCTTAACCTTCATTGAATCTCCAAATAAAAACTCTGGCATTCCTTCACTTAAAACAAATCTATAATCAACTCCATCATGTGCTTTTTCTTTACTACTTAAATATACACCATCCAAAAGTAACTTTACATTATACTTATTCTTAATATTCTTAATATACTTAGAATCTAATGACGAAATATCAATTGTCTGCCTAATATTATTTCTAGAAACATTAACAATATTATTAAGTTCACTTACTTCATATAAAATATCTTTATTCTTAGTTAAAGAAGCAATATTATTACTTATAACCTCTACTTTATCAAGCTTATCCTTAATATCCATCGTAACAACATTTAGAAAATTACTCTTCTCATTACTAGTCTGCTCAGATAAATTTCTCGCCTTCTGTACCTCAGCAAGTAATTTTAAGTCAGGATTCTCAATAGTAAAATACATAATAAATAGTACTAAAGTTTCCATAGAAGTAGTAAGAGTAACCTGCGGATTAAGTCTTTGAATAAACGCAATTACAATATTAAAAACCGTAAAAGCAAAAAATGGAATTGCTTTTGTAATGTCAATCTTCTTAAAACAAACTAACGTCGTAATAATACTAAGCGTAATAAGAACTGTACCTACATTATAAACATAATCACAAGATGGTCCAGTCGCAAAACCTACCGCTGTAGTAATCGGTAAAGCAAAAATTACAAAAATACTAAAAATCAAAAATGCCAAACTAAATTTTTTCACCTTATCAAAAATACTTTCTTTATCACTTAAACACAACGAATAAATATAAAGACTCATCATAATGGTAAAACAAGTTAAAGTACTCATAAAAGTTTTTGTAAAAAAATGAGATATCGGACTATTTTCTGGAAAAGTAAACCCAACAATGGAACACATAGTCTCTCCAACAAGCCCAATTAAATTAACAATAAGCAAAATAGAATAATATTTTGTCTCCCTTGTCTGTAAATGATTCTTCTTAAAATAAACCAAACTTAAAACAAACGAATAAATAAGTGAAAAACCAATAATATAAATATACTTCATACAAGCCTCCTATAATAAAATATTATCACAAAAAAAAAGATAAGTCTATTTCTTTAAGACTTTATCTTTACCTTTAGTATTAACATATAAAAGATTCTTCACACTTAAACACTTAGAACTATAACCTTCCTCAATCAAAGGATGAATATCTCTCTTACCACTAGGTGCAACTGGAAAACCTTCTTCTATACTTCTAACACGTACATATAACTTATCTAACAACTCTGGGCTAAACTTAGATTTCAATCTCTTACTTAAACTAGCAAGGGCTTTCTCTTTATTTGCTTCAGGTTGTAATATAATATGCATAACATAAGCCTCACCAATATACTCATCGTTAATCTTAACAAAAGAACCTGTCATAATATTCTTAGTATCATCTAAAACTGCATCACAAATCTCATATACAGGAATAACCTCTCCATCATCAAGAATAACATTATTATTAACTCTATCCTTAATCTTAACACTACCACTTTTAGTCATATAAGCAACATTACTCATAACTAAAAATCTTCTGCCATCCTCAGCCTCAATATATGGACTATCAACATGCAACTTAGAAAAATCATCACCAGTATAATAATAACCCATCATATCACAAGGACTCTTAACACCAATAAGCCCTTTATCACCAGGTTTACGATAATTTCCCTGTTCATCCAAAATTACAACCTCAGCAAAAGGTAACACATTAAGACCTATTCCTTCCTTACTAAAAGTATAAGGTGGTAACTTCTCCATATAACTCTTAAATAATGTTGTAAATACTCCACTTGCTTCTCCAGTTCCTCCACCAATTGAATAACAAACTGGAAAATGTAACTTCTTAACTCCAAACTTATGCTTACGTGCCACTTTATTAAAGTACTTCTCACTACCCTTATCCATACCTTCGCCAGTAATCGTTGGAGCAATTAACTCACCAAGTTGTCCATTACGATAACCATCACCAGCAAGTCCATCACATAATCTTCTAAACTCCTCATCATGCTCTAAAGCATAACACAAATCATAATTAAATCCTTGACTACCAGGTTGATAATTAGCTCTATGCATTATAACTGAATACTTAAAGAAATCCTTATCATAAACTGGCTCCAAACATAAAGTGCACCCATGAAACAATCCATCCATCAAAGTACACAACTCCATATGTGTATAAACAGGAATATGACACAAAGACTTAATACCATCCATATTAGTTAAATTAGTTATATCTCTATCCTTAAACCTAGCAATAGTAGCATAACTTCTATTACTATGAAGTACCCCTTTAGGAACTCCAGGATTAGTAGTACCACTAGTATAAGTAATAACTGCAGGATCATCTAACTCACTATCATTAACAACATTATTATCATAATTTATTCCAATATCCTCAAAATCCTTTGAAGACATAACTGTTTTACTACTTTCTTCCCTAATCTTAGAAACCTTACTATCAAATAATCCAGGATGAAACTTATCATCAATCTCCTCATAAGGATTACCACCCTTTAAAGAATCAGCTAAAGACAAAACAACCACATTACTTATACTACTCTCATCTATCTTATCCTTAACCATATCATAAACATCATCACTAATAAAAATAGTATTACTCTTAGAATGTTCTAAAATAAACTTAGTATAATCCTTATCAAACCACTCACCAATAGAATTAAGTTTAGCCCCAATTAAATTAGTAGCTAAAAATAAATACACAAACTCTGGAATATTAGTAGCACAAACAGGAACCTCACTACCAGCACCATACCCCATAGTTTTCAAACTCTTCGCATAAGCATACACCTTATCAAACATATCACCATAAGTAATCTTATTACCACGATAAAGAAGTGCAGTCTTATCTAAATTATCCTTATTTCTTAAATAAACCTCAACCGCAAACGAATGATTATGAAAAGCATCCATATCAGCTATAACCATCTTAGCACTATCACTAATCTTTAAATCAGTTACATAATGTCTCTTCCACTTACGTGAATTCTTTAAAGTCTCATTAACTTCACTAGCAAATTTCTCCATATAATCTTTCTTACTACTTATCATAAAATAAGCCCCCAATCAATGATTTTATAATAACAAACTTTTATAAAAAAATCAATCAAACAAAAAAGTGATTCCTTAAAATCACTTCTCTGTAATAAAAAATCTCTGATACCAAGTTAAAAATGCATAAATAGTATAAATCTGTTTCCCATAAACGGCACCATTATAATGCTCATCCAATAACTTATTAATCGCCTCATTATCAAAAAATTCTTTTGAAAAATCACTATTAAATAAATCCTTAACTTTATTATAATACTTCTCTTCTCTTATCCATTTACCAAAAGGAACCGGGAATCCCTTCTTCTTACGCTTAGCCCACTCCTCCGGTATCTTCTCATCAGCAATCTTTCTAAAAATATACTTAGTCTGTCCATCACGAACCATATACTTTGTTGGTATCTTTTGCGACAACTTCCAAACCTCTTTATCTAAAAATGGTACCCTAAGTTCGACAGAATTTGCCATACTCATCTTATCAGCCTTAAGTAAAATATCATTAGGTAACCAAAAATTCAAATCAATATACATCTTTCTTTGAACATCATCCTTACCCTTAACCTCATCATAATAAGGAGTACATAAATCAAATGGTGATAAATCAGTCCTATACTTAGGCTTAAGTATTGCTTGTGCATCCTTACTTAAAAACATCTCAGTTTTATTATAATATCTTTCTTCTAAAGGCTTACTATACTTCTCAATAGTATGTTTCCCCTTAAAATAAGGAAGATTCTTTGCAATACTACCAATACCTCTTCTTAAAAATAAAGGCACTTTATCATAAAATTTCTCTAAACCTTCAAGATTATACTCATTATATCCGCCAAACATCTCATCAGCACCCTCACCAGAAAGGACAACCTTAACCTCTTTTCTAGCAAGCTTGCTTAAAAAATATAACGGCACTGCTGACACATTCGCACTAGGCTCATCCAAATGATACTCTACAGTAGGTAAAATATCAAAAAACTCATCAGCACTAATTACCTTAGAATAATGCTTAATCTTAAAATAATCAGATAAATCTTTAGCATACTCAATCTCTGAAAAACCTTTACCATCAAAACCTACTGTAAACGTCTTATTAGGTCTAGCCTCAGCAACTACATAAGATGAATCAACACCACCACTTAAATAAGAACCAACCTCAACATCACTTATCTGATGATACTTTATTGAGCTTTCAATAGTTTCCTTCAAAACTTTCTCATACTCATCAAAAGGTTTATCTTCCTTTTCATACTTAAGTTTAAAATACTCTTTAACTTCTAACTTATCATTTTCATAAACAAAATAATGCCCAGGTCTTAACTTATAAGTATATTTAAAGAAAGTCTCTTCCATATGATTAGTTCCATACGATAAATACAAACTAAGTACCTTCTCATTTAACTCTTTCTTAAAATCAGGATGTGATAAAAATGATTTAATTTCTGAAGCAAACATAAATAATCCATCATTCTTATAATAATAAAATGGTTTAATTCCAAAAATATCTCTTGCCCCAATTATTTTCTTCTTATTTATATCATAAATTATAATTCCATACATTCCACGTAACTTATTAAATACCTCAGTATTCCACTCTTCATATCCATGAACAATTACCTCAGTATCTGTATTAGTTCTAAACTTATGACCACACTTAATTAACTCATCACGTAAACCTTGATAATTATAAATCTCTCCATTAAAAGTTATTGCAATCGTATTATCTTCATTATATATAGGTTGACTACCACCCTTTAAATCAATAATAGATAACCTTCTAAAACCAAGTGCAACATTATCATCAACATAATAACCATCACTATCTGGTCCTCTATGGATAATCCTATCCGCCATACTCTTAATAATCTTCTCTTTGTCTTTCTTAGACCTCTTATCATTAAATCCGCAAAATCCGCACATTAATCCTCCTACACATTAAATCTAAAGTAACAAATATCCCCATCTTGCATTAAATATTCCTTGCCCTCTAAACGCATCTTACCAGCTTCCTTAACCTTAAGTTCACTTCCACAATTCTTCAAATCATCAAATGACATAACCTCTGCTTTAATAAATCCACGTTCAAAATCACTATGAATTATTCCTGCACACTCAGGTGCTTTCATGCCCTTCTTAAAAGTCCATGCTCTGCACTCATCCTTCCCAGAAGTAAAAAATGTTTGTAACCCAAGTAAATCATAAGTTGCATATATTAGTTTATCTAAACCAGAAGAAGTAATACCCATTTCTTTTAAAAACTCCTTCTTATCATCATCATTTAACTCTGCAAGCTCACTTTCCATCTTCGCACACACAACAATTACACTAGCATCCTCTTTAGAAGCATACTCACTAACCATATCTGTATACTTATTATGACCTACTATAGCATCATCCTCATTAACATTAGTCATATATATAATCGGTTTCAAAGTAATAAAGCAAAAAGCTTTTAAAATTTGTCTCTCTTCCTTAGATAAATCTAATCTTCTAAGTGGAATATTTTGCAGTAACGCCTCTTCACATTTCTTAAGAGTTTGAAACTCTAAAAGTTCAGCCTTATCCTTAGTCATCTCACACTTTTTTGCAATCTTACCAATCCTATTTTGGACAATCTCTAAATCAGAAATTATTAACTCAACATTAATTATCTCAATATCCCTAATAGGATCAACACTTCCCTCAACATGAATAATATCACCATTTTCAAAGCATCTAACAACCTCAACAATCGCATCCACTTCTCTAATATGGCTTAAAAACTTATTACCAAGCCCTTCACCATTAGATGCCCCCTTAACAAGCCCAGCAATATCTGTAAACTCATAAGTAGTTGGTATAGTTCTCTCTGGCATATATAAATTTTCTAAATAAGTAAGCCTTTCATCTGGTACAGTAACAACCCCTACATTCGGATCAATCGTCGCAAATGGATAATTAGCTGCTAATATATTCTTCTTCGTAATCGCATTAAATAACGTACTCTTACCAACATTAGGTAACCCTACAATTCCTGCCTTTAACATAACATCATCTTCCTTCTATCTGCCCCTTTGATAAGCAATAATCTCCTTTTTAACCTTCTCTAAATCAGGCTTAACCCCTCTTTTATATAATACTTGTACAAGATCCATACCAGGGCCTCTATTACCCTCAATAATAAGTGGTCCATCTTTACTAATTGCAACATCCCATCCAATAACATTAACATTATCATTTACCTTAGCTGCCTTATTAACCATCTTCTTAATCTCTTTCCAGTATGGAATCTTATAACCATTTACTTTAACATGAGTAACACTAGTCTCTTTAGAAACATTCCCCTCTTTATCTATTGCTTCACCCTCTAAAATTCCTTTAGCAGTATTAATCTTTACACCAACACCACCTTGATGAAAATTATCTGCAATTGTCTTACCAGCGCCTATCCTAGCTACTGCAAACAAAATCTCACTCTTACCACCAATACACTTAGTCACTATTCTAAGCGTATTAATACTATTAGGATTTAACTTACTCCACTCCGCATCTTGAACAACAAGCTCCTCAAGTAAACAATTCTCTTCCTTTAACTTCTCATAAAAAGTCTTCATATCTTTAACATCACTAGAAGCTAACTTAACAACATCCTGTCCCCCTAACCCACTAATTGGTTTACGAACAAACTCTTTATGGCTACTAATAAAATCTTTAACTTTAGAAAACCCGTCATCATAAGATACAAACTCTCTTTTAGTAAACTCACTAAAATTCTTATGAAAATTAACCTTATTTGAGAAAAAAGGCGCATACTTAACATTAGCTGCTAACTCATAAAACTTATTTTGATAACCAATCGTCGCATAAGTCTTTCTCTCACTAAAACTCTTATTATAAAATTCATAATTTAAATAATCCTGAAGTCCAGACTTAAATACAAGTGCTGAAACCGCAGTATCTATAAACATTAAAATTGTACTCTTACCAGTTTTTTGAGAAACATTCTTTAAATTCTTATAATGTCTCTTATAATTACCTTTAAGGGCAAATCCAATAAAACCCATGTTATCACCAACCCAAATTATAACAAAAAAAAGGCCTCTTTAAAAGCCTTTATTCTGCTGTTTGACTTAAGGTTATCGTTTTTGTTTCAGTTTTAGTTCCTCTAACAAATGTAATTTCAACCTTATCACCAACATTATACTTATATAAATAATATTTTAAAAATGATGAACCCTTAATATCATAATCACCAAACTTAGTAATTACATCACCTTTTTCAAGCCCAGCCTTGTCTGCTGGTGATCCCTTTTGAACATAACCAACAACTGCACCTTCAGTAATATTCTTACTTAAAGATATTCCATACTCTCTAATTAAAGCATCAGTATTACTTACATCTAAAGTACCAACTCCAAGCATAGGACGTTCTATCTTACCACCCTTAATTAAAGATTCAGCTATACTAATAGCATCCTCTATAGGAATCGCAAATCCCATACCTTCTACACCACTACTAACAAGTTTCATATTAGTAATACCAATAACCTCACCATTAGCATTAGCAATAGGTCCACCAGAATTACCACTATTAATAGCAGCATCAGTCTGCATAACATTCATAACCCAAGAAGCTACACTAGAATTACTAGCATTTACCTCAACTAATCTATCCTTACCACTAATAATACCTCTAGCAACTGTCCAAGAATACTCAGAAGCAAGTGGTGTACCAATAACAAATGCTGTATCACCTAAACGAGTATCTGCAGCCTTACCAATCTCCGCAACCTTAATAATTTTATCCTTATCTATAGATAAAACCCCAATATCACTATACTCATCACTACCAACTACTTTAACAGTCTCCATCCTATTATTAGTAAACTTAACTTTAACTTCACTAGCACCAGATATAACATGATTATTAGTTAAAATATATGACTTCTCACCTTCAGTCTTATAAACAAATCCACTACCACTACTTACCATAGTACCATTTTGATAAGACTCAACAACAACCACTGCATCATAAAGCTTCTCAACAGCATCAGCTATTCCATTATCAGTAACTGTTACCTCTTTCTCTAACTTATTAACTACCGTCTGACTAAGTGGTTTAAAATATCTAATCGCATAATACATCCCAACACTACCAATACCTAAAGCCACCATAAATATTACAACATATACAAGAACATTGCTTTTATCCTTCTTCATATTTCCTCCTACAAATCTAATATTTCTCTAAAATTTCTTGGAAATCCCATTGTATCTAGGACCTTTCCAATGTTAATAACTTTAAGTTTTCCACAAAGAATATCTATCTCATAACTTAACTCATTTATAAGAAGACGAAACTCCTCAGGCCTTAAAAGCTGCTTTAAAATAATGATTAAAGCAAAAAGATCATCCTTACCATAAATATACTCACCATCAGTAGTTGGTATATCAAGACCATCATGATACCTAGTATCACCAATTATCTTCTGCGTTCTATGATCATATAATATATCTTCATGAGCACACAAATTACGATAATTAGAAAGTATTGGAAGATAAGTCAAAAGATTATTAATCGATAAATCATAAATATTTGCTATCTCCTCTTGATCTTCCCTCTTCATAACCGTATAAAGTTCACCAACAATACCAAATGATAAAACTTTCACGACAACCCAAAGTGGAATATAACCATAATTCTTTAAATAATGACTAGTAGCTGAATGCTGCGCACCATTAACCCTAATCTGACGTTTCATCTTTTTTAAAGTATCACTTAGTTGTCTCTGTTTATCTGGTACCTTAGTAAAATTTTCTGGTTTCAAGTAATCTTTTTCTCTAAAACCATATTTCTTTGATAACTGATAAGAAATAATACTCTTCAAATTGTTCTCAATAATCAGCAAATTTTTAAAGACAATATTTCGTACCTGTCTATCAAAATTGAATAATGCATATAACTCTCTAAAAGTTGTACCTTTAATGAAATTACGATCCTTAGGGCTCTTTAAAAACAAATGACGATAACCACTAATAAAGAAATAATTCTCACGAATAAGAATATCTTCTGTAAAAAGATAGTCATCGATAATAAGACCTTTGCTTTCAAGGATACTTATTTGTTCTTGAATTGTTTTAAAGACCTTCATCTTCATAGTCTCACCTATTATCAAATTATATCACACATTCCTGATAAATCATATAATTATATTATGAAAATTTTATGAATTTACGAATAAAAATAATTTATAACTCCCTGTACTATTTTTAAAGAAAGTTTTTTTACATAATCATCATTCATAAGATTAGTCCTATCAAAATAATTAGACAAAAATCCACACTCAATTAAAACTCCGATAGGATTAAGTCTATCATACATATACTTGCCACGCATCTCCTTTATTTTTCTATTCGTCTTAGTAAAAGAGTTTAGCTCACTTTGAATAACCTCAGCAAGATGCTTATTATAACTATTTTTACTTACATAAAAAACTTGAGCTCCACGATACTTAGAACTCTCAAAAATATTTTGATGAATAGATAAATACATATCAGGATTAGTATTATTAATAATCTCTATCCTCTTATCAAAATCACTCTTCTTCCTTCTAGATACTCCATCTTCACTTAAATCATCATCACTAGTTCTCGTTAAAATAACATTAGCTCCCTTTTCCTCTAGAGCATCTTTAAGAGCATTAACTATTCTCAAATTAATGTCCTTCTCTTTAACACCACCCACTTCGGCTCCGCCATCTTTACCACCATGACCAGCATCTAAAATTATCGTCTTACCAAAAAGAGGAAACGTACTAGAAGCACCATTAACCATCAAAGCCAAAGCAATTAAAAACAAAAAAGCAAACAATATATACAAACACTTTCTCATACAATAATCTATGAAAACTATAAAAAAAAAGACTATTAAATAGCCCACACAAAATTACTCTTTAAAATCTCCCAAAATCCACATAATCATATCCTTAACAGTATCAGTAATATCTCTAGTTACAAAACCAAGATCTCTCTTCGCTTTCTCATTACTAAAATTTGAATTAGAAGACAACGTATACAAAGAATACTTAGTAAAAAGTGGTGTTTTCCCTTTAACATTATAATACATCTCATAAAAAGGTGCTACTATCTTAGCAATCATAATAGGTAACACAACCTTAATTCTTTTCCTACCAACAACATCACAAACCAAATCAGCAAGTTTCTTAATCGAAACAAACTCCCCTGACATAATATAACATTCTCCCATTTTTCCCTTATCACAGGCCATAATTATTCCTTTTGCAACATCCCTAACATCAACAAAATCATATCCTCCCTTAACACACATTGGAAGTTTGCCTCTTACAATTTCCCTAACAAGTGCAGTCAAATGACTATTACTAAAATCATATGGTCCCAAAATACCAGAAGGATGAACAATACAAGCATTTAACCCTTTATCCTTAACCGAATCCATAACATATCTTGCAGCTTCAGCCTTTGTTTTAGCATATAATCCAACTACATCATCCGGATTAAAAATAGACACCTCACTAATCAAATCTCCATTACTCTTCTCAGGAATAGCATGAACACTACTAACATAAATAAGTTTAGCATTATACTCCAATACCTTATCCACTATATTTTTAGTTCCATTAACATTAACATCATAAACCATTGAATTATACTTTGATTTTATATAAACAACCGCAGCACAATGAATCACAAAAATTTCTGCATCACCGCAACCATCAAAAACAGAATTAAGAGTATCAGCCTTTGTAACATCACCATAATAAATAGAACATTTCAAATTATTAAGAGAACTTATAGACTCCCCATTTAATACAAAAGCTCTTACCTCTGCATTATCATCATGTTCTAACATCCTAATAATATTATTACCTAAAAAACCACTAGCACCCGTAACTATATAAATTCTTTTCATAAATCATTCACCTACCTCATATTATATTTTCCATTATCTATCTATATAATACCACTTTTTTTACTAATTCTGTACTAACTAACAAAAAAGCGCCTAACTAGCACTTTCAACAACATAATACTTACCTTCACTCTTAATTAAAATTAAAGTGACTTTAGTATCATATCCTAAATCTTCATTATAACTTAAAGTTAAACTAACCTTCTTAGCATCACTTTCATTATCACCAATTTTATACTTAGTATCACTAATCTCATCAGCACTAACACTAACAACCATTGGAAGAATCTGACTTCTCTTTCCATCAGAATTATCCTCTAAATACTTATACAAAGTATCTTGAACATTTACCTTAAAATTATCTCTACCACTTTCTAAAACATATTCAGTGCCACCAACATCATACTTATTTACCTTATTAGATAAAGTATATAAATCAGTAACAAACATCTTAGATATTGTTTTAGCATAAGCATCATCATTTATATTATCATTATTTAAAATAGTCTTAAGTTCATTAAAAAGTTCTTTCTGTAAATTAGTGGCATTACTCTTAAGAACATACCCATACTTATCAATCTTATCTATACTCTTAACACTATTATCTACACTATCCCTATGAGTTATATTATAATAAATACCACCAATAGAATACAATAACACTAATACCAATATCACTAAACCAATCTTTTTCTTTTTCATTTCTTATCCCTTTCATCACTAGTAACCCCTATTAAATCATAAACAATTATATCATTTGAAATATCAATTAACTTATCTGCTTTATTCTTAGCATTAGTAATATACTCATCACTTAAAACCTCATTTAAATTAATTGCCTTGTACTCTTCTTTAGAATTATAATAATACACTTTATTAGTTAAGAAATTACCATTCGGAAACGCTATTACATTATCATCTTTAATTTCAAATATATCATTTCCCAAAGCATACTTATTATAAATACCAAACATATTACCTATCGTTGGCATAACATCAATCATACCCATATAATAATCAATTTGCTTTTCAAACTTTTTATTCTTACTCCAAATAATTAATGGAGTCTTTTTATTAAGTTCGTTATCATAATAATCATAAGGAATATATCCTTCATCTTCCGCAGTTAAAACCCTATCAGTTGCTGAATCATAATTATAATAATAATTAAAATCTTTTAAACTAATCTTAGGATCATGATCACCATAAAACACAAATATAGTATTATCAAACTTATCACTATTTTTTATATAAGATATAAACTCGCCCATCGCTTCATCTGCATAATGACCACTTCTTATATAATTACCTAATATTGTATGTTCCAAATAATCTCTTTTTACAATTTCATATTTTCCAGTTATTTCATTATAAACTTTTGCACTTTTTGTTAAATCAATCTGCTCAAACTTATCATTATTTGCAAAAGGCGTATGATTAGATAACGTAATCACAGTACCCATATAATTATTATTATTTTCTTCAATATTCTCTAAAATATTAATACTTTGTCTAAAGAATGACTTATCACTTAAACCTAACCCAATAGTTTCATCTATATCATAAGAAGTACTTGAATAAAAATCCCTATAACCTAAAGACGGATGCATAACTCTTCTATTCCACATAGAAGCTTTATTACCATGCATACTAAATGTATAATATCCTTGCTCACTAAATAGTTTTGGAATAGTCACATAATCTCTATCATAATAACTTACAAATACAGTACCATTTGTTGCTGGCATTAATGAAGAAGTTAACGTAAACTCTGTATCACTACTAGTACCAACACTAATTTGTGGATAAAAATTTCTAAAATACATTCCTTCACTAGCAAGCTTATTTATATTAGGTGTTATTTCCACCCCATTAATATTAGTATTCATAAGAAAATCAGTCATACTCTCCATATGAACAAATATAATATTCTTTCCCTTAAAAATATCAGTATATTCGTTATTACTTTTCTTAATAGTATTCTCTGCATAATAATCAGTAAAATCCTTAAGAGCAACGTCATATCCAAACATTGAAGTAATCTTAGGCCTTAATGTACTTACTAAATCATTTATTTGATACACAATAATTCCAAATTTATTAACAATATATTCACGATTCCACTGTTTAGCAAGTCTTGAAAAAGCAGTAGCAGAAAGCATCGTAGCACCTAAACATAAAAAGAATAATCCATAAATAAATACTCTCTTAAGTAAACTCTTACTATTTTCGAACTTAGCAACAAAATTAAAATAATCTCTATTAGTTAAATGCTTATTTACCGCAAAAAAAGAAATTGGTGCAAGCAAATAAACAAAATGTAAAACATTCATTTTTGCAAAAACTGCATCCCCTACTTCTCCAACCTGACCTAAAGCAGTAAGCAAGCTAAATGAAGCAAAAGAACTATAAAAATCATAATACACGGCATTAACAATGCACACTACATCAATTAACAATAACATTACAAAATAATAATTAAATTGTTTCTGTGGCTTATAAAAAAATCCAAATGAACCAATAATCAATATGGAAGCTAAATCAATAACAGATGCACTTATCCAAATACTGCCAGTTGTATAAATTCTTATATATAAAGTACACAAAAAAGAGAGAACCACATATGAACAAAACTGTCTATTATACTTAACAAAATCTATAAAAGAACTATAAAACTTACTTATCTTCTTTTTCATATAACCTTCCTTTAATGCACACTAAAAAAATGCATAAATCTAATCATATAATACATTATTATGATAAAAATTTCAAGTTAGAGCAAATTAATAAAAACTCATAAACAAATAATTCCGATAGTTGATTTCAAATGTAATCATAAAGGTTGAAATCAGACGACCTTTATTAATAAACTACTAAATGATATAAATATATAATGAAAATACGAATATAGTACAAAAAATATAAGTGTTGAGACATTTACAGTGACATTTATGGTATACTTTTATTAGTATGAGGAGCGATATAATGTATTCTAAAAACGAAGACGAAATATTTAAAATTTTAAACAGTAATATTGATGGATTAGATAGTAAAGAAACGAAAAAAAGAATAAATGATTATGGGCAAAATATTATTATAAATAAAAAGAAAATGCCTTGGATTTTAAGATTTTTAAAACAATTTAACGATACCATGATTATCATATTGTTAATAGTTGCACTACTTTTATATTTTTATGGATATTTTTATTCCCATGAATATACTGATACTATAGTTATTCTTTTTGTAGTTTTTATAAATGCTATTGTTGGATTTATACAAGAAGAAAAAGCTACTTTAGTATTAAGAGATTTAAAAAAATATGAAACCAGCACTTGTAAAGTTAAAAGAGATGATAAAATAATAGTAATAAACACTAAAGAATTAGTTCCAGGAGATATAATCTATTTAGAGTCTGGAGAAACAGTTCCTGCTGATATTAGAATACTTTCATGCGAAAGTTTAAAAGTAGATGAATCAGCACTAACTGGAGAAAGTGTTCCAGTTCAAAAAAATTCAGAAGTTTTAAAAAATAACTTAATTCTCCAAGAACAAAAAAATATGTTGTTTTTAGGAACAAATATTACTAATGGAAAATGTACTGGTATAGTTGTAAGTACAGGAAAAAATACTGAGATAGGCAAAATTGCACTATCACTAAATGAAATTGATAGAATAGAAACACCACTACAATTAAAAATAAAAGAACTTTCTAAAAAAATTACATTTATAGTATTTATTATTTTAATTTTTATATTTATTTTAGCTTTAATTAATAAATACACAATACTTGAAATTATAATGCTATGCTCATCACTTGCAGTAGCTGCTATTCCTGAAGGGTTACCAACTGTAATTACAATAACATTATCCGTTGGAATATCTAATTTAGCAAAAAAGAAAACAGTAGTAAAACAAATGCAAGCTGTAGAAACACTTGGAGCAATAGATATTATTTGTTCTGATAAGACAGGTACTATAACACAAAATAAAATGACTGTTAAAGAAGAATATGTAATAGATGAGAATATGCTTAATTATATATGTGCTCTTTGTAATGATGGTCTTATTTATGAAGATAAATATGTAGGAGATCCTACAGAAACCTGTTTATATGAATATCTATATAATAAAAAAATTGATTCTCTTAAATTGAGAAAAAAATGTGAGAGAATATTAGATATACCTTTTGATAGTGATAGAAAGATGTTTACTACTCTAAATAAAATTGATAATGAAGTATATATTTTATGCAAAGGTAGTATGGATTCTTTAATTGAAAAAGTAAATCTATCTAAGATTGAAAAACAAGAGGTTTTAGATAAGGTTAAAAATCTTTCTAAAGGTGCATTAAGAACTTTAGGATTTGCTTATAAAAAATTGAATTATGTACCTAAAGATATTAAAGAACTAGAAAAAGAAGAAAATAATTTATCTTTTGCTGGTATTCTCGGAATGATAGATCCTCCAAGAGAAAGCGTTAAAAAAAGCGTTGAACTATGTAAAAATGCTGGTATTAGACCTATCATGATTACAGGTGACTCTATAGATACGGCAATAGCTATTGCCAAAAATGTGGGAATTATAGATAATGACAGTGAAGCAATACTTGGGAGTGAACTTGATAAATATAATGATGAAGAACTAAAAAATATCGTTAAAAGGTATTCTGTGTATGCAAGAGTTAATCCATCTCATAAAGAAAGAATTGTTTTTGCACTTCAAAACAGCGGAAAAATTGTAGCAATGACTGGAGATGGAGTAAATGATGCTCCTGCTATTAAAGATGCTCATGTTGGTGTTGGAATGGGTATTACAGGCACTGATGTTACAAAGTCTGCATCAGACATAGTCTTAATGGACGATTCTTTTTCAACAATAGTTGTAGCAGTTGAAGAAGGAAGAAGAATATATAATAATATTAGAAATAATATAGTATTTTCATTATCTAGTAATTTTGCTGAAATATTTACTATTATAATAGGGCTACTTACTAAAACAACAATTTTATTACCAATTTATATTTTATTTATTGATTTGGTAACCGATTCTATTCCTAGTATATGTTTATCTTTTGAAAAGAGTGAAGATAGCATAATGAATAAAAAACCAAGAGGCATTAATAAACCATTATTTACACCATTTATAAAATCATGTATCGCATCTTCAGCTATCATTGAAACTATATTTGTAGTTCTCACTTACTTTATTAGTTTAAAAATGTCTGGGCAAGAAACCGCTATGTCTTTAGCACTTCTTTCAATGGTTGTACAGGAGATAGTTTATTCTATATCTTGTAGAAACTTGAAAGAGTCAGTTGTTAAACAGGGATTATTTTCTAATAAAGCAATGAATTACGGATTACTATTGATACTTTTAATTGAACTCATAGTGTTTGTTACACCTATTGGTAAATTAATAAGTATAACAGCAATAGATATTAGTTTGATATTAATAGTATTCTTAATAAACTTTATGGCAATATTTATTTACGAATTAATTAAGCCATTTTTAGTAAAATGGTTTAATGATTAGAATACATAAAATTGCAAGTATGCTTTTGAAGTTATAATTACTACTTATCTTTATAAATAGTAATTTGAAAGTGAACTAATAGTATGTTTAATATTAGATAAAAAATTGATATATTGTTCTTGGATGGTGATAAAATGAATCAAGAAAAAATAGGAAAATTTATTGCTAAATTAAGAAAGCAAAAAAAATTAACTCAAGAACAGTTAGCAGAAAAATTAGGGATAACCAAAAATGCTGTAAGCAAGTGGGAAAGAGGATTGGGCTTAATGGATTTGTCATTGTTAAAACCATTAAGTCACATTTTAGAAGTCTCGGTTACGGAAATATTAAATGGTGAGAGATTTACTAAAGAAGAAATCGATTCAAAAAGTGAGGAAACTTTAATTGATACACTTGATTATTCTGCAAAAGAAATAAAAAAGGTAAAAAAGAATAAGTTTATAATAATATTATTAACAATAGTTATTACTATTTTGTCAATTGTAATATTAGACACAATTCAAGCAATAGTATTTAAAAATAGCCCAATAATAAGTTGGAGAATTGAAGATGCTAATGATAGTGATAGTTATGTAGACAAAGGTATTTTAATTGATACTTATTATTGTGTTAGCGATGATGTAATAACGGTAATTCCAACATTTAAAAATACAAATTATAATTGCCCATCAGAATAATAATTACAAATTACAATTTAGTGATTTGTTAAATAAATAGTAATTTGCCGATAATCATTTTTTGAACAAAAGTTGTAACTTTTTTAAAATATGTTACTATGTAGTTGATTATTAGTAGAATTAAAGCTTATTTTTATTAAAATAAGAACAAAATAAAGGAGGTATTGTTATGAAAAAGAAAAAAATTATTATTTTATCTATTTTAGTTATCTTTATAATTGCTATGATTTGTGGTGTAATTTGGTACTTTAACAATAGAAATTCAAATTATAAGCCAAATGGCAAATTAAATTATGATACAGTACTTGTGAATGAAGAAACAAATCCATATTATCAAGTTGGATTTGCTGATTATGTGTTTATAGGAAAGGTAGATAAGGAAATTGAAAGGACATTCTCAGATTATGACTCAGCTAGAACTATATATGAAATTGAGGTAACAGAAAATTTGAAGGGTGATCTACAAAATATAATTAAAGTAACTTATCCTGGTGGATATGATAAAGATGGAACTCTTATATTGCATAAAGGTGATTATATAACGGATGAGGAATTACCAAAGATAGGTGAAAATTATATATTTGTGGGTATTGGACAGCCAAACGGAACAATATTATTACAAGATTTATATTCTGATACTCCATATACAGAAGAAAATAAAGAAAAATACTTGGACTATATTAATAATCAAGAGAATGTAGACAGAGAAAGATTTAAAAGTATTTATGAGAATTAGAAAAATGCAATAGTTGATTAACAATAACTACTTTTCTTTTTTATGCTATTATTGTAAAAGACAAATTACAATTTATTAGTGAGATTGGTTTGAAACATAACTAGTCTTTTTATTTTAAAAGAAATAAAAAAAACTAACTATTTCTAGTTAGTATTTATTACTCTCAGAAGTTAATTTCCGAGTTTCTTATCAATCTGGAACGATAACAAAGGTTATTCAAAACTCATAATAGTAAAAGTTGATAAAGAGCTAATCACTAACTTGTTTTTCTAAAATATTAAATAGATTTAAAGAATTTTGAGTAAATAAATGATATAATATATTTAGAAATTCATTCAGGGGATGATAGTATGCTTAAAGAAGTAAAAATTGAATTAACTAATAAATGCTCTAGAAATTGTAAACATTGTTCTAGTAATGCTACTAGTAGTATTGGTAATTTAAAGATTTTAGATTTTGAAGATGTATCTAGAATAATTAAAGAAGCAAAGTTAATGGGAGCTGATACTATTGTTTTTACTGGTGGAGAACCTTTAATGTATGATAGACTACCAGAACTAGTAGAATTAACTTCAAAATTAGGAATGAAATCAACTATTTATACATTTGCATATAGAACCGATGAAACTTTAAATAAATATAGACAATTAATTGATTTAGGTTTAAATAAAATAGTTTATTCACTTGCTGATTCATTATCTGATGAAGAAGATATATCAGTTTATGATAAGGTTGAATTCTTTGATAAAGTATTTGAAAATAATAATGCAAGATTAGGATTTCACTATACTATTTCAAAAGATTCTTTTGATAGATTAGAACAAGTGGTAAATGAAACTATTGAAACATTTAAAAGTAGAAGTTATTTTGATAGAGTTAGTTTATTAAGGTTTGTCCCACATGGTAAAGGAACTGCTGATATGGACTTATCAAAAGAAGAATTATTAGCAATTAAAAACCTTTATTTAAACTCAAATGATAAAGATAGAATTAGATTAGGTACTCCTTGGAATATACTTGGTATTGAAAATACACCTTGTATTATAGCTGATGAAATAATGATAATTGGATTTGATGGAATAGCTTATCCGTGTGATTCAATTAAATATTTTACTAAACTAGGTATTAGTGGAAATATAAGAGAAAACTCATTAATGGAAATGTATGATTCAGAGTATTTTAGCAATATTAGAAAATTAAATACTGATAATTCTTGCTCTACTTGTGAGCAATACTCTATATGTAAAAGTGGCTGTATAGGACAAAAGATAATTGCTAATTATACTGAAAGTGATAATAAAGTTTTAATTCTAAAAAGATGTATTAATTCAAGAGATCCAAAGTGTATGAGGTAGATATATGAAGAAAAGACAAGAAGTATATGATTTATATTGGTATTTTGCTTTTGAAAGACAAAATATATTTTGGAAAAAAATAAATGGAGAATCTGCTCCATGGACTGAAGATAAAATATTACAAGAATATAAGTTTTGTAATAGTTATAGAGTTAATGATAGAGTTAGCCAATATTTATTAAAAAATGTTATTTATAATGGTAAAAAGTATTCCGATGAAGATATGTTATTCAGAATATTATTATTTAAGTTGTTCAACAAAGAATCAACTTGGGAGTTATTATTAAATAATTTTGAAGATATTACTTTAAAAACATTTAATATAAAAGATTATTCCAAAGTATTAGAAAATGCTATATCAAATGGTATTAAAATATATAACGATGCTTATATAAGTTGTGCCAATAAAGCGTTTGGATATGACAGAAAGCATGATAATCATTTAGCACTACTTAATAAAATGTTCAATGAAGACAAAATACAAGAAAAAATAGTTAAATGTAAGACTATGGAAGAAGCATTTAATATTATAAAAAGTTATCCATTAATTGGAAACTTTATGGCTTATCAATTAGTAACTGATATTAATTATAGTAAAATTGTTAATTGGAGAGAAGATGAATTTACAGTTGCTGGACCCGGATCACTACGTGGAATTAAAAAGTGTTTTATTGATAAAGGTAAAATGAATAGTGAAGATATTATTAGATATATGTATGACCATCAAGATGAAGAATTTAAAAGGCTTAATTTGAATTTTAAAAGAATTGGTAATAGACCATTACAACTTATAGATTGTCAAAATATATTTTGTGAACTAGATAAGTATTGTAGACAAGCTTTACCAGATTTAAAATCAAATAGAACTAAAATAAAAAAACATTATGTACCTAAGAAAGAAATAATAGAATATATTTACCCACCAAAATGGAAGTTGAATAATTAATAATACATTTTATCTCAAAAAATAAAAGGGGGGGTGGGAATTTCCCACATACGAATTTGTACGGGAGTATAAATTCAGTGCTGGCTACATAGGTTTTATTCCCATATCCAAAGAACAAAAAAGAGGATTAAATTATTTTGATAAATTTTTCCTCTTTTTAGTCGTCAGTAGGTACTATTACATAAATACCACATCTCATAGTTTTCCTCTTTGAAAGAAAGAGAACTTTTTATGTTTTATATAAAATAAAAACTTACGAACAATTAAGTCCGCAAGTTGATTTCTAATGGAGCGATAGTTGAGTGATTACACAACTTTTTCTCATTTGAGGATGATATATAAACCATCTATAGACAATATAACACATTATTTTAATTTTGTATATTATTTTAAGCTTTCTCATCATTAATTTCATTTAATGATGTAACAAAGTTGGAAATTGTTTTGGCTAACATTTCAAAATTATAATTTGACCTTATTGGGGGAATATGAATAAAAATCATTTTAATATTTAATTTATTTTCATTAATATATTTTAAGCCTTCATAGTATATATTATTACATAGATAATTTCCAGCACTATTCGATACGAAATTAGAAATTCCATTTGAATTTAAGTAGGAAATAAAGGCTTTATAGGGGAAATTTGTTTTAATTTTATCGTTATTTTTGCTGCCAATTAATTCTATATTAATATCATTGATATTATCTTTTTGACCTAATGAAATAATATATTTATAATTATTCTTCTTTATTTTATTTTTTAATTCTTTTTCACTTGTTTTAAAACTATTGGTTAATTCTAATTTATCAACATTATTTGCTCGGAGCTTATTTAGTAATAAAGTGGAAGAATTAGTTTTTCCCTTAAATGAAGTTATTAAAATACTCGGATATATTCCTCTTAACTTGTTTTCTTTATTTTCAATTTTGATTTGTACTTTATCAGATTCAATTATTATTTTGTCAAAAAAATTATTCATAATTGAACAGGTTGTCCAAACATCAAGATTTGAATAAGTTAAAAACAAATATGTAGAAATATGCATCAAAGATATTGCAACATTTTGCATTGGTATAGATAATCCATAATTTGATGGGCCAACTAGTTTCATTTTTTCTAAATTTGGTATTACTCCTAATGATTCTTCATTGGCTTTGTGATTACCATGTATATAGTTAGAAGAAAGTTTATAATATCCATATAAATTATCCATGTCAACTCTGTCCTTTATTTCTTTAAAGGTAACCTTCTTTTTAAATATGTTATTTGCCCAACCATAAGCTCCTTTAACATAGTTTTGTCCATATTTATCAATCATAAAATCGTAATTGTATTTTAAAATTTTAAAAGATTCATCAGTATGATTTTGTTGTCCTCTTTCTCGTAAATATTTTTCATCTAAGTATTCCTGAATGTGGTAATAATTTAAATATCTTTCACACAAATCCTGATTATTTTCATCATATAGTAATTTACCAATTACTGATAATTCATAAATTGTTCTCCAACGACTAAAGGCTCCATCAGGATAGCCATTTTTAATTAATGTTAAGCATTCTCTAGAGATTAGTAATGATCTAGCTTGAATATTTTGTAATGCATTAAATAATAAATTATTATTTTTATAAGCGTCTTCATAAAAAGTTTCGACGAAAGAGTATGTACAACTAGCTATTAGTTCTATTAATGCTTCAAAATAGTCAATTGGTTTTTTCCAAGTTTTATAAAGTTTATTAGTAAAATATTTATTTTCTTTTCTTGTTAATTC
Source organism: uncultured Mycoplasmatota bacterium (assembly GCA_900547775.1). Classification (GTDB taxonomy): domain Bacteria; phylum Bacillota_I; class Bacilli_A; order RF39; family UBA660; genus CAG-533. The sequence goes on along the minus strand of URHW01000001.1, from coordinate 501,032 downwards.
TAATTCTCGTCCTTTATCATTATCAAATTCTTTGTAAAGAATATTTGAACCACATTTAATAGAATGTTGCATTAATTCTATAATATAGTCAGGATTTTTTTCAATTTTCTTTTCTATTATTTTTTTATTATCTTCAATAATTTTTAAAAATGCTTGGGTATAATCATTCATCATAAAATCTCCTTACATAATTTTTATTCATAATTTATTATTCCAATAATCAATGACAAATTTATTAAATTTTTCTATTTCATCGTTTGTCCATATTACAGCATTTTTCAATTCATTTTTCTTTTTTAAATGACTTAAAAATGGAACTATTTCTTTACGTGATTTAAAATTTCCATTAAAATATTTTTCATCATAATTTCTTGGAAACCAGTCAATAGCATTTTGAGGAACCATTTTTGCCCTTTGAGTTAATTTTGCAAAAGAAAAAGTATGTTTTAAATAAATATATTGGGCACTAAATGTAATTATTTTGGAATCATCAGAACCTAGTATATCTGTTTTTAATTTAGGAAAATTCAATAACCTTTGAATTTTGTTTTTTTTAAGTTCATTAACAAGATTAGATGTCATATTATCATCTTTAAAAAAGATAAAATTATAAGCATTTAGTATTTGAAAATAATTTAAAAATTTTACTTCATACTCGTTTTTGCAATGAATAAAATTATCTTGATTTAATTCTAAATATATTTTTGAATCATAAATAACGCATAAAATTTCACTTGATATAGGGAAAAAAATTATTAATCCCCCATTAATATAGCCAACACTTTTATTGTCAAAATTATTATAATGAACTATTGGATTATCTGAAGATATTAATTTTGATTTCGTATCATATTTAATTATTGCTACTTTTAAATCATCTATTATATTTAAATTTTTTTCTGCAATATTAATAGCTCTAGTAATAACTTTATGAGGGTACTCTTTTTTGTATTTATCTTTCATTTTTGATAATAATTCATCACTTATTTTTTTATTTTGTTTTGTTAATTTCATTTCTATTAAAGTTTTTTGTGATTGCCATGACATTTCCAACAATTCTTCTGACTTATAATAGGTACGATTTCTTTGAAAAATGGCAAATTCTTTTAATTTTTTCTTTTCTTCGTCGGATGGATAATCACCTGATATTATTTTATTTATTAAATTTGCCCAATCGGTTTCAAGTTGACTCAATTTATTTTCTATATGATTGTCTTTATCATAAAAATATTTCTCTTTAAATTGTGACATATAAGTAATATTGTTAATTGGTTTCTTTTTACTGATATTAATTATATTAAATTTTTTGTTACTATCAGCAAAGTTTTTTAAGTAAAATTTAGGTATATAATGTTGTTCTTTTGTTTTAGCATTATTCATAATTTCCTCCTAACAAAAAAGTATCATTCTATTGAATGATACAAAATTTCTTATAATAATTATATCATAATTTTTAATTTATTCGAAAAATTTATCCATAGTTATTCCTAAAACAACTGATATTTTATATAATGTTTCAATTGAACAGCCAACAGCACCCTTTTTGTATTCAAGTCTTCTGATAAAATCATATGATCTACCAACATCTACTGCTAATTGTTCCTGAGTTATGCCAGCAATTTTTCTATATTTTTTTATATTTTCAGAAATATTGAACATTATATTTTCGTTAAAATTAAAATCTCTTTTAAAAGTAGCCATAAATATTTCACCTCTAATATATTGTCCTATTTATGGCTTTTTATGTCCGGGAACAGAAAAGTCCTGTTAGGGTATTCACAGGTCCTGTTTTTTGGTGTATAATGAATTTGAAAGGAGTGACATGAAGTGGCGAAAATGAAAAAGTGTAAGTCTTGTGGAAAAGAAATAGCAAGTAATGCAAAAATCTGTCCTGGCTGTGGTACTAAGAATAAAAAACCTTTTTATAAAGCAATATGGTTTTGGGTTATTGTTGTTATTGTAATTTTTGCAATTGCTGGTAGCGGAAACGACGAATCTTCTGATGAGAAAACAAAATTTGAAAAAAATAAGGGTACGAAAGTTACAGTTGTTGATATGAGCGGAATGACTGAAGCTGAAAGAGACACATGGTGTAATGACAAAAAAGTTAATTGTATCACAAAAACAGAATATTCTGATTCAGTAGCAAAAGATGGCTTTGTAAGTCAAAGTGTAGCTGCTGATAAAGAAATATATGAAGGTGATAAAATTACTATAGTTATTTCATTAGGAAAAGAACCAACTTCTGGTCAAAAAAATGCTTTAAAAAAAGCAGAATCATATTCATCTACAATGCATATGTCAAAAAAAGGAATATACAAACAACTAACATCAGAATATGGTGAAGGATTTACCGCTGAAGAAGCACAATATGCTATTGATAATATGAAAGCAGACTGGAACGCAAATGCATTAGCTAAAGCAAAAAGCTATCAAGACTCAATGAGTATGTCAAAATCAGCAATCTACAAGCAACTTACGTCAGAATATGGTGAAGGATTTACTGCAGAAGAGGCACAATATGCTATTGATCATTTAGATGATTAATTAAAAAAATGGTAATATTAAATTGCCATTTTTATTTTATTTCTATTAGTTCATCACTAATATTTTCTTTAACATATTCTAATTTTTTCAATGAATCATTATTTTTTAGTAGTTCCATTTGCTTTTTTGCAATATTATTTAACTTTACCAATCTATCACTTTGAGAAATATTCATTTTTATTAATTCTGCGTTTATATTTTCTAGATTATTTAATATTACTAAATGTAGTAGGTCTGTATAGTCTCTTATATTGCCATTTTCAGCTAATTTTGGATTTTTGTTTCTCCATTCTTTTGCAGTTATACCAAATAAAGCAACATTTAGAACATCTGCCTCTTCTGCATATATGAATTTTTTTTGTTTCTCTGTAAGAGTAGGAACAATAATACTCTTGATAGCATCAGTATGAACTATATAACTGACTTTTGCTAAAACTCTATTAGCATGCCAGTCTATTTTGTTTTGATATGCTTCATTTTTCTTTAATCTTTGAAATTCCTGAATTAAGTATAATTTAAACTCTGGACTTAACCAACTTGCAAATTCAAATGCTATATCACTTCTAGCATATGTTCCACCATTATTACCTGATTTGGAAATCATTCCTACTGCATTTGTTTCTCTAATCCACTTTTGGGGAGATATTTTAAATTTATTACTACCAGCTTCATTTTTAAACGTGTCGAATTCGACACCTTTGAAGTTTTCGTTATTAATACTTTCCCATAAGCCTAAATAAGAAATAACATCTTTATTCCTCATCCAGTTTTGTATCGGATATCTTGGATCATCCTCATCGGCGTATCGTGCTAAATCGGTTAAAGATATATATTCATTATCATCTATTCTTATTATGTTAATAACCTGATCTTTTACTATCATTTGTGCTTTTACATTATCTTTATTCATGATTCACATCCTTTCTATAATTGAATAAAGTTTTCTTAATTAGTTATTATATCATTTTATAACTCAAAATCATCTTTTTCTTTTATATTATTTTTATTATTTAAAATTTCATCTATAGTGTCATTGCTGATAATTCTATAATCTTGCATATCCTCTAACACTTCTAAGTAAGTTTCTTTCTTACTATCTTTTTTAATCATTCTCTTAAATAAATTTACTAACTTTTTAAAGAATTCTTCTAATTGTTGTAATCTGTATTTAAGATTAAAATTATCTTGTTTTAAATCACTAATTAATTCTTCCTGATTTTCTGTTTTAAAAGTGAGATTTTTAACTCGTAGTTCTAGTGCTTTATTATTTTCCGTAAGTACCTTAATTGCTTTTTTATCTTCTTTTATGGTTTGATTTAAACTATTAAGTGAAGAAGAAAGACCATTTATTTTTTTATATTCGTTATTAGTTTTATCAATTTTATCAATATAATTTTCTAATATCTTTTTATCTTCGTTTGATAGGAGGTAAGTATCTTTTTTTAATGATGCTTTTTTTAGATTTAGTATTTTATCTTTTATATTGATTGTATCTTTATCAAGTTCAATAGAATTATTATTAATGATTTCAAGATTCTTTTGATTTTTTTCAATCAAATCTTTAGTGTCTTGATAATTAATCATATCAGATACATGAATATCTTTATTTCTACCTTTTAATTTTTTCTTTAGAGTAGCATCTAAATCGTATTCTTTATTATATTCTTCAATACATAAAATTCTCATTTTATCTTGTAATTCTTTTAGGGAATTTCTCGTAAAAACATCAGTTTTACCAACTTGCATAGACATACCAGTTTTACAATTATATTTTATAGGTACACCAACTATATGAAGGTGTGGAGAAGTTTCATCATAATGAATAATAGCACTACAGATTTTAAAGTTTGGAAGTAATAGTTCTAAATCATCAACTTGTTTTATAAAAACATTTGTCATTTTATGCTTATATGTCATTGATTTAGTATCCCAGAATTTTTTATTTCCAAGTTCAATTATTATTTGTACTGCTAAATCACTTTTTGAATTATTACTAATTTTTTTGAAATAATCATCTATTTTTCTGTCATCTCTTGTTTGATTATTGTTATATTCTAATCTTGCTTCTTCAAATTCATTTTTATAAAAATGCAGTACATCATTATATAGTGAAGTAGTTCCTTTTATAACCACAATTTCATCTTGTCTATTATCATATTTTCTATAGTTATGTTTATCAGCTGTTGATAATTGTTTAGCATTTTGAATAGCATTATTACTCATAGAATTAGTTCCACTAACATTATTTTTTGATGTTAATCTTACACTATTTTTCTTGTTTTTATCACTTCCAATATGGAAAGAGTAAGAAAGTTCTTCCATTTTATCACCATCCTTTTTTAGGTATATTTTGTTTTGACATAATATATAACCCCCTAGGTATCTTGTCATACTAACAAGATACCAGTGGGCTAAGGTTTAACACCTTAGAATCCGTTTGCTTTATTTCGTAATATTTCAAAACTTTGTAATGAAATAAAACTACATAAAGAATTGATATAAAATACTATCGCCACTTTCATTGAACAAGTTCAACAAAACGTGCCACATATTTTATTTTTTTATTAATTCCATTTTAATAGGTTTACTAGGAACATCTTTTAAATCTCTTAAAGGTGTAAAAGATGTCTCGGTAGGAATGTAGTTAAATAATTTATCTAACTCATCTTTATTTTTAGTTACAACAATGTTATCTTCCTTGATATATATAATTCCGAATCTATATTCTTCCATTTTTACTTCTGGATCCTTTTTATAATAATCTTCTAATGGGAATACTCTTACAATAGCAGAATTATCTTTTATAAAGTTAAAAAAGAAAACTTGATTTTTAACATAGTATGTTGCTTCAGTATAAGATACGTTGTAGAAATTTTTAAGTCTCATAACAATTTCTACAACTTCTTCTTCAGGTAAGTAATTACTAAACCTTAATTCTCCAACAACATTTCCAAATACAGCAGGAGTTGGTCTATCAATATAACCTTTATCATATAGTTCGTTGCATGGTTTTGCAATTGATTCTCTAAAGTTGATATTTTTAACAAAGCATTCTTTTCCAACTAATTCAAGTTCAATAGTATCTACATAATTCATAACTAAAGTTGCTTTTTCTTCACGAGTTCTTTTATTCCAAGTTTTAATTCTTTCTTGATATTCATCAGGATGAAGCTTACTATTTATAAATGCGATATCACGAGATATCAATATGTCTTTTGCTGAATAATTAAATACTTCAAATTTATCAGCAGTATTTATTTTTTCTTCCAGTGATTTAATTGTATCTTCAATTATTTTTGCATTTTCTTTATAATCATCAAGAGTAAATGCACCATCTACGTAAGCAAGCTTAGCTCTTTCTAATCTTTGTTTTTGTGTATTAATTTCCTTATATATTTTGTCTCTTGGTTCGTCGAAATTTTTAATTACCATTGGAACAAAGAACTGATTAACAATCGAATCATATTCGGTTAGTTGATCAACAACTTCTTTAAAACCTCTTTCAATTTCTGATTCTTTTATATTTAATTTACAATCCCTGCAATAATAATAGAAATATTCATTACCTTTTTTCTTACATGCTTTTCCACCTAAAATTCTTCCACATTTAGGGCATAGACATTTTTGTAAAAATATATAAGTCAAAGTTCTAGAATATGCTCTTGAGTTATTTCTTTTTTGATGTTGACATTCTTCCCATAATTCTTTACTAATAATTGGTTCAACAACGTTTTCATAATATGTAGGATTTTTAGTTCTTTTACCATGAATGAAATCTCCTTTATATATTTCATTTTCAATAATATGCAAAATTGTATTATCTCTCCAATTTTCTTTACCTAGAACTTTTTCTTCTTTAAATAAATTAGCAATTTTTTGATATGATAATCCATTATGATACAAATTAAAAATTCTAATAACAATATCTTTAGTTGATTCATCAGGAACAAGCATTTTATCTACATGTTTATAACCAATTGGTGCTTGATGTGGAATGTGTCCTTGTTTTATTGCACCAGCAAGTCCAACTTTAGTTCTTTCAGAAGTTCTTTCTATTTCATTTTGAGATACACTCATCATAATACGTGAAATCATTCTTCCATTTGAAGTAGTGGTATTAATATCATCATATACAAAATCTAAATAAGCTTCATTTTCTTCCAAAAAACTTAATATATTTTCCCAATCATAAATACTTCTAGTGATTCTATCTTGTTTTAAAGCAATCATTGTATTAATTTTTTTGCTTTTAATATCTTCTTTTAATCTTTCCCATTCAGGCCTATAGTTTCCTTTTTTAGCACTAATACCAGCATCTTCATAATAATCTACTATTTCAAAATTATTTAACTTGCAGTAAGCTTCTAATCGTTCTTTTTGCTCTGGTAAACTAAATCCTTCACGAGCTTGGTCTTCAGTTGATACCCTCATATAAAGACCAGCACGAACTTTAATGTCGTTATTTAATATTCCCATAAACTCAACTCCTTTACAAAAAAAGAGGAGAAAGTAGTATTAGTAAAGTCTAAATACTACTGACTCCTCAAAACGTTAATTATTATAAAATTTTGTTTACATATATATTTTATCATAGATGTACCTCTCTTTCTAGAGAATACTCTTTCATTGGTTATTTATAATATCATTTTTGAAAACAATGTCAATAGCTTACAAACTTTTAATATATTCTTGTAAGTCACTAATATTAATGCGTTTTTGTAAGTTTTCTACATATACATCTTTGTTATGATTAAATGCAAGAAAAGTAGTACTTTTAATTATTATTTTATTTGGCTCAATATAATTAATATTTGTTTTTTCAATTTTACGAATAGAACCGTTAATAAAAATTGGTTTAACATTACAAAAATCACAAATAAATTGAATCTTTGATTGAAGTTCTTCGTCAATTGGAACTTCTTTTGTAATAATATTTAACATAAATAAAATCCTTTCTTATCTTAAATCTTCATCCCATTCAGTATATGGAACAGGAGCAACTATTAATTTTTTAGATTCTGAATCGTACTTAATATATTTGTTGATTCTTAGTTCCAGTAAAGCATCTTTTATTGTTTCTTTATTATCAGTACAATATTTTTGAATGTCTAATCCAATAATTCCATCATTAAATAAAATAATAGTTAAGAAACCTTTAGCATTTAAAGATAAGTTTTTATCTGTTAAATATTTCATTGTTGACTTGTAAACATTAAATTGTTTCATTATTTTCACCATCCTTTCTTTTTTGGATGGATGATTTATAAACACAAAAAAATCATTCTTTCGAATGATTCATATATGTAAGTTCGGATTTTCCGAACAGATTCCTCAATGGAGCAAGTGAGGAGAATCGAACTCCCATCCCAACCTTGGCAAGGTTATATTCTAACCATTGAACCACACCTGCAACGCATATTCATAATATCAAATTTTTTTTATAATATCAAGTCATTTAGTAAAAATTTAACTAAAACTATAAAAATATACGTCATCATTTAAATCAAAGAAATTAACACAGAAATTACCACTCTTTGTAACATTATATGTTTCCGTATCTATTATACTTTTATTTTTATCATAAACAGAAACATTCAAAGCACCTGTGCCACCACTCACATAACCACATAAATTAAATAAATTCATACTTTTAGTAACGCCATAAGAAATATTATTTATCTTTATGCTAGAACTATTAATAGTTACATAATCATCTAATCTAACAATATCCCCAAAACTTGCTAAATTCTCAGTTATGACTTTTGTCTTGTCATTATAATTAACTGTAAGAATAGTCTTGTCATCTTGTTTCTCTGCATGAATAACCCCGAAATCTACTTCACCAGAAATTGTTTTTAAGCAAACATTTAAAGCACCATCATAAGAAACTCCTAACTCACTTTGCACAGCCCCAACAAAATTGCAATAAAACTCATCTTCGCCAGTCTTAACATCCATCAAATAATATCCATTCTTCTTAGTTATTACCTTATCATCTATTTCAATAGTATCACCCAAAATTTTAACTTGTTTATCCTTAAAATAATCGTTTTTAGTAAGAAAGTCATTACTTATAACATCTGTGTTTTCATTCTTATCATTAATATAAGCGTATCCAAATAAAACACCTAAAATAAATAAAATAATTAAACAAATAATAATCCCAATTTTTGTCTTACTCATATCTACTCCTCTTCATAAATATAACTAAATCTTAAATTATTAACATCTGTATAAGCTATACCTCTATCAACCGCATACTTATAAACATTAAATGAATAATTACTGCTATCACTTGTCAAATATTGATTAACACCAGTATAAGAATTTAATAAAGTACTATTATAATAAACTTCAAAAGGGTTATTCTCATTAATAATAGCTTTACCTAAACTAAGAATACCTTTATTTGCCGTAGTACCACTAGCATTTTCTTCTCCGGCACCAATCTCTACTGTTATATCCGTTATGATATCATCAAATATTTTATATAGTCCATTTAAACTATCTGAATCACTAACATCATCATATGAATAATAATTATCTCTTGACGTAGCTAAAGGTATTAACTGAGAAGCCACTGCTCCACCAATCCCTATTGTATAAACTTTTGCTTTATTTTTAACATAATCAACATCTGAACTTCTTGGTGTATCAGCACTATCTCCGTCACTTAAAAATATTACATAATTATCTTTATCATTTACAGAAGTTTGCAAAAAAGATGCAGTCTGTCCAATAGCAGATAAGAAACTAGTTCCACCACTGGCACTCAAACTATTAATTGCACTATCTATTGAAGATTGATTATTACTATAAGAAAGAATAGTTGAAGCAGAAGATTCAAACGTTATAATTGACACTGTTGAATTTTCCAAATTTAACTTTTTTACCATTTCTTTTGATACAGTCTTTAGATTATAAAGTCTACTATTACTACTCATCGAACCAGATACATCTAAAACAAGAATTAAGTTAATTTTTACCTCAATCGTATCTGTACTAGTAATTTTTTTAATCTTGTTTTGTTTAATATCTAAATTCTTAACATCATAAGTACATTTTAACTCTTCATTATTAGATATTGTAACTTTACCATCTTTTTCATCAACTATATACTTTGAATTAGTACACTCAATTAACTCTTTATAATCATCGGAAGACTTTATTTGTTCATCTGGAACATCAATCTGACAATATCTTTGATCATTAACTAACTTACAAGTTTTCGTAGTCTTATCACCATTCATATTAATCCAAGTTGCACTCATTTCTCCTTCACTTATTGCATATACATAAACACGATTATTTTTAACTTCAAAAGAACTATTTGACAATAAATCACTTAATGCTGAACCTTCCATATAAGTTGCTCTTTCATCATCTTTATTAGTACTCCAACCATAAATAATACCATTATCTCTCTTAATTGAAGGAAGAGTAATTCCTTTAGAACAACTAGCAATTTCATTATTTGTATCACCATCACAAACAACAGCTTGTACATGTCTTCCTACTGATGTTGCTCCATTTTTTTCATAAACAAACAATATATATCCATCATCATCTTCAGTATACTTAAAATCATAAGCACCATCTTTTAATTTAGTAAACTTTACGACACCCTCAAATTCTTCATTCGTTTTAGGATTAATTGGTATCTTATTTAGAAATCCATCATCAACTAAATCTTCAAGTGTTATATAGCAAAAAGTCTCTTCTTCATTCGCTGCCGTGTATTTAATAATCTCATACTTACTATCACTACTAGACTTATTAGTCATTACATAAGTGTCTGCAGCACTTTCAATTTTTTTAATCTCATTATTATAATTTTCTTCTAATTGATTATTATTTTTTCTACTAAAATTAAGAACAAAAAGCCCGCAAATTACTGCTATAAGTGCAATAACTGCAATAATTTCAACTAAAGTGTACCCTTTCTTATTCATAATTACACCATCCTATTATAAGTTTAGCATAAAAAAGTGTAATTGCCTACTTCACTTTTTAACATTTACAGAAATATTTCGTCCTTTATTTGGTTTTCTAAGTGAACAACAATTATCAATAATAAATAAAATAATTAAAACTAATGCAAGTAATAATCTATTAGAATATCTAAAATTACTAATTTTAATAATTAAATAAGGTGCTATAAAAAATGCACAAATAATCCCACCTACTCCAAAAAATAACAAACCTGCAAAACAAACTCTACCATTTATATTTAAAAAAGAATCTTTATAATCCCACCATTTTTTATGAAATAACTTTTCTAATATATAAGACGTCATGTATTCTAAAAAACCGCAAAGTAAAATAATTAAAATAAACATAAGAAGCGGTTTAGTCATAAGCCAACTTAAAAGAACTAATATCAAAATCATTCCACAACCATAAATCGGAAGCCATGGACCTTTCAAAAATCCTCTATTTACAAATTTCTTTTTCTTAAAAATAAATAATATCATTTCCCATAAATAACCAATAAAAGAAAATGCAAAAAATAAAAGAATTGTTGTTAAAATATTATCTCTACTTAAATAATTAAAATCCTTCATATATATATTATGGTACAAAAAAAGAAAAAACTTTAATTATTTTTTCTTTGATTTTTTAGAAGTTTTTTTCTTTTTACCTTTATTAGTTTTTTTCTTTTTCGTTGTTTTCTTTTTAGTATTTGTATTTTTAGTAGTCGCCTGCTTTTTAACTTCCTTATTAACTACTGGTTTAGCACTAGTTTTTTTATTCTTAACTGGAGCATTCTTATCAATAGATTTTTTAACATTAGTATTTTTAACACTATTTTTAACCTCAAACTTTTTAGAAAGACTCTTATAAGTATCCTTAATAACGCCTTTATACTTAACTACAATATAACCAACTCCAGCAACTGCTACTACCAAAAAGATATATAAAGCATAATTAACAGACTTATATTTAATAGTTATCTGATAAGTTGCTCTTGCTCCATTTTCTGCGGTAACTATAATCTTTATTACACTACCCTCAGTTAAATTATCATTACCTTTAATAATATAAGATGCACTATCATCTTCTAGAGTAGGAGTAATATCTAATTTATTAACATTCTTCTTTATTTCTAATACATAGTTCTTAACTCTTTTACTAAATTCTAAATTATATCCATCTATCTTTAAATTAGAAATATAATTATTACTAGAAGCATTTTTTATTGTCTTGGTTATAAAAATAAAATAAGTTCTTATATTTCCATTATCATCTTTGAGTCTTATTTGTACAACATTATCACCATTTAAAAGTTTAATAGTTTGCTTACCATAATTCTTAACAAACTCACCATTTCCTGCCTCTGGACTTATTTCTAAACTTGTAACACTAGAGGTAACATTTAAATAATACTCATAAACATCTGGCTTAAAATCTATAATTAAATTATTGTTTTTATTATCTTTAATTAAAATACCATTTAAACTGCCAGATTGTATTTTATCATCTTTATAAAATCTTATTAATACAACCTTCTGATTTCCATTTTCTGATAAAACAGTTATTGGCACAATAAGTTCATTACTATCTTTTGCAAAGGTATAATCTCCAGCCCCAGTTATAGTTGCAAACTCATTTTCTAAAGTTACTTCAATGTTAATTTTTTCATCTAAAGACTGCAGACTATAAAGTTTCTCTGTATTAGTAAATCCTTCAAGAACCTTTCCATTAATTTTTATCTCCTTAATATTATTATTCGTAGAAATTACTTTGACTTCGCTATTTACATCGTCATATGTCAATTCCGTTTTATTACTAGAATTCTTAGATTTTATATTGATTAATTTAATAGAATGAATTCCATCTGTTTTTGCCTTAAATAACAAAATACCATACTCTTGCAAACCACTTTCCTGTGTATCACTTTTTGTCTTAGCACTTATTGTTTGCTTATCATTAGTTATCTGCCAAACTTTTTCGTAATTACTTCTAACATCAACAAGTTCAATTCCATCATCAAATTCATAATTAAAATCGATTTCATCATAAGATGCATCTTGATTGATTGAAACTCTACAAATAAACTGATCATCAATATAATAATTACCTTTATCACATTCTAACACAAATTCATCTTTTGCAAAAACCATAATTGGAAATAATAAAAATGATATTAAAAAAAAGAATTTCTTTGACATAATCTCACCTAAGAAAATTATATCATAAAATTCTTATTTATATTCAAAAATATATTTAGTTTTTTTATCAATTCCGTATAAAACTAACTCTTCATTTGCTAATACAAATATATCTTGTGAAACTTTTGCTTCATTTATCTTTCCATTACCATCTAAAGAATAAAAATATTTATTTGCTCTAAGTTTTAAATAAGTATTATCCACATTCATTACTTCAAAATCTGTCTTACATGCATCGTTCTTATCAAAAGATAGTTCATATCCAGTTAAAACATTATAATTATCACTTTTATTTCCACAAGACATATATAATTTTTTTGTATCATTACTAGGTTTTATCTTATACCAAATAAATACACCCACTAGAACAACTACTAAACATATTAAAGCAACCTTTAAAATTTTCTTCATATCTTACCTCATAATAAATATAGCATAAATAATATTTTTTTAATAGTGCAATTTTTATTTTTTAACTTTTAACAAATCTAAAATTTTTAAAATAAACTCCCAAATTTTTTCAAATAATGTTTTTGTTTCTTCTTTAACCTCTTCTTTTTTATCTTCAACAGGAATATCTGGCTTAACTTCTTTATTATCAGTCCCCTCTAGCGTTTTAGGTTCTTCTATCTTTGGTTCCTCTTTTGGCACTTCCTCCTTAATTTCATCTTCTTTAACAATTTCTGGTTCATTCTTCACATAAGATAACCATTTACTTTTAGTCCAAGTCTTCCAAGGTCTAGCACTTAAATTAGAAATACACACCTTTCCATACTTTATCCCTGAAATCTTCTGATTAGATGTACACTCAATCACCTTACCATCACCAATATATACTCCACAGTGTCCTTTCATATATAAAAGTACTCCTTCTTCCTCTGGAAGCGTAGAAATGTCACCTTTCTCACTTGCAGTACCAACTGTTATCCCATACGCATCCTTATCATAACCAGCAATGTAACTTACCTTCTTATTTCCATAATCACTCATAAAATAAGACTTAATCAATCCTGCACAATCATAAGCATAATAATTTTTTCCTACTAAACTTTTTAAATATTTAACTTTTGTATCGTCATAATGACTAGGATACTGCTTTTTCTTACTGTCAATTGTATTATTTGTTACCAGTCTGCCAAACTCACCCCACATATAAACAGTATTTCTGTTAAGTAAAGTCTTTAAATAACTTACAAACTCTTTATTCGTCTTTATTTTTATCATCTCCTATCTTCAAAGCATCATAAGCACCACCTGCAGATAAAGATCCAATCAAGCAAAGAACAATCGAGCGAAAAATGCTAGTCTCAATCTCTGCAAAATAAACAATGAATCCCGAAATAATTCCAATAACAACATTCTGCAAAGGAATATACTTCTTATCTACAATTTTTAACTTCTTACTAATAAAACCAATAATAAGTGTAACTAAAGAAATAACACTAAACGCAGTCAGTTCCATCCTTTTTTCTCCCCTCTAATACAGTAACCCTTTTATCAAGACTAGATGACATCTTAGTAAGTTCATCAACCTTATCTGTAAGTAACTTAGTATTCATATTAAGCTTAGTAATTGACGTATTAAGTTTTAATAAAGGCGTAACTATTGCTATAAGTGATACAACTAGTCCAACAATTTTAATAATTTGACTATCCATAACCTCACCTATTCTATTATATAAAAAAAGCACTCATAATGAGTGTTCCTTTAACCTATATACCAAACTTTTTATTAATTAAATCAGCAATATCATTTGCCATTCTACTAATTTCCTCAGTATTTTTACCTTCAATCATAACTCTAATTAAATTTTCCGTGCCACTAGCCCTGATTAATATACGACCATCACCATTAAGTTCTTCTTCATACTTTTTAATCAAAACATTAATTTCAGCATCCTCACCAAATGAAGTTTTACCTTCCTTAGTAACATTAACATTCACAAGAACCTGTGGATATTTATCCATAATACTAGCTAGTTCACTTAACTTACATTTTCTTTCACTTAATATATTTAAAACCATAAGAGAAGTAAGCTCACCATCACCAGTATTTGCATATTCTTTAAAAATCACATGTCCCGACTGCTCGCCACCAATAACGTAATCCTTATCAAGCATCTCTTCTAAAACATACCTATCACCAACTTTAGTAGCAACAAAATTAATATTCTCACTTTCACAAAATTTCCTTAATCCTAAATTTGACATTACGGTCCCAACTATTGCATTATTATTAAGCTTGCCTTTTTCCTTTAAATATTTACCACAAATTGCAAGTACATAATCTCCATCTATAACATCTCCGTCATTAGTAACAAGTAAACATCTATCCGCATCTCCATCATAAGCAATTCCTAAATCAGCACCTGTTTCCTTAACTTTACTAATCAAAGCATCTAAATGAGTAGACCCACAATTATCATTAATATTTACTCCATCAGGATTATCAAAAATAATTTCTGCATTAATATTTAGCTTTTCAAATAAAATAGGCGCAGTAGCAGAAGCTGAACCATTAGCACAATCCACTACAACTTTAAGACCATTATAATCATTTGCTAAAGTATACAAAAAATTAATATATTTATTTTTTAAATTTTTATCTCTCTCATATCTACCAATATTGGTACATTCTGGTAACTTTTCATCTAGAATGTAATGCTCTATTTTTTCCTCAATCTCATCAGCAAGTTTATATCCTTTATTATTAAATAACTTAATTCCATTATACTTAGCAGGATTATGACTTGCTGAAATCATTACACCCATATCAGCTTTTAAATGCGTTACTAAAAAAGAAACTGCAGGAGTTGGCACTACCCCAACAAAAATAACATCAGCCCCCATACTAAGAAGCCCAGCATTAACAGCGCATGCAAGCATATCCCCAGAATATCTAGTATCCATCCCTACAATAACCTTAATCTTTTTATTCTCACCTAATATATAAGCAGCACTAGCCCCTATCTTCATTGCTAAATCCGCAGTAAGTTCACCTCCAGCAATTCCTCTAGCACCATCAGTTCCAAATAATCTTCCCATTATCTTTGCTCCTTATCTATAATATTATCCATTGATTTAACTATCTTCCAATCACCAATAACACCTCTTACCATCGTAAGTGGATACACATTAGTATGAGCACCAATTATCGTTCCTGGACATAGTACACTATTACACCCAATATCACTATAATCTCCAAGTATTGCACTCATTTTTCTAAGCCCAGTTGCTATTCCACCATCTTCTTTAACAACTACATTACTCTTATCGCTTTTAACATTAGATAAAATAACTCCTGCACCAGTATGAGCATGATCCCCTAAGATTGCATCACCAACATAATTATAATGAGGGCACTGACAATTATCAAAAATAATTGCATTCTTTATCTCAGTACTATTACCAATTACACAATTTTTACCAATAATTGCACTACCTCTAATAAATGCTCCAGGTCTTACTTCAGTTCCTTCACCAATAATTGCTGGTGCATTTATATCAGCCTTCTCACTTATCTTTACACTTTTATGAACCCATACACTATCCTTATATAATATATATTCATCAGATAAAGTTTGTCCCATTTTCAAAATAAAATCTTTGATAAGAGGTAATACTTCCCAAGGATAATTAACCTCACCAAATAACTCTTTTGCTATAGTAGCATCCAAATTTAATAAATTTTCGTACTTTTTTAACATCTTCTTCACATTCTCCTTAGCACCATAATACCACAAACATTGATAAATGTGCACTTTTTTGCTATAATCTTCATTGACAAAAAGAGGTAATTTAAATGAAAAAATTAGAAAAAAAAGATTATTTACTAATCGGAACACTATTTGTTCCAATGGTAACTTTAATAATATATCTACTTTGTAAAGGATACATATTCGGTTCTAATATTGACTGGGCTAATCAGCACATTGTACTACCAGAATACTTTAGAAACCTATTTTATAGTAATGGTAAAATAATTCCATCATTTGCTTTTAATCTAGGAATGGGGCAAAACATCTTCAACTACTCATACTATGGATTATTAAGCCCAATTATTTTACTATCGTACTTACTACCTTTTATACCAATGTATATCTACATGCCAGCAATTTCTATCATCATGTATTTTGCAAGTATCATAATGTTTTACTTATGGATTAAAAACAAATACAACACTAAAATAGCTTATATTTCATCTGTAATCTTTGCTTTAAATGCACCATTTGCATATCACTTTCATAGACATCTAATGTTTGTAATATACATGCCATTTATGATTGGTGCCCTAAAAAGTGTTGACTTATACTTTGAAAAAGGCAAAAAGATACCGCTTATTATATACACAATCCTATTAATTCTAACAAGTTACTACTTCAGCGTACCTGGAATTATCACAATTGGTATTTATACAATTTACAAAATTTTAAAAACTAACAAAATAGATTTTACAAAACTTAAAAATATAATATTCTTTGTAACAACAGCAATCTTAATTACTGGTGTATTACTACTTCCAACCGCATATGCCTTAATAAATGGAAGAATTGAAACATTAACAAGTTTAAAACTTACATTCTTAGATTTAATAAACCCAATGAAAAACTACTCATATACATTCTACAACTCATACTACTCTTGGGGAATAACATTTATCTACATTATTGCAATTATAAATGGTCTTCTATCTAAGAAAAAAGAACAAATATTTTTAAGCATAATAACTACTCTATTTATCATATTCCCACTAAGTAGTTACATCTTAAATGGATTCATGTATATTGATGGCAAATGTTTCATACCATTCTTACCACTAGCAGTCTTGCAAATTAGCGAACTTCTAAAGAATATATTTGATAACAAATTAAAACTTAAAAAAATGCTCCCATATATACTTCTAAGTGGAGCAATATTAATCTACTTCGCGCTAGGTAAAAATAACATTTACTTACTACTTGCTGACATAATATTAATGTTAATAAGCCTTTACTTATGCACAAAAAAACAAAATAATATCTTACTTTACATTACAATAGTAGGTGTATCTCTTGCCTCATTCATAGCAAGTTCTACAAGTGAATCATACATGAAAATATCAGATATTAAAAATATAAATAGCACATCTTATGAAGAAATAATAAGCAAAATAAATGATAAAAACATCTATCGTACTAGTAATGAAGAATACATACTATATAATCCAAATAAAATTTATGATATAAACGAAAATATAACAACAACATATTCTTCTCTATCAAATAAATATTATATGTCATTTATTAGAAACATCTTTCAAAATGAAGTTATTAACCGAGATAACACAACAGTCACTCAAACATCTAATGTTTTATTCAACATCTATAGTGGAACAAAATATTTAATCTCAAGTGGTAACGCTGAAATTGGTTATACAGAAATCGAAAACATCGATGGAACAAAACTATACGTAAATGAAAATGTTCTACCAATCGCATATGCATCTAATAAAATAATGAGTCAGCGCGAATTCGACACTCTAGAATATCCTTACACAATTGACGCTTTATTAAATTATATAATTGTTGATAAATCACTAGATAATGTTTACAAAAGTAATATAAATGAATATAAAAATGGTTACAAAATTAAAGAAATTAATAATTTGACATACAACGAAGAAAATGGTCACTACATCATTGACGCAAACAAAAATGCAAATTTAAAAATTAAATTAAATTCAAAAATTCAAAATAAAGTTCTAATAATAAGTTTTAATATGAATAAAGCCAAAGAAGGATTTGCATGTAGTAGTGACATCACTATAAATAATATTAAAAATGCTCTATCATGTTCAAATTGGAAATATAATAACAATAACAACACTTTTGAATATGTTCTTTCATCAAATAATGTGATCGATACATTAAACATCGAACTAACAAAAGGAACATTTGATATAAACGACATTAAAATATATACAATGGACTACAACAAAGTAAGTTCAATCAAAAACAATGTTGATGAAATGATAATAAACAAAGCCAAAATTGAAGATAATCATATCTCTGGTGAAATAAATGTTAAAGAAGATGGTTACCTAAAAATATCTATTCCATACGACAAAGGATTCAAACTATACGTTGATGGTAAAAGAGTTGGTAAAGTATTAACAGACAAAACTTTCTTAGGATTAGAAATTACCAAAGGAGCTCATAAAATAGACATCAAATATAATCCACCACTACTAAAAGCTGGAGCAATAACTTCTCTTATCGGCGTTTTCCTACTCATCAACATCATTGTTTATCCTAAAACAAAAAATAAATTACAAAAAATCAAAAACTATATTTTAAATCTTTGCAAAAAATTAAAAAACGTAATTAAAGATTTCTGCAAAACAAATCGAAATTACATCTATCTATTCGTATCATTACTAATACTAGATTTAGCATTAAGAATATTCTTATCAAATCAAA
The DNA here is from genome assembly GCA_900547775.1 of uncultured Mycoplasmatota bacterium. Lineage (GTDB taxonomy): Bacteria > Bacillota_I > Bacilli_A > RF39 > UBA660 > CAG-533. Next base: position 481,855 of record URHW01000001.1, on the reverse strand, counting down.
TAAGTTTCTATCACTGGTTCATGCCAGTACCAAACTTATTTACAATTCTATGGATTACCACTATTTTATGTATAACGAAAAATCTTAAAAATCCATATAATAAAATATTCTATATTATATGTTACATCATAAGCATTGCCCTATTCCTAACACATGCTATATACTTCTCATATTTCAAAATATTCTTTGACTTCAGTGTACTTAGTGTTGCTGGCGAAGGTGCTGCTTACTTTAGTTCCGTATTTAATAATATTAAATTATGGGTAGTAATAACTACATTAATAAGCTTAAGTCTAACAATAATAGGTCTTAAAAAAAATAAAAAACAAACAAAAAACAACTATAAAAAATTGCTAATCATTTTAATTATCTTTACTATTATTCATAGCATTCTTCCAGTCTTCCTTGGTAAATCAAGCACCGAACTAAACTGGGACGAATGGCGTAACCCAAGAAGCATATATCGCTCATTTAATGACAACAACAAAAGTTTAATGGTTAGTGGTATGTACGAATACAACATCAGAAACTTCATATTTACCTACTTTAAAGATAGTAACTCACTAACTGATAATGAACAAAAAGTTCTTGATGAAAACTTTACAAACAGCACTGAAGCTAAAGAAAACGAATACACGGGGGCCTTCAAAGGTAAAAACTTAATAATCGTTCAATTAGAAAGTGTAGATAACTTCCTACTAGATAAAGACATCATGCCAACCTTCTACAAACTAAGTAAAAATTCAATCAATTTTATTAACCACTACTCATTTACATCTGGTGGTGGATCAACATTCAACTCAGAATTTATGATTAACACAGGCTACTCTACAGCATATAACTACAACATGAACGCTTACTCATTTAGTAAAAATGCCTATCCTTACAGCTTACCAAACCTACTTAAAGAAGAAGGATACACATCAAACGTATTCCACATGAACTCAGCAGAATACTACTCAAGAGGTGCAAACTATAAATCATTTGGTTATAATGAATATTATGGATTAAAAGATTTAGGAACCTACAAAAACAATGAATTCTGGCTAGACACTGAACTAATCAAAAACGAAACATTCAATAAAGAAATATTTAAACACACCGGATTAAACTTATCATACATAATTACCTACTCAGCTCATATGCCATTTAGTTCAAGCAAAGGAACATGTTCAAAACTAACAAATGAAACAGGCTTAACTGAATTTGAATGTTTAAAAATACAAGCAAAAGAAACCGATGACATGATCAAATTACTAATGGAAAATCTAGAAAAAAATGGTGAACTAGATAACACAATTGTAGTCCTAATAAGTGATCACTATTTATATACACTTGAAGACAAAACTCTATTAGACAAATACAAAGAAACAAACACTAACCTAATAAATCACACACCATTCATAATCTGGAGTAATGGCCAAATTAAAAAAACAGTAAAAGACGTAAACTCCCAATTAGACGTGCTTCCAACACTGCTAAATCTATTCGGAATAAAATATAACGAAGCAAACTATATTGGTAGAGATATCTTCTCAAAAGACTATGATCCACTAGTATTCTTCCCAGATGGAAGTTGGTATAATGGTAGCACATATATTGCTAATGGAGAGTATTTAAAAGGCAAAAAAATGTCATCTGAAAAAATAGAATACTATAACAAGTTAGTTAAAGATAAAATGAATTTAAATGATGCAGTCTTAAAATCTAACTACTTTGCCAATAAATAAGTCGTAAAACCGGCTTATTTTTTTATTAAAAATATTTATAATTAAAATAAAATAGTGTATAATCAAAATATAGGTGCATAAAAATGAAGAAGAATAAAAAGAGAAAATTTGGTAATTTATTTAAAAAACTTAAAAAAACAACACCAGGATTTCACTTCATGTACATCGTTGTACTAGTTCTTTTTATAATGAGTGTAATCTTACTAACATACTCTTTAACCTTATTAAATGGAATAGAAACCTTTATCAGAATACTATTCATAATTGCTATGGCTGCATACACAATCCTATTCTTCTTTATAGGTAGTGCTTTACTAATAACCAAAAAACATACAATACTAATTGTAATAAGTATAATTACAACACTCTTTACAACTATTAATAGTTTAGGATACTACTATATTCAAAAAACATACAACGTAGTAGATAACATAAGTAAAGAAGAAATAACTTATACAACAAATCTAATAACTTTAAATAAAGACGAAACAATAAAAACCATTGGTATCTTAAAAAATGAAAATAGTCCAGAAGGCTATATTATACCTCAAGAATACCTAGTAAAAAATAATAAAAAATGGAAAATTAAAAATTATGAATCTAACGAAGAACTAATAAAAGCCCTTATTAATAAAGATGTTGATGCAATATTTATCACTGCAAACTTCAAACTGCTATATGCATCAAATTATCCAGAATTAAATAGTGTAGTAATCCTTGATACCTACAGTAAAAAATTGGGAAATAATGATACAGTTGCTTCAACAAACAAAGACATAACCGAACCATTTACAATGCTTCTTCTAGGAGTAGATTCAGAATATGATGGCTTAGCAAATAATGCAGCATTTAATGGCGACTCAATCATGCTATTAACATTTAATCCTAAAACATTATCTGCAACAGTATTTAGCATCCCAAGAGACACATATGTACCAATTGCTTGCAACAATAATAAACAAAACAAAATAAACTCAGCAGCGGCATACGGAACAAAATGTATGATTAATACAATTGAAAATTTAACAGATATCACAATAGATTATTTCGTAAAAATCAATTTTAAAGGTGTAGTTAACCTAGTTGATGCTCTAGATGGAATTGATGTAAATATAGATGAACCTGACTTTAAAAAGAACGGTTCAGTAGACTGTAAAGGAATGGTCTGTGAGCAAAATTCCAATCGTGAATTTGGCGAGCACATAGTCTATATCAAACCAGGGATGCAACACTTAAACGGAGAACAAGCTTTAGCATATGCCAGAAATAGACATCAATGGGCTCTATCAGACTTTAAAAGAGTCGAACATCAACAAGCAATCGTAACCGCGATCGCAAATAAAGTAAAAACAATTAGAAACATTAACACATTCTATAAAGTACTTAACGCCGTATCAAACAACATGGATACAAATATGGAAACAAATCAAATGTTAAACTTCTACAACGTCGGTAAAAACATTCTACTAAAAAGTAACTTTGGTGAAGGAGAATTCTTAAGCATTCAAAAAACATTCCTATCAGGTTACGACCAAACAGTGTACCAAGGATATAATATGTATACCTATCAATACTATGAAGAAAGTTTAGCTGAAATAGTTAAAGCAATGAAAGTAAATCTAGAATTAGAAAAACCAGAAATCATCAAAACATTTAGTTTCTCAGTTAATAAACCATACGAAGTACCAACAATAGGGCGTATGTATACTGGCGTAAGAAAAAATGAAACACTCCCTAACTTTGTAGGACAAAATATTAATTATTTAGAATCATGGATAAGTTCAAGAAACATAACATTAAATAAAAACTATACCGAAAGTAACTCCTGCACTGAAGGAAGTATTCTAGAACAAAATGTGCACTCTGGAGTAATTGTCTCAAGTATATCTAGTTTATCAGTAAATATATGCAAAAACGTACATATTAATGAACCAATAACTCCACAAGAACCTGAAAATAATAATGAAGAAAATAACAATCAAATAGATGATCCAATTGAAGATATGCTAAACTAAAAGCCGCTTACAAAAAAGCGACTTTTTTAATTAAATAACTAGTGCTATAAGCATGGACTAGCTTGGAACTACTAATCTTTGCCCAATCCTTAAAACATTCGATTTTAAACCATTTAAACTCTTAATCTCATCAACTGTACTATTAAACATTCTAGCGATACTCCAAAGTGAATCCCCACTCTTAACTACATACACATTAGTTTCTTCATTTTGCTTATTACTATAAAGCGGAATCTTTAAAGTCATACCAATACTTAAATTATTAGAACTAAGATTATTCAAAGCTTTAATATCATCTACACTAACATTAAACTTCCTAGCAATAGCCCATAACGTGTCCCCAGCACTAACTACATAATCATTAGAAGATTCCTTACCAACAATAAGCCTCTGCCCAACACTAAGAGCATTACTACTTAAATTATTTAACGCCTTTAATTCATTAACAGATAAATTATACTTCCTAGCAATACTCCATAAAGTATCTCCACTCTTAACAACATAATAATTATCATTGCCATCATCACCAGTGCTATCAGCACTGCTTATCAATAAAGTATCACCAACATGAAGTACATTACTACTTAGATTATTTAATGATTTCAACTCATCAACAGTAAGCCCATTTGCTCTAGCAATACTCCACAGTGAATCGCCCTTTTTAACAACATAATAATTAGAACCACTTACTGGAACATACTTATATCCACCATACAAAGTAACTGCTCGCACTACCGCTTCAGCATACTTCTTATAATTACTCTTAAGCCTTTTTGCATCAGCTTCATTATCTAAAAAGCCATACTCAACTATCAACGTTTCATTATTAGGTGTATTACGAATTATATAATAATAATCTTTAGAAGAATCACTAGGAAGCCTTCTTTGATAATACTTTCTAACCACTTGTCCACTCTTTTCAAGCTCATTTAAAATACTTGAAGCTAGTTTATCACTATTACGAAGAGCATATATTACCTCTGCACCTTCGCCACCTCCTGCATTTATGTGATTAGATATTACCACAACATCCTTACCATTTCCAAACTTATCTAAAACAACACCAGGCCTATCATTCGGTTCTAGATCAATATCACTAGTTCTCGTCATCTTTACCGGAACACCAAGTGCTTTAAATCTATCATACATGTACTGACTAATCTTTAAAGTAAGATCTTTTTCAATTATTCCATTTCCAGAAGAGCCTTGATCATTTCCACCATGTCCGCTATCTAAAACTACACCTTTTAAAGCCATATTAAATCACCTAATCTATTTTATTCGTTTATTAAAAATTAGGTTCTAATTATAAAATAGTTTCAGTGATTTTCTCACTAACACTATTTATTATAGAAACAAAAGCAGGACAACCTCTACTGCTTTTTCAATACAACAAAGAATATGCAAACTATCACAAAAATGTTATAATTAAAATGTGAATAATATGAAAAAAAGAAAAAGAATAAAAATAAAATGGATTAATCTACTCCTTTTAATAACAATTATTATCTGTGCTAGTAAATTCTTATCATCATCCATTCAAATCATAAAATGGTCAATTGACAATAAAAATACAGATTCTCAAACTAACAAAATAACTGAAATTACTAAAATCAAAGAAATTGAAGATAACGAAAACACTGAAATTGTAAATAATGAAATAGTAATTGATAAAAACGCTCCATACTGGAACTTTATTAAAATGAATATGATTGATGCTGATTTTAATGAACTGAAAAAAATTAATAAAGACGTCAAAGGATGGATTGAAGTAAATGGCACAACAATAAACTATCCTTACGTTCAAACAAATAATAATAACTTCTACTTAAATCATACCTTTGATAAAACCCCTAATGGGGCTGGCTGGATTTTTCTTGACTACCGAAATGACACAAACTTTGAAGATAAAAATACCATAATATACGGCCACGGAAGATCAAACTCATCTATGTTTGGTTCACTTAAAAACATTACTAAATCGTCATGGTTTAATAATACCAATAACTACGTTATTAAAATAGCTACTGAAAAATCAAACACCTTATGGGAAGTATTTAGTGTCTATCACATACCAACCACATCTGACTACTTACAAATATCCTTTAATTCAGATGACGAGTTTTTAGATTTTGCAAACAAATTAAAAGAAAGAAGCTACCACAAGTTTAATACTAGCATTTTTAAAACAGACAAAATAATCACTCTATCTACATGTTTTAATGATGACGAAAAAGTCGTCATGCATGCAAGACTAATTAAAATCCAAAATAAAAACGCCTAACAAGCGTTTTTTATAATAAAAATATATAACATAAAATAAACACAAATACATTATTAAGAAGATTTACTGCATCATTATTCATCCAGTACAAACCTTTAACTAGTTTCGTTGATTCTCCGCAATGCACATATTCTTCAACTTCCTTCTTACACTTAGAACAAACAAACTTACCTTGCAAAGAATCACCTAATAAACTATCTGCAATAGACCCAAACAAGCCCATAAGAATAATTAATAAATAATTCATTGAGTTTAACTTCTCAGCATAATAAACAAGCCCTAAAATAATACCACCGGCTAAAGACGCATTAATACCCAAAAAGGAAACTGCGCCACTAGTACCAGCCGGTACTCGCTTAAGTGTAAATATACTCACTGGTCTATTTTTAGAAAGCGTTCCAATACTACTAGCTAAAGTATCAGCTAAACTAGAAGAAAGAACCGCAAAATACATTACATAAAACTTATCATTTAAAGTAAAATGATATAAAACTATACAGATTGTCGGCAATAAGACATTACTAAACATCTGATATATAGTTCTGCATTCATCATTAGTTTTCTTTTTTATTTTATCACTTAATATCGTAAGCACAAAGGTAAGAGCAAGTGCTCCAAAAGCATAAAGACCGCCAAAATAAGTAATTATCACTCCCATTAACCAAGCAGCAATAATCCCCGGTTTAGTAACCTTCTTCTTCCATAGAGCAAAAAGTGCAAACACACTAGGTAACAAAATAGAAAAATACATTTATATCACTTCCATTAAATATACAACCAATGAAACTCCCAAAGGCAAAAATAAATTATCTAAGCCCTTTCTATCAAACAACTCTAACGCAGCCGAAACAACGCTTATCAAAATAATATCAATCACATTAAAACCAAACTTAAAATAATAGTTAAATATAATAATGATAACAAAACTAAAAGCAAACACTGTCGCTGTTCCACTTATTGTCTTATGATTATATATCTGCCTTGACTTCAAATAGCCAGCTACTAAAGGAGCAAAACCATCTCCGAATGCCATACAAAATAAACCAACTCCAAATGCTCCATAAAACTCTGGAATAAAATAAGTTACCAGTGCCATAATAAACACGCTTATTGGATAATAAATAGTACCTAAATTACCACTGCCATCTTCCATTGATTTAAACAACTTAAACTTATAAGAAAGTATATTTATAACAATAAACGAAAGCGGTGGAATAATAATATGAATGCTACTACCAAAATACTTATACAATATCAAATAACAAAAAGATATCATAATATGTATAAACTTCTTCGTAAACAAAGTCCTTAAATTAAATATTTTTCTAAGACCAAACGCAAGCAGTAAAATAACTATTAAATACCCATAAGTAAACAAATACCCCTTTAAAATCATAAAGCAACGCTAGTTCCTATACCAAGTGGTAATCCTATCAAATAGAACAATATCAATACTACAATCCACATTACTAATGTATAAAAACTATAAGGAACTAAATACTTAGTATTACCCCAAAGCCCATCTTTATCTGTATTAGTACTATAAAGTTCCATAAATGCTAAATAAACAACAAAGTAAGCCATGACTGGAGTTAGCGCATAAGTTGCACATTCACCAGCTCTAAATACTAACTGAGCAAGTTCTGGACTTAATCCCGCATTCATAAACACATGAACAACACTACCACTCATTATAGACCACTTACTAACACTACTAGGAAGTAACAATGTAGCAAGAGCACTAAATCCAAGTGTAAGCATCATAAGTGGAATACCTGTAAAATTAGTCTTACTAATAATACCAGCAAGATAAGCAGTAAACACCGTACCTATATTAGTTTTCTTAAATATAAATATAAATGCAGATGCAAAGAATATAAGAACTAAAACCTTACCAATATAATCTAATGAATAACTTAATCCATTACATAAATCTTTAACATTTCTAATTGATTTATTAACAATACCATATACTAGACCTAATATAATAAATAATATTGTTACAACAAATACAAAACCTTGATTAAAAAATGAATTATAACCAAATAACTTATCAATATATAAAGTTTGTGAATAATCTAATAGGGCTCCACCTAAAGGTGCATTTGGAATAATGTTATAAACAAAAATCAACAGATAAATAACACCAGCAAAAAGAGAAATTACTAACGCTCTTCTTTCAGTCTTCGTAAAATAATCTTCCTCATCATCAAGTAAAGCATACTTACCAAGTTTAGGAACTATAACCCTTTCCGTAATGCTTGTAACAATACATGCTAAAACTAAAGCACAAACAAGCATTATAAATACATAACTAAATGTACTCATCTGATAATCAGGAGATAACAAATTAGCACTAGATAATGTATAACTCATTAAAGCACTATCTATTGAGTTCATAAATATGTTAATACCAATACCACAACTTAAACTAGCAAAAGCACAAATAATACCGGCTTTAGGATGTCTCTTACCATATTTAAATAATACAGCTGCTAGTGGTATAAGCACTATATAACTTAAATCTCCACCAATAGATGCAAGAATACATACAAGAGATAAACTAAATGTTACAACTCTCTTACTCACCTTTTTAGTAAGCACATAAAAGAAACTATCTAAAAAGCCACTCTTATCCATTACACCAAAACCAATAAGCGTAATAATTAACATTGATAAAGGCGTAAAAGATGCAAAACTTGACACTGCATTACTAAATATAAATTTAAGCCCACTTAAACTAAATAAATTCTCTACATACACTGAATCACTAACATATGATCCGATATTGGAAACTTTACTATAAGTAGCACTAGCATTAAAAAGAGTAAGAACTCCACTTAAGATAATTGTTCCAAAAATAAGTAAACAAAATGTCATTATTGGGTGGAGCATTACCTTCTCATATTTTCTCTTAATCCTCATGTAAAACTCTCCTTAGTTTCTTCTCAAACTCAAGCCTATCCATCATAATCTCATGATTACAATTTACACATTTAAGTTTTATATCAACCCCAACACGTGTAATAAGCCATAAATTAGTTCCACACGCATGATCCTTCTTCATTACAACTTTATCCCCTAAATTATATTTTGCTTCCATTATGCACCTCAATCTGATTATAAGGAATCTTTATATTGTTCTTATCATAAGCATCCTTAACAAGAGTAAGAATTGCTCTTCTAACGGCATATTCACTTCCTTGCTTACATTTAACACTAATTAAATAATTTACTGCACTATCTCCAAGCTCATTAACTCCAAGATAATTACACTCCTTATCATCAACATCTTTTATTTTTTTAACGTCCTCTAAAACATCAAGTAAAACACTTTTAACTTTCTCTTCAGTCACTTCATAACAAGTCGGAATATTAAGTAAAATAATATGTTTATCTTGGCTTAAATTTATTATCTCATCAATATTTCTATTAGACACAACCATTACATTACCATTAAAATCTTTAATTTTAGTACTTTTTAATCCAAAAGAAATGACTTGACCAGTAAAATCACCATATTTAACATAATCTCCAACTACATAAAAATTATCCAAAATTATATTAATACCGCCAATAATATCCTTTAAAGCATCCTGTAAAGCAAGACCAATAACAACACTTGCTACACCTAATCCTGCAATAAAAGAACTTGTATCAACCCCAAAAATATCTAAAATCATAAGAGCCGCAATAATTAAACAAACATACTTAGTAATATTCTTAAATAATACTAAAACGGTAACTCTCTTTTTCTTCTCAAATTCAGTTGTTCCCTTAATAGTAGCTTTATTAAGTACTGAAATAATAATTTTATATATAAATATTACTCCAATAATAACTACAATAGGACCATAAAACTTTTTAGATGATACTATATCAGCAATCTTTACCCAAAATTCCATTATTCCTCACTCACATCAATATCTAAAATTTCTAAAATACGAGCTAAATCTCCCTCACTATCAAAAGGAATTAAAATTTTATTCTTATTAATTTGAACTTTAGTTCCAATCTTATCACGCATAACACTTTCATAAATTGAAAACTTAAGAGGCTTAATATTAACTCTAGTTACAGGTTGTTTCTTGCCAACAGACTTCATTGAACATAACTTTTCAAGCTCTCTTACTGAAATTCCATCACTAACAATTCTCTCCGCTAAAGTAATAATTAAATCATCATCATCTAACTTTGATAAAGTACGTGCATGACTCATTGAAATCTTACCTAAATTAATTTGTTCACGAACACTTTTAGGTAAACTAAGAAGTCCAAGTAAATTAGTAATATAACTTCTGCTCTTACCAAACTTCTTCGCAATTTCATCTTGAGTTAAACCTGTATGATTAATGTAGTTTTGAAAACCTTCAGCAAGCTCAATTGGTGAAAGGTCCTCTCTTTGAATATTCTCTAAAATAGCAATATCCATCATCTGCTCATCGGTAAAATCTCTTACAATAGCAGGTATCGTCTTCATTCCTGCAAGTGCTGAAGCCTTAGTTCTACGTTCACCAGCAACAAGTTCATATCCATGTAAACTCTTCTTAACTATAATTGGCTCAATAACACCATGCTCTTTAATTGACTCAGCAAGTTCTAATAAAGCATCTTGATCAAAATGCTCCCTAGGTTGATATGGATTGCTACGAATCTCAGCAACTGGTATTTGCTGAATATCACTTTCACTAGAGTTCTCAACAATATTTTGTTCTATAGTATCAAAATTAATTTGCTCACTATTAAATAATTGTTCTAACCCTTTTCCTAACGCTTTTCTCTTAGATTCCATCTCTCTCTATAACCTCCTTGGCTAAATTAGTATAAGCCTCAGCCGCTCTACTAGTTGGATCGTATTCATTAATTGGTTCACCATGACTTGGAGCTTCAACTAATCTTATTAAACGTGGAATAATTGTATTAAACACTTTATCTTTAAAAAACTTTCTAACTTCTTCAACAACTTCTAACCCTAAATTAGTTCTAGAATCTAATAATGTTAACAATACGCCTTCAATTTTTAAATTAGGATTTAATCTAGTTTGTGTCATAATAATTGTGTTAAGTAGTTGAGTAATTCCCTCAAGTGCAAAGAACTCACACTGAACTGGAATAATAACCGAATCACTAGCTACTAATGCGTTTGTAGTAAGTAATCCTAGTGATGGTGGACAATCAATAATCATATAATCATAATTATCCATTATAGTTGCTAGTGCATTCCTTAACTGTTCATTCTTCTTAAACTCAACATTCTGATATCCCTTTTCCATAAGTTCAATATCAATACCTGCTAAATTAATAGTTGCTGGAATAATAGAAAGATTAGTAAAACCAGTCTTTCTAACTGCCTTCTTAGCCTCACAAGACCCATTTAACACATCATAAACACTATAATTTATATTCCCCTTATTAACACCTAATCCAGTTGTCGCATTACCCTGTGGATCAAGGTCAATAATAAGCGTTTTTTTTCCTAATTTACCCAAAGACGCAGCTAGATTTATACTAGTTGTTGTCTTACCAACACCACCTTTTTGATTTACTAAAGATATAATCTTTGTCATATAATATCACTGCCTTCTTTACTTCTATAAAATATTTTATCATATATAATAATATTTGTCTAAATAAAAAATACTCTTTTTAAAAATGAGAGTATCTTTTTTTTAATTTATAATAATATACAAAAAAACAGAAAAATATTAATTAAAAATGCTTGAAAAATTGATTGATAGCATCAACTACAGCATTAGCTTTCCAAACCCAATGTAATTTTACAGGTTTAAGTTGCTCTGGTTCTGGTTCACTTGTGTATTTGTATTTATTTAGTAACTCTTTTAGTACTTTATCGTACATTTTGATTATATCTTCGGCGCTGTATTCCGAGAACATTTTTAAAATATCATTTGTGATGCTCTCTTTCATTTCTTTGTATTTATAGCTATTTATCAATATTTTTTTTGGAGTTTTTAACTCTTCATTTGCTCTTGTTAAATCCGATTCAACAATATTTGTTATGATTTTGTGTAGTTTTCTTTCAGTTTCTTCTTTTCTTAGTTTATTTTTTTTGTTTTCTTCTCGTTCAATTTTTGAATAAATAGAGAAAAATGCATCATATAAGTAGTTATAGTCCTTTGCATCATTTTCATCATTACCAATTTCGTTTAAAGTGTATTTTTTTGTATGATATTGTTCATCAAATTCCTTAAAATCTAAATCATCTCGTAATTCTTGTTCGTTTTTTTTAGTTCTCTCTATCGCTTTAAGTATAAAATCGTGTTTATTTTCTAAAATATAAAGAAGTGATTGTTCCTTATATTCTAAAGCCTCAACAAATAAATCTAATAAATTATGTTTTAAAGTTTCCTGATGGAGTTTTTCTAATTTTCTTTGTTGTCCCGATGCTTGATTACTATGCATCATTTTATCATCGTTGTCTCTTTGATTAGTTAAAGAATCAAATTCAGCCATATAATATCACTGCCTTCTTTACTTCTATAAAATATTTTATCATATATAATAATATTTGTCTAAATAAAAAATGCTATTTTTAATAATAGAACTTCTTTTTCCTTAATCAAAAAAGTCATGTTAATAAAATTACCAAATAATTACTAAAAATTAACTAAAAATAACTATCACTTCAGCCAATTTAAAATATTATTTATATATGAATCTAATTTAATTTACTGCAAAAAATATTACATTTAACCAATAAAAATTTATGTTATAATAATCTAAGGATGGAGATGTAATTATATGAAACAAAAAAAATCAAAAAAAAGAAGGTACTTTATTGGAATTGCCGCTACAATTTTAGGTATAATTTTATTTAACGACTGTAAAAATATAATAGAATACTGCTTAAACACAATATTATTTTTATTTGGAGTTTCGCTATTACCAATTTTGTATGAAAAAATATTGTTTAAAATAAACATTAAAAATTTACATATAATATTACCAATTATGTTATTTTCAATATTTTGTCTATTTGCATATATAGATGAAAAAATGCCCATTGAAAATAATAACTATTCAGAAACAATTAATATCAATAATATTAATAAAAATTATAAAAATTTAAAAAAATTAAAAGATTTAAAATTAAAAGAAAACTTTATTAAGGCATGTAACGAAATTAACATGAAGGTTGATGATATAAAAAATCTGAAACAAATAGATGATTGGAATAGTGGAATCAGATACTCTTTTGATTATCAAAACAATTCTTTTATTCTATACGCATATGATAATAATGAAATAGCCAGCATATCATTATTAAATGATGTACAAATCTATCGTGAGGGATATGAACCATACAATGTTAATGATTACTTAATGCAGAGTGGTAAAATAGCAGAAATCCAAGTCATTTCAGAAACAAGTATAAAGCAAATTCTTAACTACCCAAATACAGCAATATTTAAATGGAATACCACAGCAGGATACAGTCGATATAAAGACATATATGTAACTACAGGAAAATTTACTGCCAAAAATGCATTTGGGGTTGAAACGGAATCACAATTTTATATTGAACTAAAAAATAAAAATGCTAATCTTTCTGTTATTTATATGGTAATTGACGGAAAAGAATATATTGGCAATGGAACAAATATAATAAAAGCAGAAAGAAAAAAAATTGAAAATAATGAAGAAATAAATAAAAATTCAAACAATATTATTTTAAAAGAGGGACGACTAGGAAATTATGGCAAAGAAGACTCTTTTAACGGAGAAAAATATATTAGATATTATATTCCTGCAGGAAAATATGAAGTCGAAGCAATAACAAGAAATGCGCAATTTTTTATAGAAACCATTGCTACGCACAAAGAATCAGGAAATGATACAGCAACAACAATAAAAAAAATAACATTAACTAAACCAGGAGACAAAGAAACATTCGAAATAAATTCAAGTCAATGTATATTATTGGTTATTAATACTCAAATAAAACTAACACAACAATGATTCATTACATTAAAAAATCATGTAGAGAAAAATTACAGTAATTTGTTAACACCATATGTGCAGACCAGTATACGGAGGCTCAGTTAAAAATAAAAATGACTCTAAATTAGTAAAAATAAGAAAAATATTTTTTACTCCAATTAGAAATTTTCGAGAAATTTGAAAAATAGTAAGTAAAGTGAAAAAAGTGTGTAAAAAAATCGAATTTTAAAAACACACTTTTTTCCTTATTTTATAAGGATTTGATGGAAATTTACTTCAAACTAGAGTTTAGAGAACCTAGATAACTAAAAAAAGATTCTATTTACTAGAATCTTCTGCTTTTTCTATAGCTTTTTTTAACTCTTCATCAGTCATCTTAGTATAGCCTTTAACACCAAGAACCTTAGCTCTTTCCTTTAAACTAACTGTATCTTCACTAGGTGTAAAGTTATCACTAATATGTCCAGTTTCAACAAGTTCTTCAATTTCTTCCTTAGTAATAGTTTCTCTTTCAATAAGAGTATCAGCAAGTAATCTAACTAATTTCTCATTCTCTTTTAAAATTCTAGTAGCCTCACTATAACACTGATTCATAATTTTTCTAACTTCTTGATCAATCTCAAGTGCTACAGCATCACTAAAGTTCTTACTCTTATTATAATCTCTACCTAAGAATACGCCCTCACTCTTTTGTTCCAACTGAACTGGTCCTAAATCACTCATACCATATTCAGTAACCATAGATCTAGCAATCTTAGTTGCTTTACTAAAGTCATCACTAGCACCAGTAGTAATCTCACCAAAGAATAACTCTTCACTAACTCTACCACCAAGTAAACCAGTAATAGTTGAAAGAAGTTCACTCTTAGTCATAATAGCAATCTTCTCTTCCTTAGGTAGCATCATAGTATAACCACCAGCTACACCTCTAGGAATAATTGTAATCTTATGTACTACCTCTGCATCTGGAACTTTCATACCAATAACAGCATGTCCACTCTCATGAAGAGCAATCAATTCTTTTTCTTTAGGAGTAATTGTATGACTAACCTTAGCAGGTCCCATTAATACTCTATCAGTAGCTTCATCAATCTCAGCCATTGTAATAGCTGGTAAATTTCTTCTAACCGCAAGAAGTGCTGCTTCATTAAGTAAATTTTCTAAATCAGCTCCACTAAATCCTGGAGTACGTTTAGAAATATTCTCTAAATTAACACTCTTATCAAACACCTTATTACGTGCATGTACTTCTAAAATAGCTTTTCTTTCCTTTTGATCTGGTAAACTAACTGTAACTTGTCTATCAAATCTTCCTGGTCTAAGTAATGCTGGATCAAGCACATCTGGTCTATTAGTTGCAGCAATAATGATAATTCCTTCATTAGCTCCAAAACCATCCATTTCAGTTAATAACTGATTTAATGTTTGTTCTCTCTCATCATGTCCACCGCCTAAACCAGTACCTCTTTGACGACCAACCGCATCAATTTCATCAATAAAGATTAAGCATGGTGCAGATTGCTTAGCTTGTTTAAACATATCACGAACACGTGAAGCACCAACACCAACAAATAACTCTACAAAATCAGAACCACTTATATAATAAAATGGTACATTTGCTTCACCAGCAACAGCCTTAGCAAGTAAAGTCTTACCAGTTCCTGGAGGCCCTACAAGTAATACACCTTTAGGTATTCTAGCACCAAGTTTTTGAAACTTCTTAGGATTCTTTAAGAAATCAATTAACTCAGCAACCTCTTCTTTTTCTTCAACAAGCCCAGCAACATCACTAAACCTAGCTTTAGACTCCTCATTTAACTTAGCACGGCTTCTTCCAAAATCCATACTATTTTTATTACCACCACTTATCTTAGAAAATAACCAAATAGTCGCACCAATTAACAGAACAGTTGGTACCACATTTATTAATACAGTAACAAAACCACTATTCTCTGGATTAGGATTAGTAACTACTTCAATCTCATCTTCATCAACATACTTCATTACCTTATCAAGTACAGTCTCAGCAAGTGGAACATTAACTCTAAAACTTTCAGTACTCTTATAATCCTTTAACTGTCCATTTATAACATAAACACCAGAAGCATTCTTTGGTGTAATTTCTAACTTAGATACATCACCTTCAGATAATTTCTTAATAAACTCATCATAAGAATAATCATAAACCTTATATTGTGATAAATTAAAGAAAACTAACACTCCAATGATAACAATCAATAAAATTGCATAAGGAACAGTTTGCTTTGTATAACTCTTTTTCTTCTTCATACTATTTCTCCTTCTTTACATACTTAAGTATTATATCATAACTTTCATTCATTTGCTTATCAAATTTACTTTTTTTTACGCCAGGAACCCACAAAATATTTCCCTCATCATCACAAACCAAAGGATAACTATCACGGATCTTTAATGGAACCTTATCATCAATAAAAATACTCTTAATTTTTTTAGTCCCATTCATATTCTTAACATCCATAAAATCCCCTAATTTTCTTGTCCTTACATGAAGAGGAAGCTTAACTTCATCGCTACATAATCTAATATAGTAATTACTCTTCCCATCATAAGATGATATTTCTTCAATTACTCCTAAAGGAAGTTCTATCCTTTTATCAAATATATAATCATAAGTTAGAACTAACTCCTCATCATTAAAAATAAGACTATTATAATATTTATAAACTTTAACCCCATTAGGTAAACAAACATACCCATTAGGTTTCCCATCAATTAAATTAAAGATTAGATTTAAATGTTTATCGTTAATATAGGTAATATCATCACGATAAATCTCAGAAAGAATTGTGCACAAAATATGCTTTTTAAGTAGAAGGGGTAGAGAATTAAAACCATCCAAATCTAATCTATTATTTGAATACAATCTATCAAGCAAAGAAATAACTTCTTTCTCAACATAATCATTATATTCACTTATAGTATGACTGAACTTTATGAATTTTTCGTGAATTTTCGGATTAATTTCCTTTAAAACAGGCAAAACATCCAATCTTATCTTATTTCTAGTATGTACCCTTTCAAAATTAGTATAATCATTAGCATACACTATCCCATATTTTTCATTATATTCTAAAATATCCTTTTTAGTAACAAAAATAAGTGGTCTAACTAGTCTTTTGCCTCTAAATTCAGACTCCTCACTAAAACCAGCATACCCACCAAAAGATGCTCCCCTACCAATCCTCATCAAAATAGTTTCTACTAAATCATCACCATGATGTGCCGTAAACAAATAACTTGCATTATATTTAGTTAATATTTCTTCAAAAAAATTATATCGTATTTCCCTAGCCTTAGACTCAAAATTACCATCAATTTCTTCTAAAATACTCATTCCCTCAAAAGGAATATTACTCTTCTTACAGTACTCTTCTAATAATATATACTCCTCATCACTTTCACTTCTAACCTTATGATTAACATGAGCTACAACTACCTTTAACTCACATTTACGCAAAAGATCAAGCAAGCACATTGAATCAGGTCCATAAGAACAAGCAAGAACAACATATTCATCTTTCGAAATATTTAAATTATTTATAAAATCAATAACCTCTCTCATAAACCCTCCAATCACAAATAGTTTACCCTACAATTAACGAATAATCAACCAATTTTCAAAATTTGATAGTCCCTATAAAATGCAAAAACCTTGAGATAAACTCCCAAGGTATAAGAAACAAATTAACGTTTACTAAATTGTGGTGCTCTACGAGCCTTCTTAAGACCATATTTTTTACGTTCTTTAACTCTAGGATCACGAGTTAAGAAACCAGCCTCTCTAAGAACTTTCTTATAAGCGTCTTCTCTAGCTTGATCAGCCTCAGCATCAAACTCAACTAATGCTTTAGTAATAGCAAGTCTAATAGCTCCAGCTTGTCCAGAGAATCCACCACCATTAACCTTAACATCAATATCAAAAGTATTTTCGTTATTAGTTAATACAAGTGGTTGTTTTAAATCCATTACTAATGTAGGAAAAGGCATGTATTCATTTACATCTCTACCATTAACAGTAATCTTTCCCTTACCAGTAACTAGTTTAACTTGTGCAACTGAACGTTTTCTTCTTCCAGTAGCAGTAACTTCACTTTTCTTCATAATCTCTCTCCTAATCAATTGTTATTGTAGTTGGCTTTTGAGCCTCATGTTTATGTTCACTACCAGCATAAACGAATAGCTTACGATACATTTGTCTTCCTAAAGGTCCATTTGGAAGCATACCATTAACAGCTCTTTCAACCATTTCTACAGGATAACTTTCTAACATAGTTTTAGCATTACGAGTTCTTAGTCCACCTGGGAATCCAGAATGATTATAGTACATCTTATCATTAATCTTATTACCAGTTAATTTAACCTTATCAGCATTAATAATAATTACATAATCTCCACAATCAATATGAGGTGTAAAAGTTGCTTTATGTTTTCCTCTTAATATAGTAGCTGCTTTAGTCGCTACACGTCCTAGAGGTTTATCAGCAGCATCAATTACATACCACGTGCGTTCTACAGTTTCTTTTGTTTGCATAAATGTTTTCATAAAATAATTCCTTTCATCACTCAATTATCATTTGACGTCCCAAATCAGCAAATAATTAAGCAAATCAAAATGTACCAATATGAATTATATGAAACCTTACCCATAAAGTCAATAAAAACTTACTCAAAAACAAGAAAAAATGTGAATAACTATCGAATTATCCACATATTTTACTAAATCTAGACCTAACTTCAGCATCACCTAATATATTAATAATCTCATACAAATCAGGTGTAGTAAGTTTAGTAGTAAGTGCTACTCTTATAACATTACTTATATCAGCAGTACTACCTCTATAATTATCTGGGTTTTCTTTATACTCTTTCATATTAGAACAGTATCCCATCTTCTCAGTTAACTCCTTAATCTTATTAAACCAAGTTTCCTTATCATCATTAATATCAAAATACTCATTTAAATAAGTAGAAATAATTTTCTTTGCATCCTCTTCATGTTTTAAGAAACTAAAATCAAATATAGCACCATCAAATAATTCATTATACATATACCAAATATTATCTTTAACTTCACTAAAACAAGCAAAATCTTTTCTAGGTTTCTTCTGCTCCCTTTCAATATTTAGTACGCTAATTGTATAATCCTTATGTTTATTAATTAAAGCATTAAAATCAGTATCATAAATCTTAGACCACTCATCTAATCCATCAAATACTTCACTAGCTTTTAACTTACTTAAATAATTTTTAGAAATATTATCAAGCTTATCTAAATCAAATAGTGCCCCAGCAGAACTCATCTTTTTAGGAGAAAACTCAAACTCAGTAAAATCAGCATCAGGATGACCTTCCCTCCACTGTTCATAATTAGAATTTGCTATTGTCATAATTGCTTCAATCAATGAATAAACTGGATAACCCTTCTCCTCATAATAAGTCATTCTAGCCTCTGGATCTAATCTCTTAGATATCTTTCTAATCTTATCTCCATCCTTCTTTAATATTAAAGGAGTATGAATATACTTAGGCATCTTAAATCCAAATGTCTTAAATAACTCATAATGAACTGGCACACTACTCATCCACTCTTGGCCACGTACAACATGTGTTGTTCTCATTAAATGATCATCAACCAAATGAGCAAAATGATATGTTGGAAGTAAATTACTAGACTTCATAATTGGAATATCTATATCATTTTCTGGAAACTCCATCTCACCAAATACTAAATCATTAAACTTAAACTTATTAAAGAAATTACCAGAACTCTTTAATCTAACAGTATACTTCTCACCACTCTTAATTCTTTCCATAGCATCTACCGGACTTAAATCACGATACTTAGCATACTTACCATAAATACCAATTCTCTTCTTACCAGCAGTCTGAGTTGCTCTAATCTCATCCATTTCTTCTTGAGTTAAAAAGCACGGATAAGCCTTGCCTTGACTAACTAATTCTTTTATAAACGCATGATAAATATCTTTCCTCTCTGACTGAATATAAGGCCCATAATTACCTGCTTGCTTATTAATATCACGATACTCATACTCATCAGGATTAATATGATAATGCTCAAGTACATGACGAATATACTCAACTGCTCCACTAAGTTCTCTAGATGAATCTGTATCTTCATTTCTCAAAAAGAACACACCACCACTTTGCTTAGCAAGAACATAATTAATAACAGAAGAATAAAAATTACCAATATGCATAAATCCCGTTGGACTAGGTGCATATCTTGTAACCTTAGCTCCTTCCTTTAAATTTCTCTCAGGATACTCTTTCTCATAATCAGCTACGCTTTTCTTTATATTTGGAAATATTAAATCCGCAAGTTTCTTATAATCATCCATAAAATCACTCGTCTTTCTTCCCTACAATTCTAACAAAATAATCCCATAAAATCAACTACACATGGTAATTATTACCAAGCCAAATTCTTGAAACTGCATCAATTATAAATAATGCAAAAATAACATAATACAAAAAATTAACTTTCTTATTTTTAACATTTGCTAATTTCACACACAAAGGATACACGCAATAAATACCAAGAAGTGCTAAAATTCCAAATCGTAGTCCCGGAACAAGTGCTATTCTTCCTTCAAAATTCATAAACTTATCACTATAATCCCATAAACTTCTAAAATCAATAATATAAGATGCAATAAGTTCTACTAAAACACAAATAATCGTTGTCTCAAAAAACAGCACAAGCGGTCTAACATTAACCTTACCAATCATAATCTTCTTATCTTTATATCTATAAAAAAGTAAAATTACAGCAAAACCACCAAATCCATATATTGGAAGCCAAGGTCCCCACAAAGAACCTCTATTAACTAACACATGATCTTCTACTATAAAAAGGAACTCCTCATATAGCCATCCACAAATTGCAAAAACTATAAATGTCAAAAAATACTTTTTTAAATTATTCACTACTATCACCTATTATTCTTCAGTATGTCCTTCTTTTCCATATTTATTAGATATTGGGTCTTTAAATAAAAAATTATGAACAGGTTCTAAAGTTCCAACCATATAAGTTCCAAATACCATAAACAATATTATAACAGAAACATACTGATAAACAAAACCAAATGGTTTCATATTTACAATATAATTAAAGATAAACTGTGAACAAAAAATAGTAACATAAAAGTATGTAATATCAAACCAAAGCACTGCCTTCTTCGTAATTGCTGTATAAGTATAAAATATAATTGGTATTAAAAATACTATAACAAGTAAACTAGCACTCTTCGCTATAAAATAATTAGGACTTGTCCCATACTTAAATCCATCTAACAAACTCCATAAAAAAGTTGGCGTCAAAGCAATCTTAATATGCTCCCAAGTGCTTTCATTAACTGCTGCAAATATAGCAACTACCTTATTATGACCGCTTATTTCATATAAAAAATGTAAAAGTGTTCCAACAATTGAAATAACAATAAAACCTATCCACATAACTAATTATCCTTTTCTATTCTAAATTTATTTGTAATTCTTAAAGTATTTAATATTGCAAGAAGCGTTACACCCGTATCAGCAAAGACTGCAAACCACATATTAGCAAGCCCAAACACTGAAAGAAGTAAAATAATAACTTTTACTGAAATTGCAAATATCAGATCTTCCTTAATTATCTTTTTCGTATACTGAGAAATTCTAATTCCTAAAGGAATCTTCTCCAGATCATCATTCATAAGAACAATATCACTAGCTTCTATCGCCGACTCAGAACCAATACCACCCATAGATATTCCAATATCTGCTCTCTTTAATACAGGTGCATCATTTATTCCATCACCAGCAAAAGCAGTTACACCACTCTTATTAACACTATCAAACTCATTATACTTATCTGTTGGAAGCATCTCATATCTAATCTCATCAATACCTAGTTTTTCTCCAGTAATCATCGCAATATCTTTCTTATCCCCAGTAAACATATAAGTTTTAACCCCAAAAGCCTTAAGCTCATTAATAACATCACTGGCATTCTCTTTAATTCCATCATTTAACATAATAGATGCCTCATGCTTACCATCAATAACTACATGTACATCTGCTTTTCTCTTGCATCCGCACAGTTTCTTACTACCAATAAAAACTTCCATCCCATCATAAACAAAACTAATCCCCATGCCATCAATCTCTTTAAACTTAGTAACCTTCTTACCACTACTTTCGCCTAGTGACTTAAGAGAACTAGCAAGTGGATGATTACTCATCTCTTCTCCACTAACAACAATATCAATAATATCATCCCTGCTATACTTACTATTCTTAGCAATTTCTATATTATTAACCTTAAATTCTCCACTAGTAAGCGTTCCCGTCTTATCAAATACAATATTTTTTATATCAGATAAACCATCTAAATAATTACTTCCCTTAATCAAAATACCATTCTTACTAGCAGCACCTATTCCTGTAAAATAAGATAAAGGAACAGATATCGCAATTGCACAAGGACAAGAAATAACTAAAAACGTAAGACCTCTATAAAAACTTTCCTTAATAGATACTCCAAAAAGAGGCAAAACTAAAATAACTAAAACTGCTAATCCCAAAATTATTGGTGTATAATATCTGCTTAATTTACTAACAGTTGTCTCTAACTTAGTTTTCTTATCACTAGCATTATCTAGTAACTCAAGTATCTTTGCAACAGTAGAATCAGCATACTCAGATGTAGCTCTAACTCTAATAACATCACCCTTATTTATAGAGCCAGATAATACCTCATCACCACATTTAACAAAGCGCAAAACTGACTCCCCAGTAAGAGCAGACTCATCCAAATTAGTCTCTCCGTTTATTAGTGTACCATCAACCGGAATACGTTCCCCCTTCTTAATAACAAGTTCATCGCCTATTTTAACATCTTCAACACTTGTCTTAATAATTTTCTCACCACTAACCACATTAGCATACCCTTGTTTAATTTCCAGAATTCCCTTAATAGACTTCCTACTATTATTTAAAGCCTTCTCCTCTAAAACCTTACCAATAGTATATAAACCTATAACCATAGCTCCTTCCATAACCTTATCAATACATAATGCACCAATACAAGATATAGTCAAAAGCATATTCTCATTAATAACATGACTCTTAAATAAAAGTTTCATCGCCTTAACAAAAGTCTTATATAAAAGAAAAACATAACTAATAATATATAAAATAATTCTTACATTATCACTTACTGGCAAATACATTCCCACAAAAAGAATAACTAAACCAATAATAAGAAAATAAATATTAGTTTCCTTCTTAACCTCTTCATCAGTACTAACACTCGCATCAGGTTCAGCCGCCTTAACTAACTTATTAAGCTCTCCTAAACTAAAATCTTTATCAGACTCATAACTTATCTTACCCGTACTAAAATTAACAACCACATTCTTAAAATCCTTATTCTTATTTAAAGCAATTTCAACCTGCTTAGCACATCCAGCACAATCTAAATTATTTATATTATATTTATACTTTTTCATCTAAAATCTCCTTCACATGAGATAACGCTACCTCATAAACCTCTTTAACATGCTCATCATCTAAAGAATAATAAACCTCTTTACCAACCCTATTACACTTTACAATTCTCTCATCCCTCAATACCGAGAGCTGATGAGAAACAGCTGACTTCGTCATATTTAACACATTTGCAATATCACAAACACACATCTCATTAGTATCTAAAGCAAAAAGTATCTTTGTCCTAGTATTATCCCCAATAACCTTAAAAAAACCAGCAATTTTCTCAATAACCTTACCACTAGGCATCGCCTTTAAAGTATTATTAACAACTGCATCATGAATAATATTACAATCACACTCTAAACATTTACAATCCATATTCCCTCCACTATCATTATAGTTGAACGCTTATTCAACTGTCAAGTAAAAAAAATTAAATATTATTAACCACCATTAAATTTCCATCATACTTAATTTTAATTAAATCATCATCAACTTCAAAATTTACATTAATTTTACCATCTTTAATATCATTTATCTTAATTCTAATCTCACATTCAATCTCAGAATCCAAAAACTTCATCGTATCAAACACCTCAAAATACATAAAAGGATAACCATCAAAATTAAGCCCGGAATACTCCTTATTAAGAAACAAATTAATATCCTTCTCTTTTTCAAACCCAGTATCTAAATTAATATAACCCTTTTTCTCTCCATCTATAAAACGCAGTTCAAATCTTATATTATACCCACTAACTTTATTATAGCTAATATTACCTAGAAACGCAGTCTCTTCAGTTACTTTAAACTCTCTTCCATCAATTAAAAGCATTGTAAACATCTCCTTTTATAATTATTAAAAAATATTATCATTCAAAGAATTTTCCACAAGATATTCTTGTTTTAAATACCATAATATTGTATAATGCAACTAGAGATATAGTCTATAGGTGTTACCTCCACGCATTTATATGTGCAAGGAGGTGATTGTATGAAAGCATATAAATTAAAATCTACATTTAAGATATGGATTACTTAATAGCGGTAGTACTTATACTTTCGCTAATACTATTCATCATTGTAGCACTTGCTATCATATTAAAATAAAAGCACCTATTCATTAGGTGCAAATTCCAAATAATGTGGAGATACATCTAACCCAAAAGACTATATCTCTTTATTGTTTAAGTATAACCGACAGATAATTACATCTATCATAATTAAATTATAACACAAGGCACTTAATTTGCAAGTGCTTTTTTGTATTGCTTTGTATTATATTGTAACTTTTAACATTTGTCAATAACCTTCTTGTCTTTATATATTATGTAAAATAATACTCATAATATACCCCAATTAAATAAAAAAGTCCCCAAATAAGGAACTTTAAATAGCATATGGTGACCTATATGGGATTCGAACCCATGAATGTTGCCTTGAGAGGGCAATGTGTTAACCATTTCACCAATAGGCCTTGCAACAAACATTATACACAAAAAATAATGTTTATGCAATAATTTTATCTCTGTTTCAAATACTTACCAATATCTTTCAAACTAAACTTATTACCATAATTAAGTATTGCATTAGAATAAACTTTAACCGAAATATACCCAATAAGCGCAGCAGTCAAAACTAATATAACAAGTGAAACAATCACATCACTCACACTCGCAAGTCCAAGCATATATCTTGATGGCATACTAAATGGTGAAGAAAAAGGAAATAACGAAGCAAATACACTAACACTACTCTTAGAATTCATCATTGAAAAATACGCTAAATAAAAGGCAAATACAGAAAGCATTGACACCGGACTATTCGCACTTTGAATATCCTCTGGCTTCTGCACCAAAGAACCAGTAAGCGCAAATATAAGTGCATACAAAGCATACCCTAAAACAAAATAAAGTAAAATAATAACCCAAACTCCAATAGTAATTGAATCTAAATTAATTACTCCCTTTAAAATATCACTAGGTAAAAAAGACTTAGCACAAATAACTCCAAAAATAAGTAGCACAGCAAGTTGACATAACCCAGTAAACCCAACACCTAAAGTCTTACCTAAAACTATATTCTTAGGACTTGTTGACGTCGTCAAACTTTCAATAATCTTAGAAGTTTTCTCTGTCGTAACAGACGAAGAAACCTGACTAGCACAAAAGAACACTGCATAAAATAACACTATCGAAAACATCATCATCGCAAACGTACTATTACCACTATCTGAATTAGACAAATAATTAGTATTCAGTTTAAAACTTACATTAAGAGCATTTAACTCATCTTGTGATAAACCCAAAGACATTAACTTCATATTATAATAAGCACTAGTAACCTGATTAACAATAACCTCAGCATTAGATCCAACCAAACTCATATCTGCTCGATAATCCTCAAACATAATCGTATTATTATCTAAACGAAAACTTAAAACCTCATCATATTCATCATTATCAAGCGCTTTCTGAGCATCGCTCTTATTATACTTTCCAGACATAACCTTTATATCATATCCAAAATCTTTATTATCTTCTAGACCAGATAAATAATCCCCCAAAATATTACCCTCATCAACCAAAAGTAATCTAGATAATTCATCATCCTTACTAAAACTTTCCATAATTCTTGGAATATTAGTCCCCACAAGGATAACCGCTAAAAAAATAATATTCGTAACTATAAAACTCTTTCTTTTAACCATATCCTTAATCGTAAACTTAGCAACAGTTAATAAATCCTTCATCTACTCACCTGCCTTCTCAATAAATATCTCATGCAAACTAGGCTTAACCACACTAAATGTTTTAACATTAATCTTACACCTAACAAGTTCTTTCAATAATCTGTCCCTATCCGGTGCCTCAGCACCTATCATATAAACCCCTTCACTCTCACTAACAACATCTAACTTTAACCTATCTAATATATCTTTAACATCATCATCAGTTTCAAGCATAACCTTATTAGTCTCATAACTATCCTTGATCTTCTTCAAATTACCCTTCAAAACAGTTTTACCCCTATTTAAAATAACCAATTCAGAACAAAACTCCTCAATAACACCCATCTGATGAGAAGACATAATAATATACTTACCTTCAGAAACTAACTCCTTCATAATATTACTCAAAACCTCAGTATTAACCGGATCAAGCCCACTAAAAGGCTCATCTAACACTATCAAATTCGGATTATGAAGCATCGCTGTAACAAACTGTACCTTCTGCTGATTACCCTTAGATAACTTCTCAGCAGGACTATTAATATACTCCATCAAATTAAGCTTACCTAACCAGTACCTTACCGCCTCATCAGCCTCTTTCTTACCTAATCCCTTTAAATTAGCAAAATAAACTAACTGATCATAAACAGTACTCTTAGGATACAACCCTCTCTCCTCAGGTAAATACCCAAAATTAACATTACCCCTAGTAACCTCTTTACCATCCCAAGTAATCTCACCACTATCCTTCTTACTAATACCTAAAATCATTCTTATAGTAGTAGTCTTACCAGCACCATTAGTACCAAGTAGTCCAAACACACCAGGCTTTTTTAACTCAAAAGAAATATTATCAACAACATGTTTATCTCCAAAAGACTTATTAACATTCTTAACAACTAAACCCATCAAATCATCTCCTACACCAAAAGTATATAAATCTCAAAAGAATTAGTCAACAAAAAAGCCACCTAAGTGATTTAATTATTATTCAACAACATAAGGATCTTCTGAGGTACCATTTCCGGTTACATTGGTCGTCGATTTAAGAGAAATTGAAGGACGAACCCCGCTAGTGTAGAACACGTAGACGTGAGCGAAGTCACCACTGCTGCCGATAATGTACCAAACGAGAGCGTAGCTGCCATTGAAGAGGCCAGGAGACAAAGAACACCAATAAGTATCTGTAGCATTTTCTTGTAAATATGTTGTTGAGTTTTCTAATCCATAAGCATATCCAGCAAATGCTAGTTCATCTGCTGTTATTAAGCCTACTTTTGAATTTATTTTGCTTAAGTCACCATTACATTTTAAACTAGGCCCAGTGCCTCCAGCACTCCCACTTGTACTTAATAATCTTTGAGCAGCACCATACCATGTTTTATTTATACCAAATCCTAATCCTGTTGCATTTCCACCATATGACGATGGATTATAAGTTGTATCTTTTACAATTGTTTTATCATTACACCATACAGTATCAGCTATTTTATCAGCATAATCTGATATATTATTATTATACCATGTTTCTAAATTAATTAGTATTGTACTTTTATTAGTGTTAGCATGAGTACTTGCATAATCAGTTGCCCCTGCTGCTCCATACATAAATCCTAGATAAGCATTGTCATCTGTTTTTTCATTAAATGCACTTTTATATGTTTCACCAGAATATCTTGCAAATGCTGCACTAGCACTATTATTTGCAGCATCACAAGGATTAGCTGCTCCAGTTGGATTATCATTATGTAAGATAAGTTTTACAGAGCCATCTCCACTCACTCTTACTATTCTCCAGCACTTATTAGCAAACTCTACATAGTTATTTGTTACAGCACCTCTAAAGTAATAAGAAGTTCCATAATCATCTTCTGCAGATGCAAGTAATGCTTCGTCAGCAGTAGATATTGCTGCTCCTGGTGTTGTAAGTGGAGCTTTCACTTCATTATTTGCCAGTATTACTTTAGCTAAATTACTAACAGTAGGTGCTTTAGTACTTGTTATCTCTACATGAGCACTAAATGCTGCTCCTTGATTTGCGTTTTGGCTAGTAGCCTTCCTAGGATAATATATCTTTAATAAATAAGTATGTTTAGCATTATTTGCTTTTACAAAGTGTCCACTACCTAATTCGATAGATGTACCAGTAATATCTTTTTTAGATATATTTGGAATTATTTCTCCATTAGTACTAGTATTAGTACTTACTAGTTCATATTGTAATGGATCATCTGTTTTAAATGTGTTTGAGTCTACTACTAAAGTTAGCTTATAGTACATTTCAGCATCTGTTGTGTTATTACCAGTTACTGTTATTGTTTTTGTAGCCCATACATCATCTTTAGGATATATTCCAGCAAGATTTATATCATTTCCGCCATCATAAGTTATTTTCATTGTTCCGGCATCAGCTCTTACTGTAGTGCTTGTTTCAGAACTCATTCCGGCAGTAAAGAATGCATATGATACACCTACAACGCATATAAGCGATATGACAAGTATATATATCATTACTTTCTTTTGCTTCTTTTTTATTTCTTCTTGGTTCATATTTTATCACTAACTTTCTATAATTAGTATATAACAACCCCCCCCCGTGTCTAGTTAATGTTTAGCCAAAAATATTCTATGATGCAAACTTGTAAATTTCTGATTTTTAAAATTTGCTTTATTTTCAGCATTTAATTTAATTTTTTATTAACCATTTATGAGAGAAATTATCTATATAATTTTTAAAATAACTTAACATTTACTTTACTTTATTATGTTCAAAATCGCGAAAAAAATTATCACAAAAGAAAAGAACCAGCTCATCGCTAGTCCTATTTAACTTCAATATATTTTTTATTTTCTTGGATTTCTTTCTTTGGAACTGTAATATTTAAAATACCATTTTCAAATTTAGCATCAATATTATCAATATCAACATCACCTAAAGCAAATGATCTAGAATACTCTCCATAATATCTTTCTTTTCTAATATAATTTTTCTTTTCATCTTTGCTCTCTTCTTTTTTATGAGCTTTTACTGTAAGGTATCCATCTTTTACTTCAATATTGATATCTTTCTTATCAAAACCTGGAGCATCTAATTCAATACAATATTTATTATCTTTTTCATAAATATCACATTTCATTTCACCTCTTTTACTAGGTTTGGTTACAAAGAAATCCTCCAAATCATCATCAAATAAAAAATTTCTTGGGATTAAATTCATAAATCTCATCTTCCTTTCACAATTATAATTATACCACTATTTTAGCACTTGTCAATAGTTAGTGCTAACTTTTTTTATTTTCCCATTAATTTATTATATATCAAATAATAAAAAAAATACTAGATATCAAAATCTAGTAAATCACAAATATCATTATTCATAATATATACAATTAGTTTTTCATCATATTTGCTTAGTTGTTCCTTTAAATAATCCACATCCATAAAGCACAAATCACACCTATATAAAATAAGATTTTTAAAATTAGTAACTCCTATGCTTTGTAAATAATCAAGGACCTCAATCACATTATTTTTCATAACACCTAAATTATAAATAAACTTCTCATCAAAGTGCCCTTTAATCTCCAAAATATCTTCTTTACTTAAACCATACTTATTTAAAAAATCTATCATAACTTCTTCACCTCATTACCTAAATGAAGCATCCTTAAAATACTCTTCTCTTCACTCTCTTCAAGAGGTAAATTAAATGTAAGTGCTTTTACAATAGCTTCCTCTGGCTTTACCCCAGCTCTTACTAAACTATCAAATACTCTGTAAGTTTTAAGTCTCGAAATTACAATTCTATCAAATACAAATTCTGTCTTTCTCTTAATTTGTGCATATGTTGTATCAGAGTATATTGCTAATCTATGACCTTCTTCTAAATACATTAATATTGGATAATCACTTATAAGTGGAATAATCTCATCCTCTTTTAAACAAGGTGTCCCATTAATTAAACTATAACTATCCTTACTTTCCCAAACTGGAAGCCCATTTTTAAAAGCATAAAAAATTCTTCTAACCATTAAATCCTTAATACCCTTTAACTCCTTATTACCACTATGAACATGTTCACTAATGCCAAGTTCAATAAACTGATCCAATACTCCTGCTAAATCAAATGTTGTAAGAACGCTATAAGCCCCTTTATCATCACTTAAACTAAAACCATATAAAGAAAAACTATCTAAATTATTAAGCACTCTCTCACTATCATAAAGCACCCCAATATTCTCACTAAGAAAATCAGTTACACTAACACCATCTGGTAATTTAGCTATAAGCCTCTTATTCTTCATATAATCATTAATTAAAAACAAAACACCCCTAGTAACAACTACACTATTTGATACATTATATTCCCTTAAAATATCCATATTATGTTTAAAATTATCAAAGCCATCCTTAGTAAATATAACAGTACCTCTCTTAAGTAAACTCTTAACATCCTCATCAGTAAATTTATAATATTCTTTTAGAACTTTAATAATATCTATAAACTCTTCTAAACTAACACCACTTAATACTTCACAAACACCTAGATAATTATTACTGCCAATAATATCTATATAACCATTATCATAAAGATACTTAGCTCTTTTACTTAAACTATCTAAATCACACTTTAAGAGTTTATCTGCACTAATCTTATCAAACTTATCAAAGTCAAAACCAATAGATGCCATGACTTCTTTAACACTCTGTCTTACTTCATGCTCCTCTATCTTACAAACTGGCTTAAATGTACTTTTCATCATATCATGATGTTTAAAAATATCTTCATCTGGATTCTTAAAGTTTGCTCTTTCCAAAAGTCTACCACGTAACTTATCTTCACCAAGTTTCTTCAACTTTCCACCATTATACTCATTTAAATAAGTAATAACCTTATCCCAGTTAATATCTCCATTACTTGGATTAGCACATTTAACAATTCTTTCAGTAAGTGATATATCGTCCGGCGTAAATATTTCCTCGCGAGATAACTTTTCTTTTATCCTTATAACATCATCACTAGTAATACTCGAATTTGTTATAAGCGTTACTTTATCATGCAGATCACCAATTACCTTCTTAAGAAGCACAACTATTTTAGATAATTCGCTTATTTCCTTATCACTAAGAACATAATCGCTAATAGTTAAAGAAGAAGTCTTAATTGCAAGTACTTTTCTTCTTAAAAGTACACTATCATTGTCATCTTCAATATAACTTAAACAAAGATTAAATAAGCGTTCCAAACTACAAACTCTGTTTGCAAACTGCAAATATTCCTTTTTATCATAAAGAGCAAGTAGTTCCTCACCTTCACTAATTTCTTCCTTCAAACTCTCAGCAAGTGCTAATGAAGAAGTTACCGCACTGCCATTTAAAATTTGTAATAAAATATCCTTTCCTTCCATTATGCACTCCTATTAATTACTACTTTTAACTTACCTCTTAACTCACTTTGACTAGCAAAAACTTTCTCCTTATCTAAAAGAACTTCTTTAATAAACATTTCATCCATATCACCAAATTCATCTTCACTAGTATAAACATGTAATATCATTAAAAACTTATCAGGTAGTCTCATAAAAGAAACATTCACATCTTTATAACTAGAAACATATATATTATAAGAAGTGTTTTCTAATCTTTTAACCTCACTAAAGTCACCTAAAATAAGTTTTTCACAAACCTTTTTAAAAGCATTTAACTCTTTTTTATCTAAAGCATTAACTTCATCTATAATACTCTCTAAATAAATAACATGCTCTTCCTTATTCTCATCATTCTTATCACCTTTTAAAACTTCATACGTTTCAATATACTTGTTAATATTATTTATAAACGAAGAAAGCACACTGTCATCAAGATGACCATCAAATAACTTAACCTTATCTAGTGCCCCATTAACCTCTCTAGAAAGTTCCATCAAGATAGACACTATCTTATACTTATTATCTTTATCGTCAGAAGTAACACTATCAATCAAAAACTTTTGTAAATCCTCTGGTTTAACACTATCAATAAGTTCCTTTTCACTAGAAATAATCTCTTTAGCTTTGTTTATTACCTCATCAAACTCTCTAGACTTATCACTAGAATCCTCTTCCTTACCATCAGTGACCACTTCCTTTTTTCTAGAAAGTGATAAAACTTCTTCCATCTCACTTTTTAAATTAAGTAAGTTATCATAAACACCATCACGAACTCCTAAACTTAAAAGTAATTCTTGATATTTCTTTAAATCATCTTCAAGCACTTTAATAAACAAAACTTGTCTAACATCATTATAATCTAATTTTTTATCTTTGGAAATTTCTTTAGCCTTTTGACTAATTAAAGATGCATCTACAGAAACATCTGTAAGAGCTTCATAAACATCTTTATACTTTTCTTTTTTATTCTTGATAACAGACGCGTATTTATCTATAAAAAGTTTATCATCCTTACTCATCTGATGTGCTACTAAATTAAAACTTTCGATATATAACTCTTCTTTTAACTCTCCTCTTTCTTTACTAGAAAGTCCTAAAGAAAGTTTATCTATATCACTATAATCATAAATAGGTCTTTTCAAACTACCATCATCAAATAATTCCAAAACTCTCTTTGGAAGTTCAATCATTTCTCTTTGAGTATCAATATATTCTTTATCTCTCTTTAAACAACTACTCAAATCCTGAGTAATTCTTCCAGCAATCTGTTCTAAATAAACATATGAACCATGATTACCATTATTTCTAATATTATTAATATTACGGGTTGCTATATCCTTTATTTCGTCAGTATTATTGCCATATATAAAATCAATAATTAAATAAAGATCATCTATAGACACTGAATCAATTTTAAGTAAATCATCAGCACTTATATTTCTTTTATTAAGCCCATATTTTAAAATTATATTATCTATCTCTAAAAGAGTATTCTTCTTATTTTCAAAATCAATCGTTTGTAAAGCAGTACTATCTATTCTCTTTTGTAACTCTTCCAAAAAAACTGAAACAGCCTTCATGAAATCACCCTCTTTACAATAAACATTTTACCATAATCTCGTATTTTTAACAAGAATCATTGAAGTTCACCCGTCAAATATGATATAATATCTAAAATAAATGGAGGCTCATATGAACGAAGAAGAAAAATTCAAAAAAAGAGTAGTAAAAGAAGAAAGTATCAAATTACCAGACCCAAATCCAGAAAAAAAAGCAAATAAAATAATTAACTTTTTATCATCTCTACTAATTCTAATTATTATTATCTTTGGCTTATATTTTCTAATGGATAAAGGCGTTTTACCAAATCCATTCGAAATCAAAAACGATAATCCAATAATCCCAATCGATCAAATATCGACAACAACTAAAGCACATGAAACAAATGCAGACCCTAACCTAAAAGTTTATGAAAGTGATACTACTAACTGTTCTTTAGGTAAACCAAGAATAGAAATCAATTTAAAAGATAATACATTTAAATTTGTAACGTATAATGGTGCTTGTGATAAAACGGAAATTACTGGTTCATCTGAATATGATATTGGTGCAAATTCATATAAATTCACTACTGAAGACGGAAACATCCTTACTGGTAAATTTAATAATCGCACATTTGTCTTAAATATCAACGGAAGCATCTATGAAATGGTAGATTTAAATGAATAAAGAATATAACATCAAAGAACTTCTTGACTCCATTGACTTTAACAAAAACAAATTAACCAAAGTAAATGATAAACTAATGCTAACAAACTATCAAATAGAAGTTTTAAAAAGATTTGACATCATTCCAGAAAACTACACAAGCCTATCCAGCATAATCTGTGATGCAGAAGAAGTTTATGAAGAAACACTTGATGAAGAACTAGATGCAATATTAAGTGAACTTCAAGAAAGAAACTATTACGAAAATACAAACAAATAAAAACCTTAGTGCATAACTAAGATTTTTTTCTATCTACTAAGTTTATTTTTTAAATTAAGCAAATACTGTTTACTCATAATAGGTAAAAATGTATTTACAACACTCATCGTCATCTCACTGGTCTTGTCAGCAATAAAAATATTCTTGATCTCCTCTGGAATATCATCTACATATACTTCCTCATTATCAAACAAGGATATCCCCGTAATAATTATATAATCCATCATAACTCTCAAACTATTTTTAATAAAATTGTTAATATCTGCAATAGTTAATTCTTCATTATTAACCAATAACTTAAACCATATAAATCTATCATAAATACGATCATCTATCAAAAACACTTTGTTATCATCAATTATTTGATATAATTCAGTACCATCCAAAGTAAGTTTAATAAGACTATCTCTAATCTTTGTCGAAAGACCAAACTCCCCACCAATCCTCAAATTAAAAGAACTCTCAAAAAACTCGTCAATGATACCCTCATAGTTTAAACGTCCCGCTTTCTCACTAATCATCACTATATAAGGCATTCGTGTATTAAATATCTTCTTCACATAATCTAAATTCAATCCTCTTTTAAGATTATTAACCCCAAAAACTTCATTTACGCACAAATCAAAAAGCAAATTTATACGTTCAAAAGAAATAAGTCCTAACACTCTTTTATATTCCTCTATTGAAATAACTTCAAAAATATAACTAGCAAGTAAATCAGCACAAATAAATGCCTTCATTTTCTCATTAAGCCCATCAAAATACTTCTCTAATACTCTATCACTAGCACCGTAATCTATATTACATGCAAGTATCAAACTTGTCGTTCTTCCACCAAATATTCTAGATAACTCATCCACACTAAAAAGGTTATTCTTTACTAAATCAAACAAATAACCAGCACAAATTTCTTCATCTTCATATCCATAATATTTAAGTAAATCTCCTCTAAACAAAGACTTCAAAATATTAAAATTAGAATTTTTAAAATTACTAAATATAAAATTAACACATCTATTTAACTTTTCCATATTCTACCTCAGAAGAAGAAACTATTATATAATAGAAAAGTTATAAAAGTAAATACTTACGAACTAAAAAGTATCTAAATTATTATCAGTACAAACGCACTGACCATTTCTATATTCAAAATTATAACCACATTCTTCATAACAATCAGCTGCTCCGCCTATACCATAACTAAACACAAATAGAGCAAACATCACTAAAAGTGCTTTTACTAAAACCCCAGTTATACATCCTATTAAAGATGCTCTAGAAGCTTTCTTCTTTTCATTTAAATAAACCAAAAATAAAATAAAACCAATTAATGGAAAAAAGAAACCAAGAACTCCATAACCAAATCCAGACGATTCTCTACTTTCTTCTTGAACCTTCCTTCCGCAATTAGAACAAAAATTTCCTTTTATTTCACTTCCGCAATATTTACAGTACATAATTTACCACTCCATCTAATTAAGTATCTAGTGCTTCAACACATTTACAATAAAAATTATATCATAAAAGATAACAATTTGATAAAAAATATTATCAAAAATCCAAAAAATAATAGACTTTTGCCCTAGGTTAAAACAAGAAACTCACATACGATAAAGTGGGAGGTATTATGAATACAAATTTTACTAAACTAAAAATGCAAGATGCTATTAAAACGATTCAAAATAATGACTTATGTACATTAACTTTATGTGATAGCGGCTCACCTTTCTGCACTCCAATTATCTATGATAGTGACTGCTATTGTGGAAATATCAAATTAACTTTTGAAACATGTGTAAATGGAAAACTATCAGAACTAATCGAAAATGATAACAACTGCTGCTGTCAACTTACAAACAGATGTAATAACAAAATAGAAGTAATTACAATGGAAGGTACTTGTGAAATATTGCCTAATGAAAGCACTTGCCCATGTCTACATGAAGAGTCATGCTTTGTAACAGTAGAGTTCACTCCATGTAAAATCACAGGTCGTTGCTACTGCAATCAAAGAAGAAGAAATACATCTTGCTGTAATAACTAAAAATTACAAAAATGGTCTAGTAAAAACTAGACCTTTATTCGTAATAAATAGCATACTCGTTCACACAAAAAAAATGCCATACGGCATTTTTTTATTTTGCAATTAACTCACAAATTAAATTAGAAATCTCTGTTGGATTATCAATAGATAAGCCTTCAATTAATCTAGCTTCACTATAAAGAACTTTCGCATACTTCTTAAGTTCAGCCTTATCCTCTTTATATAACTTCTCAAGTTTCTTAACAATATCATGTTTTTCATTAATCTCTAAAACTAGTTTAGCCTTAACATTCTCATCAGTTGGCATAGCATTAATAACCTTCTGCATCTCTACACTGATCTCACCTTCACTAGTTAAACAAACGGGATGACTATCAAGTTTATTAGTAAATCTTACACTAGTAACTTCATCACCAAGTGCATCCTTTATCTCAGCAAGCATATCTTTATTATCTTCATTTAACTTCTTATTAGCTTCCTTCTCCTCTTCAGTATCTAAATCTAAAGAACTATCACTAACACTCTTAAATGTCTTGCCATCTTCTTCTCTTAAAACACTTATAACAAACTCATCTAAATAATTAGTTAAATATAAAATATCAAAGCCTTTTTTCTTAATCTGCTCTACTTGAGGCAAACTATCTATCTTACTAACACTCTCACCAGAAGCATAATAAATATTCTCCTGTCCCTCTTTCATATTCTTAACATACTCATCAAGTGTTATTAAATCACCCTTATCTTTAGAATAAAATACAAGTAAATCCTTAAGCTTATCCTTATTCATTCCATACATATTATAAATACCATATTTAATCTGAGAACCAAAAGCCTCAAAAAACTTCTTATAACTCTCAAAATCATTAGTAAGCATATCTTTAAGTTCATTATGAATTTTAGTCTCTAACCCCTTAGCAATCGCAAGTACATGCTTATCACTCTGAAGTGTTTCCCTAGAAATATTTAAAGACAAATCATCAGTATCAACAACACCCTTAACAAAACTATAATACTCAGGAACTAACTCCTCACACTTATCCATAATAAGAACTCCATTAGTATAAAGTTCTAACCCTCTCTTATACTCTTTATAATAATAATCATAAGGAGCATGACCAGGGATAAACAACAAAGCCTTATAACTAGATAATCCTTCAGCACTAGTATGAATAACCCTTAAAGGCTTATCCATATCACTAAACCTAGAAGAATAAAAATTATTATACTCTTCCTCACTAATATCCTTCTTATCCTTCTTCCATAAAGGAACCATTGTATTTAACGTAACCATCTCTTTATAAGTCTCATACTCATCCTTAGAGCCTTCCTTTAACCTAGAATTCTCCACTTCCATCATAATTGGATATTTTAGATAATCACTATACTTACTAACAATACTTCTAATAGTATACTCCTCTAAATAATTAGAATAATTATCATCCTCTGTATCATCCTTCAAATAAAGAACTATTGTCGTACCTGTTTCCTCTTTATCACAAGTCTGAATAGTATACCCATCAGCACCTTCACTAGTCCACTTATAAGCCTTATCAGCATTATACTTCTTACTAATAACCTCTATTTTCTTAGCAACCATAAACGCTGAATAAAAACCAACACCAAACTGACCAATTATTGAAGTGTCTTTTTGATCCTTATTTTCCTCTTTAAACTTCAAAGAACCAGATTCTGCTATTGTACCTAAATTATGTTCAAGTTCAACTTCATCCATACCTATACCATTATCACTAATCTTAAGTATCCTAGCATCCGTATCTCTTTCAATAACGATCTTTAAATCATCACGATTAACTGAAACACTACTATCAGTTAAAGACGTAAATACAAGCTTATCAATCGCATCACTCGCATTACTTAATAATTCCCTTAAAAATATTTCTTTATTCGTATAAATAGAATTAATCATCAAATCTAATACTCTCTTTGATGAACTCTTAAACTCTTTCTTCTTCATATTATTCAATCACCTTTCCTACATCAACCCATTTAACTGGATTAGAAAACTTCTCTATTTCATCTATACTTAATTTAATTGCTGAATTAGAACTACCACAAGCCGGATACACATATTCATGTTCCTTTAATGACTCATCCAAATAAACAGACACATTATCATTAAGTCCAAACGGGCAAACCCCACCAGGAGCATGACCAATAAGTGCTTCTGTCTCTTCATAAGAAATCATTCTCGCTTTAACATGAAACTCTTCCTTAAACTTATGATTATCTAACTTCCTATCACCAGCTAAAACAATAACCACTGGCTTATCATTTATCATAACTGCTATAGACTTTGCAATCGCTCCCTCACTAGTATTAAGTGCATGAGCGGCCTCTTTAACCGAAGCACTACTCTCATCAAGAACAATCACCCTATCATCAGCATTGTATCTCTTTAAATACTCTTTAACTTTAACTAAAGACATATCATCACCTTCCTACAAACATTATACTATCATTTTAGCACTTGTCAATATTAAGTGCTAGTTAAAAATTTAAAAAAGACTTCGCATAATCGCGAAATCATTTTTATGATCCGGTACTTTCATAATGTTTTAAACCTACATTAAATGCAAAATAACATGGGATCAAAAACAAAAATACAAAAATTGGTGATATTGCATGCAAGAAACTATTACTCTTTCCAACCAAATAAAGTAAAGGATAATAATTAACAGAAGCATAAGGAATTACAAAAGTAAAAAATATTAAAAATGCTTTTCTAAAGATTCCCATTGGATATTGGGCCAAATGTTTGCCACCATCTGTCATAAGATTTTTTATTTCAAGACCTTCAATAGTCACAAAACAATATGCAGCCATGAGCAAAAACAAACTGAAAAATATCACTACCGAAGCAAACATCATCATAAGCACAATGACAACATTAACATAGTTAAATTCTAATTTCAATTTAATAAAACTATAAACAATGAAGAATAATGCCTGAAATAATCTCGTTACCTTAACAACATCCATTCTTGAACATAAAACTTGAAAAAGTACTCCTTGAGGTCTAACCAAAAGTCTATCAAGTGAACCATTTGAAATAAAATCTTCGAACTTATCAACTCCTCTAAAAAAAGTTTCATTAAAAGCAAAGCCAAAATGAATTACGCCAAAGCAAAGTAAGACCTCATATATTGTAAAACCTCTTATATTACTAAATCTTTGAAAAAGTGCTAAAAGCAAAAAATAATAAGAAAAAAATACTCCAAACTGACTAATAACAGATAAAATAAATGTTTTTCTAAACTCTAATGCACACTTAATATTGTTTTTTAAACTCTCAATATATATCTTCATTCTAACCTCCTTGAATAACCGCTTTCTTAAGTGCTCTATTGCAAAGATAATAACCAATTGCTATAACAATAACGCACCAACCTAGTCCTTTACCTAGCATTACAAAAGAATTAGAAACACTAAAAGCCCCAGAATAAACTCTAAATGGAAAATCACCCAAAAATCTAAATGGAAGAACATTCGCTACTTTTAAAAGCCAATCTGGAAAAAACACTAAAGGGACAGTTCCACCCATAAATAACTCGATAATAACACCAAATATACTAAGACTTCCCCTAAAATCAAGCGTGTACATCGTAATAATAAATAATAACATAACTATCGCACATACCAAAATTGAAGAAACAAATATCGCAAGAATGAATATTCCCAAATACTCTATCGATGGTGGCAAACTAAGCCTATATGGTTCAGGAAGAATAAAGGCAACCAATAATACTGGTGCAAATCTCAAAAGGACAGCAATAATCTTCTTTGAATAAATCTTTACATACCACTTAAAATAAAAATTATCTGGTCTAACAAGTTCATACGCTAAATTTCCATTTTTTATCATTTCAAATAATTTTGGATCTTTTTCACTCGGATAAACAAGAGAAAAGAAAGCCTGTTGTAACCACATATAATTTACTAAGTTACATAAAGGAATTGGCACGCTCCCATCACCTGAAGAATAAAAAGCAATATATACTTCTATAAAAACCATGCCAAAGAAAAATTGTGTAAGTAATCCTGCTATAGCAGCACTTCTATATTGCAAATTCGTAAGGCATCTAAGCTTAAAATAAGTAAAATATTTTTTCATACATTGTAATCCTCATAAAGTTTCAAGATAATATCATCTATTGTTTCATTATCAACATCTAAATCTTCTAAATTATAAGAATTACTAACATAATTAATAAAAGAAGAAATTGTTATTATATTAGTATCTATAACAAATTTATAAACACCATCACAAAACTTTCTTTTTACAATACCATTAAATTCAATATTCTCTATTCTATCTCTAGTAATAATACTTACTGTTTTATAACTCCCATACTTCTTCTTAAGTGAATCTATTGCTCCATCATAAAGAATTTTACCCTTTCCTATCAGGATTATCCTTTTAGCCAAAGCCTCAATGTCACTCATATCATGAGTAGTTAAAATAACCGTAACATGATTCTTCTTATTAATCTTTTCAATAAAATTACGAACTATAACTTTGCTCTTTGCATCAAGCCCAATTGTAGGTTCATCTAAAAAGAGTATTTTAGGCTTATGTAGTAATGAAGCACATAGTTCACATCTCATTCTTTCTCCTAAACTGAGTGTTCGAACTGGTTTTTTAATTATTTCTTCAATCTCAAGCAATTTAACAAGTTCATTTTTTGTATTTAAGTATTCATCTTCATCTAACGAATAGATATCCCTTAACAAATCAAAAGTATCTTCTGCTGGAATATCCCATTCAAGTTGACTTCTTTGACCAAATACAACGCCAATTCTCTTGACATATTTTTTTCTGTCAGCACTAGGATTTAAACCATCAACATTAATTTTTCCAGAACTAGGAAGAAGTATTCCCGACAACATTTTAATCGTCGTACTTTTCCCAGCACCATTTGGACCAATGTATCCAACGATTTCTCCTTCGTTAATATTAAACGAAATGTTATCTACTGCATTAACGTATGTATAATCCCGTTTAACAAACGACATTAAAGCAGCTTTTAATCCACTGCTTCTTCTTGAAACTCTAAAAGTTTTACTCAGGTTGTCCACACATATAAGCGACATTTTAAATTCACATCCTTTCTTACAACGCAAAAAACCACATATTAAAATATGTAGCCACATAATGTATTTAATATAAAATTTTTTGCAAAATGTCATCTTAATTATAATTGATAAATAAAATACATGTCAATAAAAAAACACTTAAACAAAGTGCTTTTTATAAAAAACTTATTACCTCTAATATTTCTTCAGTTCTTTCCCTATTTCTAGGATTATCATACATATTATTTTGAATAAGTTCTTTAAGATTTACAAAAAGAACTTCCTCCAGTTTAGTTAAATCATAATTCTTTTTGCAACTATCAATCACATAGTAATTTCTATAAATCATTTTTTCTCCAATAAGTGGATGATCTTCAACATAATTATTTACAATTGCAAAAGGTTTAAGTTCAGAAAAAATTGCCTTATCACCTTTTACAAAATCATATGTACCATAATTCAAATTTAAGTAAATTTTTTTATATGAATCGACAACAAGCACATAAACTTTTTCCTCTATTACATTTGCTTCTTTATCTGGAAATACATCTCCCTTATTAGCAACATACAAATCATCTTTAACTACAACATCAAACTTATTCATAATTATCACGCCTCTAAAATTATTTTAGCAAATGTTTTTAAAAAAATCCAAAATCTTTAATAAATTAACATCTTATTAACTAAAAACTTTGCAATTTTTCTTAAATTTTATAATAAAATCATAAATTTCAAAAAAAGGTCAAAATTTTACGCAAATTTTACAGAAATTAGTCTTTTTTATAAAAAGTCCCTTGAAAAAGGTGTGAAGTAAAAGAAAAAGTCCCTTGAAAAAGGTGTGAAAACTAAACAAAAGTCCCTTGAAAAAGGTGTAATCGTGCAAAATTGAAAAAAACACTTGACATTTTTAAAATCTAGAAAATAAAATTATTAAAAAAACTAATTAAATCTTTACATTTATCTTGCATGAATTTACATTTGTTTGCTATAATTTAGGTAGAAACAAGGTGGAAATATGAAAAAGAATTTAAAAGGTTTTATCACAATTGGTATCGGAGTTTTCTGCTTAATTGGTTCCTTACTAATTAACCGTTATGCAGATATAGACGATGTATTTTGTGTCGTCCTTATGACATTTTCACTTATAATCGAAATTTATGGACTATTTCAAATAATAAAAGACACTTACAACTAGTGTTTTTTTTAAATGTGAAGTATAATTAAAATGGTGATAAAATATGTTTAAAATTGCTGTCAAAGAAGCGTTAAATTTTACAAGACCTCTCGCAACTGGTTTTTATTACTTTGATAAAAAAATAATTAACGGCTTATCAACATTAATTGTTTTAAATAATGAAGGAGATATTTTAACAACTGCAAGCATAGCTTCCCTATTTAAACTGCAAGACGAACTAAAAGAAACATACTTACCAATCTACGAAGAACTAAAAAGTTTAAAAGGAAGAAAACTTACAAAAAAACTAGATGAATATGGCATTAAAGATGAAACGTTAACTGATATTTTAAATGTCATAATTGATATTGCTGAAAATCCAGGAAAAGTAAATATTATAAAACACGAATACTTAAATTTAGCAGTTATAAAATTCTCAAATCATGAAAATGTTCTCGTCAAAAACTTTCCTAAATTTAACGAAAATTATGAAATAGGTCAAAGCACATGCACAGTAGGTTTTGCTTTTCCAGAATATAAAGCATTTACTTATGACGAAGAAAACAGAACACTTAAAAGCGATTTCAAAGTAATGAACTTTCCTATTTTCCCAGTTGAAAGCATCATCACAAGAAATATCTTTGATACAAAAGAAAATATATCAATGTTTGAGTTATCATCCCCAGTTGAAGACGGAATGGAAAGTGCACCAGTCTTGAACACTAATGGAGAAATTTTGGGTATAGCTCTAGGTAACAAAAAAACTGGCAACCGCACCCTAAGTTATGCAATAACATCATCAATTATCACAAATTTTTTAAAAGAAAATAATATAAAATATGAAGAGGTAAACAATGAATAATAATCGTGGAAATATAATAATAATCGAAGGCCCACAAGGCGTTGGTAAAAGCACAATGGCAAACTTTTTAAGAGATAACCTAGCATCATCTAATCTTTATAGATTAACTGGTATTAAAGATAAATCTCAAACTGGTTATGCTAAAAATAAAAAAATGTATCTTAACTTACTAAACTATATGGAAACTTTAGAAGAAACCGAACTAAACTTAATCTTTGATCGCACGTTCTTCACTGAACAAGTATATGCAAGTCTAGGATTTAAAGATTACAAATTTGATGACGTATACAAAAGACTAGTTCAAAAACTTAACGACCTAGATTACAACATTTACTTTGTAGTACTATACTTAGAAGATACATCTCTATATGAAAAAAGACTTGTTCGTCAGCATCATCAATATCAAGCATTCTCCCTAGAAAGTAGTATTAAACAACAAAACGCATATTTAAAACTTGCTGATGATTTAAACATGTCAAATATAAAAGTACTTAAAATCGCCACTGATAACTATGAAGAAGCATATAACAAACTTATAAATTCTATTCCAGTTCTAAATGGCATAAAATATACACAAGAGGCAAAATGAAAAAAAGAATTAAACTAAAATATGGTAACATTTTACTAATATTAATTATTCTCGGATTAATTTCATATATTATTATTACTATAATTACCCCTAAAAAGGAGTCCGATGATAATATGGATAAAACCAAAACCACTAATACTACAAGTAAAACAACAACCGAAACTACCACAACGACTACAAAAGAAACTACAACTAGTAAAAAAACAACTACTACAACCACTACTAAAAAAGTTATAAGTGGTCAAACAAATAAGACTGGCAAAACATCAAAAGGCTATACAGTCGAATACAAAGATGGAGCATATTATGTTGATGGATACTTAATCGTTAACAAAACATATCCATTAGATAGCACTTGGAAACCTAAAAACACATTTAAAAGTGTTCCAAATGATGGATTTGCTAGAGAACCATTAAACTCCGAAGCTTACGAAAACTGGAAACAAATGAAAAGTGATGCTGCTTCACTAAACTTAAATTTATGGGCTCAAAGTGGCTATCGCTCATATGATTACCAAAACGACTTATATAATGGTTATGTTAAAAGAAAAGGCAAAACAGCAGCAGATACCTTCTCAGCAAGACCAGGACACTCAGAACATCAAAGTGGTTTAGCCTTTGATTTAAACACAATAGATAGTTCATTCAAAAACACAGATGAAGGAAAATGGGTAGCAAAAAATGCT
The DNA here is from genome assembly GCA_900547775.1 of uncultured Mycoplasmatota bacterium. GTDB lineage: Bacteria > Bacillota_I > Bacilli_A > RF39 > UBA660 > CAG-533. Next base: position 437,226 of record URHW01000001.1, on the reverse strand, counting down.
TATCTATATGGATATATCTTAAGATATCCAGAAGGAAAAACAAATGAAACCGGTTATATCTATGAACCATGGCACATAAGATACGTTGGTAAAGAACTTGCAAAAGCTCTTTATAACAATGGAGACTGGATAACAATGGAGAGCTACTTTGGAGTAACATCAGAATATGACAATTAACGAATATAAAAACGAAATAATAAAGCTTCAAAAAGAAGATACTAAAAACGCTATCAAAAAAGGCTTTAAAGACAAAATAAAATGGTACAATTTCATTAAAAATGAACCAAACGATACTATCGCTCTATCCATAATAAATCTTGCTAAAATATGCGATATTAACCCATTAATAACTGCCGAACACTTTGATGCAACAATGATAACCCGTGTATCTCATATGCTTAGTATAAAGTAACGCAAAACATGCGTTCTTTTTATTTTAAAAGTACCTAAAAAATTGTATAATAAACAATGAAAGGAAGTAACAAATGAAGCAAGACTATATAATCGTACCTCAAAACTACAAAAAAAGTCTTATTAAAAAATTAAGTAAGCAAAATAATTTATACAAAGCCAAAATTCTTGGAATAGACGAAGTAACAAAAAGACTTCTATTTGATTATGATGAAAAAACAATTTATTATCTTATAAAAGAAAAAAACTACTCATATGAAAACGCTAAAGAACTAATTAAAAACATGTACTTTATCAAAAACACAAACTATCAAAATGACAAACTAAATAACTTAGTAACACTTAAAAATGAACTTCTTGAGAAAAATCTTCTTACTACAGATAAGTTTTTTAAGAACTCAATTAAAAATAAAAATGTTGAAATCCAAGGATTTATTAACATTGATAAATGGACTATGCACATTATTGATTTATTAAAAGAAACTGCTAATGTAACAATCACAAATATCCCTGATAAAAACTACACACACCCAGTATATGAGTTTACAAACATTAATAATGAAATTGAGTTTATCGCTAATGACATAATCCAAAAGAATCTTGATTTAAACAAAGTATATATAGCAAATATCAATGCAGACAACACAAGTGTAATTAAACGTATTTTTGCAAACTACCGCTTACCGATCAATATTGAAAGCACAAAGACACTATACGAAACAACTGAAGGACTAAACTTTTTAAATAATCTAGATTTAGAAAAAGTGCAAAATGAAGAAATTAAAAATGGGATTATTAAAGTTTTAAATAAATATAGTTTCATTAAAGATATCACTGAAATTAAAGACATCTTAAAAGAAGAATTTAAACACACAAAACTTAAAAGTGAAAAACTTACAAACTCTATTAATATAATAGACCTTAAAAATAATATCCCAGAAGAAGACGATTATATTTACTTAATAAACCTAAATAAAGAAACAATTCCTCATAATTATAAAGATGAAGATTATATTTCAGATATAGAGAAACCGCCTTATTTAGATCAAACATATCAAAAGAACAACAATGAATTCATCATCTGGAAAAGAATAATTAATAATACTAAGAATTTAACTATTACAACAAGTAAGCAGAACTTAAAAGGCAGTACTAAAACTTCCCCACTTATCGAAGAATTTAAACTAGAAGTTATCAAAAAAGATTACATACCAAGCACGTATTCTAATCAAAGTAACAAGTATAATTTAAGTTTACTTCTAGACGAGTATATAAAATACGGAACCTTCAACATAAACATCCCTATATTATTAAACACATATAAAAATATAGAATATATGACATATGATAATACCTACCACAAGATAAACTTTACTTACGACAAATTAAACCTATCATATACTAAATTAAATACTTACTATGAGTGTCCTTTCAAATATTACTGCTCATATATTCTTAAATTAGATAATTATGAACAAACCTTTGATGCTTATGCAGGCTCTTTATGCCATCATATATTACAAAATATGTTCAAAGAAAATTTCAACTTTAATACAGAAACAGAAAGCTATCTTAAAGAAAATCCATTTAACCTAACTTTAGAAAACAAAATCTTCTTAAATAAAATGCTAGAAGAACTTAAAAACGTTGTTAAAAATATTAACTCACATTTAAACATTACTAACTATAAAGAAATAGAATGTGAAAAAAATATTGAAATTACAAAAAACAAAATTAAATTTGTTGGTATTATAGATAAGATAATGAAGTATGATGACAAAATAGTTTTAATCGACTACAAAACTGGCGAAACAGATATTGATTTAAGACTAGCACCATATGGACTAAAACTCCAGCTTCCAACATATATTTATCTAATTCAAAACTTATATCCTAATAGTAAAATTGTCGGTATCTATCTACAAAATATCATAAGCCCAATTATCAATTTTAAACCTGGGAAAACTAAAGAAGAACAAATAAACGACCACCTAAAACTAAATGGTTACACTATTGGTAATGAAAATCTTATATCTGAGTTTGATCCAACCTACGAAAACAGTGAGTATATTAAAAGTATGACTCTAACGCAAAATGGATTTAGTAGATACGCCAAAATACTTACTGAAGATGAATTAAAATACTTAGGAACATTTGCTGAAGAAAAAATAGACGAAATGATTAAAAATATAGATAATGCAAACTTCAAAATAGAACCTAAAATTAAAGGTATTGACAACATTAGTTGCAAATTCTGTAAATATCAAAGCATCTGTTTTAAAACTGAAAAAGATAACAAGTACATATACCCAGACGAAGAACTAAAATTTTTAAGAGGTGATGAAAATGCCTAAATGGACAAAAGAACAAGAACTAGCAATCAACACTGAAGGAAGCAATATTATCGTATCAGCTGGTGCTGGTTCTGGTAAAACAGCCGTACTAACTGAGCGTGTAATAACTAAACTTAAAAAAGGCGTTCACATAAATGAACTTCTAATCTTAACATTTACAAATAATGCAGCGGCAGAAATGAAAGAAAGAATTAAAAAAGCAATTAGCAAACTACCAGAACTTACCGAAGAAATGAATCTAATCGAAACTGCTAACATAACAACATTCGATGCCTATGTCTTATCTCTAGTAAAAAAATATCACTATTATCTAGGGCTAGATGCTGGCCTAAGTATCATAGATGCATCCATAATTAAACTAGAAAAGAAAAAACTAATTGATAAAATATTTGAAGATCAATACCAAGAAAATAATAAAGATTTTATTAACTTCATAACAAAATACTGTGTCAAGAATGACAAACCTCTTAGAAAAAAAATTCTCGCAATAGACTCATCCCTAGACCTACTTATCAATAAAGAAGACTTTTTAAATAATTATATTGACAACTACTATACTGACAAAAACCTAGAAAATCTATTTAACTCATATGAAAAACTTATTCAAAATAAAATAAATTCAATAAAAAACAGTCTTGAAAATCTAGGTTATGAAATAGAAGAAAAAACATATCAAAAATTCTTTACAGTTCTAGAGCCACTAATAAAAGCCAAAGACTACAATACTATCAGACTATCACTAGACTTCACAATGCCTAGACTACCTAATGGTTCTGGTGAAAAAGCTAAATATTATAAAACTCAAATTAGTGAAATTACCAAATCTATAAAAGAACTATGCTACTTTGATAAAGAAGTACTTATAAATAATTTAAGAAGTACTAAAAGTGATGCCAAAATAATTGTTGATATCATCAAAGTTTTACACAAAGAAACCGAAAATTACAAATATTCAAAAAATATGTTTGAGTTTAACGACATCAGTAAACTAGCAATTAAACTAATAAAAACGAACGAAGAGGTCCGTACAAATCTTAAAAATTCATTCAAAGAAATCATGATCGACGAATATCAAGATACAAGTGATATGCAAGAAACCTTCATCTCCCAACTAGAAAATAACAACGTTTATATGGTTGGTGATGTTAAACAATCTATCTACCGTTTCCGTAACGCTAACCCAGATATCTTCAAAATAAAATATGATAAATATAAAAACGAAGATGGTGGAAGAAAAATAGATTTAAATAAAAACTTCCGTTCAAGAGAACAAGTCCTAGACAGTATCAACGATATCTTTAATCACATAATGGATGACTTTATCGGAAACGCTAACTACCACAAAGAACACCGTCTAATCTTTGGTAACCAAGGCTTTTACATCTTTGGTAGTAACAAAAATAATAACAATCTAGAAATCTATAACTACGAAAAAGACAAAGATCACACTAAAGAAGAAATTGAAGCATTCATTATTGGAAACGATATTAAAAAGAAAATTAAAGATAAATACCAAGTACTAGATGATGAAGTTCAAAGAGATATAACATTCAAAGACTGTTGTATTCTCATGGATAGAACAAGCAGCTTTGATACCTATAAAAAAGTATTTGACTACCTTCAAATACCCCTTAACATTTACAAAGACGAAGATATTCTTTTCACAGATGAAGTATGCTTAATAAATAATATTCTAGGACTAATAATAAACATCAAAAATAAATTAAACAACGTAGACACTAATTTTTACTACACTAGCATTGCTCGTAGTTACCTATATAATTTAGATGACAATATAATTTACAATAATCTTATAAATAAGCAATTAACTACTACCGAAATATATCAAAAATGCCTAGAAATTAGCAAAAACATCGATAGTATGAGTAACACTGAAATAATTGAAACCATCATCAAAGACTTTAACTTCTATGACAAAATGATTTCTAAAGGTAACATCCTATATAGAAGTATTATTCTTAACAATCTTCTAGAAAAAGCTCAAAGCCTAAATGACGTTGGTATGAACATCTATGACATGAAAGACTTCTTTGAAAACTTAATGGAAAACTCTGAAGTAATTAAATTACCTGCAATAATCAGTGACTCAAACTCTGTAACAATCACTAACATTCATAAATCCAAAGGATTAGAATACAAAATATGCTACTTCTCTGGGTTCCATAAAGAATTTAATCTAATGGATGTTAAAGATAAAATCTTATATAACGAAAAATATGGTTTAATAATGCCCAGCTATAATGAAGGCTTCTCTAATACATTCATTAATACAATTTTCAAAGAAGATAATTTAAGAAATGAAATATCTGAAAAAATAAGACTTCTATACGTAGCACTTACTAGAGCAAAAGAAAAAATGATAATTGTAACAAGCCTTGACAGTGACAAAATCTATGTAACAAACAACGAAAAAGTAATTGATGACTTAGACCGTATGAAATATAAATCATTTAAAGATATCCTCAACTCTGTCTATGAATACATAGAAAAATACATCACAAACGTTAATATTCCTGAGATTAATGATGACTACAAAATATCAAAAAATATTAACTTAGATGGCCTAATAAATACAAATAAAACAATAAGCGTAGATGAAAAAGAATTTCAAACAAGTCCATTAGAAGAAAAACACTTTTCAAAAGAAACAAGTAAACTAATCACTGAAGAAGAAAAAAATAACATGAACTTTGGTACAGAAATGCACTACATGTTAGAAAACACTAACCTTAAAAATCCCGATTACACTTTACTTAGTCCAATTGAAAAAAGCATCCTAGAAAACCTACTAAAAAATGACATCTTTAAAAATATAAACAATGCTGAAATATATCAAGAATATGAATTTATAGATGATAATGAAACAAGTGAAAAAACAGGTGTTATTGACCTCATGTTAGAGTATAATGACCATATTGATATAATTGACTACAAACTTAAAAACATTGCTGATAATGCTTATAAAAAGCAATTAAACGGATACAAAGAATATATCAAGAATAAAACTCACAAACAAGTAGCCACTTACCTTTACTCACTACTAGATAGAACATTAACCAAAATTGATTAATGTTCTTTTTTCTTGACTAAATTTAAACGATGACATATATTAATAAACATGAATGAAGAACAACAAAAAGCAGTACTATCACTTAATGATACCCTCCTCATCGCTGGTGCTGGTTCTGGTAAAACGCATACCATAATTAATAAAATAAACTACCTAATAGATAATAACATCTACAAAGAAAAAGAAATCTTAGTTATCTCTTTTACAAATGAATCCGTAAATGACATTAAAAGAAAATGTGATAAAGAAATAGATATCACCACATTTCATAAACTAGCTATAAACATTATCAAAGACGAAAACTACCATCTTGCTGGTAACACCCTAGACTATATCATCAATGAATACTTCGAAAGCTACGCTAAAACAAATAAAAAAACAGCAAGCATCATTAAAAGAATATGTATCGAAACAACAATTTCAAATCTAAAAACTTACATCAAAACATTTATAAATCTGTACAAAGCAAACTATTCATCAATTGATACACTATGGAATCTTTATAATAAATCACACTTCATAAATAAAGACTACTTAAAAATCATCCTAGATATTTATCTAATCTATCATAGAGAACTAGAATCATCTGGTACTCACGACTTTAATGATTTAATAATAAATGCTGAAAAACTTATATCAAACAACATTAAAAAAGTACCTTATAAGTTTATTATAATCGACGAATTTCAAGACACATCTTATACAAGACTTAACCTAGTCCTAGCAATTAAAAAAATAAATAATGCCAAAATATTCTTTGTTGGTGACGACTACCAATCTATCTATAGATTTAGTGGTCTAGATTTAAATATCTTTCTAAACATAAAAGAATACATACCAAAAATAACTATATTAAAATTAGTAATGAACTATCGAAATAATCAAGAAACAATCAACTTAGCAAATAAATTTATAATGCAAAATAAAAAACAGATTGAAAAAACAGTAATCTGCCAAAAAAATTTAAATAAACCTATAAAAATAGTTTACTTTTCAAATAAACAAACAATTATAAACAAAATTATCCCCAACCTTTTTGGAACAACTCTTATAATGGGAAGAAATAATAAAGACAAAGATGACTATAATATTAAAGAAACTGAAAATCTTAAATTCTTAACAATTCACAAATCAAAAGGTCTAGAATTTGATAATACCATCATAATAAATCTTGAAAACAAAACAAATGGATTTCCATCTAGAATACCTAATCCCAAACTATTAAATAAAATAATTAAAACAGACTCTTACCCAAACGAAGAAGAAAGAAGACTCTTCTATGTTGCTCTTACTAGATCAAAAAACTATACTTACCTACTAGTACCTAAAAACAACCCATCTATATTTATTACAGAAATTAAAAAATACGGAAAAGAATATATTGAAGAAATTAATCTTTAGAATAATAAATTTTTGTAATTGGATATCCTTTACTATATATCATTTCCTTATATTCAGTACTACTTTTACTATCTAAATAATTACTAAAATCTTTCATAAAATTATTTACTGTACCACCCATATAATCAAAACAATCATCATAAGAACAAACTCTATCAAAAACTTTATCTGGTACCTTATCACTAAAATTAAGTGTAGTTACACCTTCTGGATATACAACATCACTATTTTCATAAGCATAACTTTTACTAAAAACCAAATAACTTAAAACTATTCCATAAAATAAAAATAAATTAAAAACAACATACTTCCTCATACACATCAGTATTATTATTCCCAAATAAGAAAAATATAAACAAAAAAAGGACTATTTCCAGTCCCATTTAAACTCTTTATAAGCCTTAATATAATTATATCTGATCTTTAATAAAAGCAACTTTCTTAAGAAACCATTATCCTTTTTATAATTAAGAGCTTCTGTTCTATCTTTCCACATAGATAAAGCCTTCTTCTTAAACTCTTCATTTGTAATATACTTCTTAACTACACACTTAGGTACAAACGTCTCAAGTACTTCCTTATCACAAATCTTATATTTAAGTTCATTTCCTTCAATTAAATCCTTATAAAGTAACTCAATCAAATTAAATCCAGCAGGTGTTATATAATAAGAACATCTTCCTTGTCTAGCATTAATCTCCATCACTTTATACTTACCATCTCTAGCATCATACTTCATATCAAATTCAGCAAATCCTTGATATCCTATTTTCTCAGTAAACTTTCTAATCTTCTCAATTTGCTCTTCTACACCAGGATACTGTGAATACCCATTAATAATAACGGCTGCATTTCCAATCATTCTAGGAGCATGCTCTTGCAGACCTATTTGAGCAAAAGAAACCATCTTTACCTTCTTATTCTTATCTGCATAAACTACTGCATCAAATAAATGTGAATCATCACCAGGAATATACTCTTGAATAATAATTGTATCCGTATAATTACCCTTCTTAAACTTATCAATAACATCAAGTAACTCTTCCATCGTATCTAGCTTATAAATCTTCTTCTTACCAACAAAATTAATATGTTTAAATAAAATAACATTTGCTGGTTTAACAATTACCGGGAAAGTAATATCTTCTGGTTTAATCTCTTCATTCTTAGTACAATCATAATAAATACTTCTTGGTAAATCAATTACACTATCTGCATACGTCTTATAAAAGTCTTCCTTATTAACTAAAGTATGTTGTAACTTAACACTAGGATAATTAAAGAAAAATTTACTCTTAAGCTTACTCTTATTCTTCGCTATAAACTCACCATAAGTCTCATTACTACTAACAAGAAGTATTTTCTCCTTCTTATGCTCTTCATAATACTTATCTAATTCACTTAAAAATACTTTTTCATCCCATAGATTCTCTACATACTTAATATTTAAAATCTTAGTATATCTCGTATAAGCAAAAGGCTTCTCACCAGGAATTATAATACTAAGCAAATCTGCTTTCTCTCCCGTAAACTCATGATAACATCTAGCTAAATAATAAGCATTAATATCATTTCCAATAATAAGTGCTCTAAACTTCTTCATCTTCTATCCTCTTTCCATTATAAACATAAACTCTTGGTACTCTGTATGTAACACTGCAAATTAACTTATAAACATTAACTCCAGTATATCCAGCAATCTCACGAATACCAATCATATCACCAAATATAACAACCTCATCACCTAATTTAACATAATCATCAATTATAACAGAAGTTATATCCATATAATTAGTAATAGTCTTATACTTCTTACCATTAATCTCTACATAATATGGTTTAATAAGTGCAAAATCAGCAAAGCCATAAGGAAGAATCCCTATCTTAATATTAGACTTAGCATCATACATACCACCATATCCAACACCTTCTCCAGGCTTAATCTCTTTTATCTCCATCACATTAGTAACAAACTTAAATGCAGTATTTAACTTTAAAGGACTAACATCCGGAACATACTTCTTAAAAGTTAACTTATTAAAAAGTTTTCTCTTCCAAGAAAGTGGAAATGATCTTTTCGCAAATCCATACATTACAACACCTAATCTTACCCCATTTGCAAAATCAAATGCCTTATGTTGCTCCATCGTCAAACTTCTATCCAAATGAACAATATCTACCTTACTTAAATCTATATCCTTAGTTATCTCTTTAAATCTAGATACCTCTTTATTTAGCTCTTCACCTACTCCAGAATATAACTGAGTAAACACACCTTCCATATATAAATTCTTATCTGAATTATTATAAATATAAGAAGCTACCTCACTAGACTTAACACCAAATCTATTCATTCCCGTATCAATCTTCAAATGAAACTTAACCCTTATTTTCTTTTTCTTAATCTCATCAAAAATATCTTTATTATCTATCGTTATCGTAATATTATTCTTTGAAGCAACCTCAGCATCACTAGCACTAACTGGTTCTAAAACTAATACAGGAACATCACTACATCTTTTTCTAACCTCTAATCCCTCTTCTAAAGTAGCTACTGCTAAATAATTAATACCGGCCTTAAGCATATACTTAATAACTCCTAACCCATGCCCATAAGCATTAGCTTTAACCACTCCAAAATAATACTTATAAGAAGAATACTCTTTTATTATTGCTTTAACATTATCCTCAATAACATTACAATCAATAAGTGCATATGTCTTTCTATACATCAAATCACAACCTTAATTAACAAAAAAATTATATCATTTATTACTATTATTTACAATAAAATGGGCTTTATTCTAAACTATATACTTACTTCATTGACTTTCTTTTTACTCTTTACAAATGACACAACTTTAGCTTCACTCGAATATATAAAATTCAAAAATTCTGCAATTGAAATATCAGCCTTAAATGTAGTTTCACCTTCATAAATATCTTCAAACAATATCCTAACATCATCAAAAGAACCACTTTGAATAACCGTATACTTACCATGAGCAATACTATTTCTTATTCCATTAATAATACCCCTATTATAAACAAGTAAACTATTATCAGTTACATAATCTACCGCATCATCATAAGTTGCTTTAGCTGATGCTACATCACTAATCATAGTTGCTTCTAAAATCTTATCATTATTTAAATTAGCACTAAGTACTGCCTGCGCCTTAGTATTTCCGCTTAACTTAACCGCATTTAAACTCTCAGTATTTTTCTGTATCTTACTTTGAATAGCAGCAAGTCTTTTAGAAGCTCCCATATAAGTTTCCTTATGACTATCTATTGGTCCATTATCTGGCTTTAAATAACTAACATTAAATGCAGAAAAATCTAACGTACTATAATCAAATCCAGTATTATCTCCACTAGTAAAAGCATTCTCATTATCTAACAAATCATCATGTAAATATCCAAACAAAGTATTAAATAAACTAACTGAAGCCGCAGTAAGTTCTTCATTACTAGCAACAAAAAAATTACCATATTTATTTGCTATATAATTACTAATCTTATCCTTATCAGTAGATTGCAAGTCATATGCAGCCTCAAGTAATATAAAATCATTAAAAGAAGCACTTATCTCACTAAACTTCTTTCCTTCCGTAACTCTCTTTAAAACTTTATCACCTATAGCATTAACTGCTTCAGTATATTCTTGATCCTTTAATACCTCAAACAAACTATCTGCAAACTCATCAAGATCATCAAACTTAACATATCTTACATCCCAATCAAAATCATACTTATCTTTAACCATATCTTTAAACAAAGTAAAAACTTTTAAATTAGTAGTATTTTTATAAGCATCAATTACCTCATCTAACATATCCGCTAGATCCTTACTAATAATTACCCCACCTTTACTTTTCAAAGTAACTTCCACCTTTTTAAAATTAGATATAATTCTCTTAACTTCTTTACTATCTTTTAAAGGTTTAGTTCTATTTTTTTCTGCTTTTTCATTCATAACAAAACTTTTCTCACAAAGTTTCATTTTTACTCTTCTAAAATAATTCTTAAGAGAATAAATAACAAAAGTAGCAAGCTTATCTATATTTAGTTTTACACCTCTTCCAGCAAAATCTAAAATAACCCTGTTATGATCTAAATCAAACATAAAATTACCATGAGCAAGCTTATTACGAATCATCGCAACTACAGTCGCAGCATCACTAAAACTATAACCATCTATTACATAACCACTATCAGTCTTGGTTGCTATCATACTAACCGACTTAGCTAATTCATCTGCAAATATCTGTGTCTCAAACTTAAGTTCAGGAGCCTTTGTAACAATCTCTTCCTTTATTCCAAGAAGTATATTACTAATAAGTGCTACTCTAGCTGAATTATAATTTTTCTTATCAAGAATATAACTACCATCATACTCATCACCCACAAACTGATTAAGTAAAAATAAAGAATAAGCCTTCGCCCCAGAATAATAATCTAACATACTATCAATTTTATCCATAAAAATCACCTGTCTCTTTTAAATTATATCATATCACAAAAAAAGGATAAAACATTACCCTTCATTCTCATCAAAACTCATATTATTCTCATAATTAGTAATAATAACTTCCTTAACCTTGCCCCTCTTCTTACCATTAGAATTAATATTACGATTAGCCTCAATAACATAAATATTATAATCTTTATATAGTTCACTAATTAAACTAGTCTTATTATTGGATAGCATTACATAACAGCCCCTATCACTTAACTCCTTAAACACTCTAGCAAGTCTAACTTGTTCATTCTTCCCAAAGCCTTCTTCAGTATAACTATTAAAAATAGAAGTATCTGAATCATACGGAGGATCAAAATAAATAAAATCACATTTCTTAGCATCTTTAACAGCTTCTTCAAAATCAACAGAAAGCATCTTTACATCATTATAATTAAAATATCCACAAATAATTCCTAAATTCTGCCCCTCATAAGTATTAACACTAGTCTTCTTTCCGAAAGGAACATTAAACTCATTCTTACTATTAACCCTATATAAACCATTAAAACAAGCTTTATTTAAATAAATAGTTCTAGCAGCCCTCTTATAATCAGGAAGTCTATTAAACTTAGCCTTATCCCTATCTAAATTTCTAATTTGATAATAATACTCTTCACTATGATTAGCTTCATGATGATTAAGTTCTCTGCACATCGCATCAAACTTTTTAGCATCCTTCAAACACACATATACATTCATAAGTTCTTTATTACAATCATTAATAACCGCACTTCTAGGCGATAACTCAAAAAGCAAAGCCCCACCACCAACAAATGGTTCATAATAAGTATTAAACTCATTAGGTGCATAAAACTTTAACTTATCAATAATCTGTCTCTTACCACCAGCCCACTTAACAAAAGGCTTTCCCTTTATCATTTAAACCACCTCATATAAGATATATTTTATCATAAAGTATAACATAACCCAAACTATATTTTAAACTTTACCAAACAAAAAAAAGTTTTTATGCTTCCACTTCAAACGCCCTGTGTTCTTTATCAACTATTCTACTATAAACTTCTAAATTTAAATCATCTTTTAAAAATTTGACTAATTCATTTTGAAGTTCTAAAACTTTATCTTTGTTAGAAATAAAACCATCAACAGGAATAAAAAAGTTCTTAGATTGTTCTGCAACTTTGCTTCTTTCTCCTTGACGCCAAGTCCATCTTCTTGATTTAATCTCATCACCAGAAGCATAAATTATTTCACCAACATCTGGATGTTCTATTTCGGTTCCTCCAAAAGGAATAAAATTGTCATTTCCATCACTTTCTTTAATTCGGATATCACTTATAAAATTATCTATATCATGAACCCCTACTGGTAACTCATATTTTAAAGATAAAGCATTATCTAAATCTACTATGGAATTAATATGTGGAATATCATTTCCTTTAGATATTATTGACATCAAAGCCTCGCCTCAATAGGGCACATATATTTATTTGGATTTATATTTAACTTACTAAAAACTTCTCTATATAATTGCATCCATATTTACTCTTTAATCTTTACATTCAAAAATTTATTTTTAGAAGATTGCAAATTTTCTTCAAAAACTTTATTTATATAATCATAATAAATCTCATTATCAAAGTTTTTTTACAACTACAAAATCAAAAACAGAATATTCTAATTTATCAAAAAAGCTTTTTGATACTTCAAATTTCATATTATCACCTCTTAATAAATGATTATACTATAAAAAGCAAGAGTTTTCGTTCTCTTCAGAGGGGCCTGCTCTCTTCTAACTGAAGAGAGCAAATTATGTTAAAACCTTTATTTATTGGCCTTTTTATATTGGCATAAATCGTCATTTACCGTGGCTTTTTAGTATTTTTGTACCTAAATTGTATCTAAAAAAGACACCAATTACTTTTTGGATGTCTTTGATTTTTTCTTAACTTGTTTTTTGGATTCTTTCTTTTTATCCACAATATTTGTATTAATACATTCAATATATAATTCACTAAATATTTCTTCTAATCTTTCAATCATGCCATCTTCACCTTTTAAAAATTTCTTTGCTTCTATAAATTGACTATATGAAAAATATAACATTATTATTACGATACTAAAACTTATTAGATATGGTAGTGCAATTGCCAAACCATTAAAGTCAAATCCATCTTTAGTATAAACTGAAAGTATTGCTGGAATAGCTATTGATAATATCGCTAACAAATTACCTCCAACTATTTTATTTTTAATCATATTCCTATAGTGATTAATTATGCATAAAAGTGTTTTTTCATTATACATATTTTTTTTTATAAAGTAATCTTTAAATAGTTCTTTTTCAGCATTTCTAATAATTATTTGTAATGTTAATCCATTATCCTGTTTTTTACCTATGCTTAAATGTAATTTTGTATTTAATACCTTTTCACTTACAACTTTCATAATTAATAACATAGCTATAAATACTAAGATCATTGGTACTATTTTATTTAGAAAATTGAAAACTAATGAAATAAATATAAATACAACATATATCCAAAACGTCCATTTTTTAATTATATTATATGGGCTTTTCTTCTTATAGATTTCTTCTATATCCTTATACATATTATTTCCCCCTAAATTTAACTAATATTATATCACAAATAATTTGAAAACAAAAAAGCAGAAAATTAATCTCTTACTTTTTTATTTTTGCATTTTAATTCTGCTTGTTTTATAAGCGTTTCTACTGTATTATCCTTCAAATTAGATGATAGTTATTTTTAAATTTCTATTCTCATATATGCTCTAGCTAATTCTAATATATATCTTAGAAAAACTAAAATAGATTCTCTAACTGTTTAAAAGTTATTATGATTCATAATTTTAGACATTCGTGTGCATCGCTACTTATTAACAATAGTGCTAATGTCACATTAGTTGCAAATTATTTAGAACATATAAAAATTGAGGAAACAGCAAATACATACTTTCATATGTCAGCGCCACCATCGACTCTGTTATTTCTATTATAGATAACTTAGAAGATGACTAAGCTTTTTTATTTAATAATATATCGTGTCCCAAACCATAGTATTTTGCAACTATTTTTGACAAACTCATCTGTAAGTTAGAGTAATCCACCTGTTTTTTTAAAACAGCTGATTCCAATATATTTAAATACAGTTCCTGAAATTCATTATATAATTTAGTTAATTCAATATTTTCATTATTATTCAAACTTTTTAATACGTAATTATAATTATTTTTTTCACTTACAAACAACATATTAATTTTAAGTGTTTCCTCATCCATCATTTGCTTTCTATACTCCAACGAATCGTCTTCACAATTTATTATATTATTATAAGCATTTTTTGTCATGCTTAATAATTTATTTAATGTATTAATTCTATCTGAAACATTTATCATTTTATACCAATTATATTTATACTCAAGTTCCTGCTTTTCCTTTTCTAATTGTGCTTTACTTATTTCTTTTTCTTTATTTTCTTTTTTATCTCGCAAATATACATATACAATAAATGCTAAATTTATTATACCAACTATCAATGTAAGAACATTTGATATAGTATCTAATGTGTTATTACCGCAAACTACTACTGGTGTATTCATTATGATAAACCATCCACATTATTTAAAGCATCAATTATTCCATCGTTTATATTAAGCATCATATTTTGATTACAATCAAAGTTATATTTATTTAGGAATTCTTCTTTATTTCCACATTTTCTTACACTTTCACCAAATAAAGCTAAAAAGAATGACGTTGATATTGAAATAATATTTTTAGGAAATATAATTTTATACTTCTTATCATCCATATCAACCTTATCCAGATTCATTTTTGTTCTTATTTGATACCCTAATTCTCTCCCAGATAAAACAAGCATGTCTTTCATTTTCTTATCATAATCCATTACATTTATATTTTCCATTTAATCTTCCTCCTTTTTTTTCAAATATCTACTATCGACATAAAAATTTGTAGATATAATAACACCAGGAAATCTATTATTAAGTATTTTAACATATTTTGAATCTGGTTTCTTTTTTATATCATTATCTTTATTAAAAGCAATAGTTTTGACTGACGTATTATCTATATTTTTTTCTTTTAAATTATATGTTCCATCAAATAAAATATGTGTACTTCCAGACAAAATAGCCATTTTAGGAATATCACCCTCTATTTTACTACCAAGCTTACTAAAACTATCAATAAATTGAATCGTTCCTGTTCCACGATCGGGATGTTCCTCATCCGTAACGCTACTTATTTTATACTGTAATCCGAGTACAGTCAATGATCCCTCTTCATTCCAAGCAAAATCAAATAAAGGTTTATGATATTTCAAATGCGTCTCTAATTTTTTTAATGTCAAATCACTTTTTGTATTATGCTTTAAATTTTCATATATAGTATTTCCAATACTAATAAATACCAAACTACCTCTACCATATTGTAAATTTCCACTTGCTTGAGAAAAATGTCCACTTACATACCACTCACCATTTTTTCCACTATGCTCATTAGCATTTCCAATAATTTCACCAACAAGACTATTCATGTAGTCTACCCCTTTTGAATTAAGCTCTATGTTATATCTTTGCAAACATTTATTATAATAAGTAATAGTCTTATTTGTTGCGGTATTTACATCTTTTTCAAGCTCAAACGGATCTAACCTTTCGACTAATTTATCTTCTAAATTAAATAATTTTAAATGCCTTAGTAATCCGCTATTGCAAAATATTTCACCAGCGACATATCCATGTGGCATATTCCCAGATAACTTAACTTTTTTATTACAACTTTTTCTGTAAGATTTACCATTGAACACTAAAAGATCACATATAACTGACGCGTCTAATCCTAAATCATAACATTTACTATAATCAAAGTTTATCTCTTTACTTTTACTTTGCTCAAAAGCATAATTTATTTCTTTCAAAGTATTTAATGATTCTACAGGATTGTTAATAAGATTAAATCTAGACGGGATTTCAATAACAGTTTTTTCTCTATTACATATTGTTGGTTTTTTATAGAAATTATCTTTCTTTAAAACTAATTGTGAGTTTGATAGTTCTATCCTTTTGTTTAATCTTTTATTAGGTTTTCTTTTTTTCTTACGTGCTTTATGTCTTGCTATTTTTTTACACCTATTTTTTATAAAAAATATTTTTAATTTTCCCACAATCTCACCTACCTAAAAACGATTGCTTATTATTATATCACATTTTTTAATCTATTATCTTTTTTAATAATAACTGGTACATATTCACTTCTCATTAATTCCGTATTCATTATTAATCTAGATGTCTTACCATCTCCATCAATGAAAAGATGGCTCTTAAACAATTCCTCATGTAATAATGTTGCTCTTAATATTGAATAATATTTGTCCCATTCATCGTAATTCATTATTAGTTTTTCCATTAGTTCTGGAACTTTTACATATTGTAGTGATCTATGATGTGCTCCATTAATAATCTCTTCCAGCAGTTTCATAAAACTAATTGATATAATCTTTTAATATTCCATTCAGATATTTCACTTTTATCAATTAACTTATTAATATCATCCGGAATATTCCATGTTGTACCTAATATTTCAGCACCCCCTAATTTTTCCATCTTGAATAAGTTATCTTATTATTTTTCACTAATATTCCATTTTTCAATAGCTTCTATAATTTGCATAGTTATCACCTTCATATATAGATTATACCATTCCCGGAGTAATATTATTTTTTGTTCATATGAATCATTTATATTCTATCCGTTCATTGTTAAAATTTGAAAATTTTTGCAACATTTGACACTTTTTCTCAACGAACTGTTATTAAAACTATATTTTTTGTACCTAAAATTACTTAATGGTTCTAAAACCCTTTAATATAAACAAAAACGAGAGCTTTCGCTCTCTTCAGGGGGTGACTGAGTTCCATATTGTCAATATTTATAAAATATATAAAACCCTTTATTTATAAGGTTTTATGTACATATCAGTTTATTTGGGTTTATTCAAATTTATACGTTTTTAGGTACTTTACGCATCTAATTACGTACCTAAAAATTAATCATTTTTATTATTCTTTTCTACTAATTTTTCCAATCTTGCTTTCATCTCTTCAATATTTTTAGTCGTATCCTTTATACTTACTTCTTCATCATTTCCCATAAACTCTTTATAAATTTTAAACGCTTCTTTTTCTAAATCTGTACCATTACTATTAATATATTCTTCTACCCTATTCAATGATTCTTGTATTTCTTTATCAGCAGAATCAAATCGATTAATTGCCTCTGAATCTTTCATAAATAAATCATATAAATTACTACCATTAAATAATTGATCAAACAATTCTAATGATCTTTCATTATCCTTTTTAAATACTCCATTTAATCTATTTTCATTTTCTGGTATTCTTAGTTTCAATTCATCAACTTTATTTGACAATTTATCCATTGAATATTTTATTTTGGGCTTATTTAAAATAAGCTCTTTTATTTTTGATTTATCAATTTGATTATAAACTTCACTAAAAATGTCATTAATAATAAATCTTAAATTTTCTAATATTTCAAAGTCTATGTATGCTGCAAATAAAATATTATTATCTTCATCATCTTTTAGTGAATGATTTACTTGATGTCTTATAGTTTCAATTATTTTAAATAAAGTTGCCTTATAATTTTCCTTTTTATAATATTTATTATCATTTGCAATAAATTCTTGATTGATCATCTTTTCAAATTCTTCATATTTTTTTGTATTAATAAAATACTCTTTAGAATCTTGTACAGCTTTAATTAAGTTATATATTGATGCGCAGTATATTCTATATATTCTATCTCTATCTGTAAATGTATCAATAAAGTATTCTTTGTTTTCAAAACCAAGATAAACTTTAGATAATGTGTTAGACATTGCTACAAATTCTTGTACATTTAATATTTTACCTATTTGCTTATCAGTATATTTCATTATATCACCTTCATTAATTAACTATTATACTATAAAAAAAGAAGAAATTAATCTTCTATTTGTAATTGACTATTCATTAGAATTGGCAATATGTATTTTTTAATTTGATTTAGCAATACTATTTCTTTATGTAAATTAATATGTAATTCATAATATTTCTTTGTTATTCCGTAATATTTATCCAATATTTCTTTTGGTGGACAAAGAATATACGCTTTATCTACTATATCTTTGTTTATATGAGGTTGTTGATTTCCTGTTCTTAAGGCCATAAACTTTGGCAACATTTTTTTTAAAAATGGATAAATATATTCTTTCTTAAATATATCATTTTCAGATAAGGAAACAACGGATTGATTAAAGCACGCAGGAATTCCCAATATTGAAACTCTCAGATAACGAACAAGAGAAATCAATACAGAACCTTCATCAGCAAAATATGTTGATGAATTTTCTACTCCCTCCGCAGTTATTTTTTTTATTGAATCAGTAATAATATTGGAATCTAATTCTCCAGAACTAATCCAAGGAATATCACCATTCCAATAATTTTTTTCACTAGTATTAGGTGTACCACCAAGATTAGTGTTAATCACGTCGGATATTCTTTTTACATCCCAATTAACAGGAATATTGTATTTCAACTCATCACTGTATATAAATAAACCATTATTATCTTTATATTTTTTGTTTTCTTCATACTCAAAATTAAATCTTAAAAACCATTCTTCATAAATACTTGTTTCCATTTTTTCAAGCATATTAATAATCGAATAATTATTAATTTGTTTGTCTCTGATATCCCAAAGTATTTTTGAAATTCTTCGTTGCTCAGGCAAAGAAATATTTGGCACAGGTATTTTTTTAAATGCTTCATCTAATTGAAGATTTTTTAATCCAGAAGTTTTACTTTCAAAATTAAAGAAAACACCCCTATAATATATTAATTGTAAATATTCATAAACGAAGAATGGATCCCATTCTTTCTTTACTGTAAATGCAGTGCAAAAATTTGAACATACAATATTTTCACATTTTTTCTTGATATTTGAACTCACAAATACAATTCTACCGGTGGATTGAGTTGGGGAACCTCCAGATTTTTCAATTATAATTGAATTTTCTGGAAGTATAGAATTATTCTTTTCATTAATAAATCGAACTGGAATCTCATCTAAAAACTCTATAGATAAATTATCAAAATCAGCTCCTCTTACACATTTAACTGGTAAGGATGAATTAGGAGTTGCATTTAACTCACCCCAATCACCTGAATAAAATTTATCAATGATATCAATTAATTTAGTCATTTTTATATAAAACCTCTAAAGAATGTTTTAATTCTTCCTTAATCTTCTCATCATTCAAAAACAACTCATCCAATTTTTTATTATAATTAATCATATTCTTTGAAAATTCTTCTGATGATATATCATCATATTCAATTTTAACGTCAAAATATTGACCGGCTGAAAAAGAATAGTTGTTACCCTTAACGTCATTTAAAGATACATATGAACTAAACTTATCTTCTTCTGTTTTATTCAAAAAATAATCTATAATTTTTGATGTTTCATTTGGCCTCAAAATTATTTTTTGATTTTTTCCATCTTTAATTTTTTCACCACATTTTGATGCATCTAAAAATATCATCATATCATTATTTTTTGATTTGTCTAAAAATAATATTGAAACACTAGTATTTGTAGTTGCAAAAATGTTTGCTGGCATTGATATAACACCTGTCAAAAATTGATTATCAACTATATACTTTCTAATTTTATATTCAATTCCTTTTTTGGCTGTAATGAAACCTGTAGGAACTACTATTGCTGCTTTTCCATTTTCTTTAAGTGAATATAAAATATGTTGAATAAATAATAAATATATTGCCATATCTTCTTTTTTTTGCTTAGGAATGTTAGGAATTCCAGCGAAGAATCTATCAGAAAATTTATCATCCTCTAGTTTATCTCTATAATCACTAAAATCTGTTTTAAAAGGTGGATTACTTACAATATAGTCAAATTGCGCTAATCTATTACCTTCTTTATTTAAATGAGCCGGGTTTAATAATGTATTGCCGTGTACAACATTATCTAAAGAATGTACTAAATTATTTAATATAAGGTTTAATCTTAAAAATTCGTTAGACTTTTGAGAAATATCTTGAGTATATAGTGTACAATCTTCTTCCCCTATTTCATGAGCAAGTGCTAATAATAATGTACCAGATCCTGCTGATGGATCATATATTGATACATTTCTTACTTTTTCAGTATCTGGCACTAATATTTTAGCAATAATTCTAGCGATAGAGTTAGGTGTATAGTATTCTGCATACTTACCAAAATCTTTATTATAATCTTTAATTAAATATTCAAATATTGTAGCAAAGAAATCATATTTTTCTTCAAACACTTCATCAAACGAAAATTCAACTAGTTTATCAATTATTGCTTTAGCAAAATCATTCTTCTTATTAGATTCAATTATATATTGAGAAATAGGACTGAACAATTTTATTTTTTCTTTACTTCCTGTTCTAACTGAGAATATATCTATATTATCATTAGAAATACCATCTAAAGCATTATCAAATAATTCATAAAACTTTGGTGTTGTGGAGTTCTTATTATTAAATAAATAACTTACTAAAAATTCTTTTCTAACAAATGCTACATTAGCTCCTAAACCATATCTATATTTAGACATTTCTGCAGGAGTAAGTTTCATTATTTCTTCCTCAACCTCTTTAGTTGTAGAAGTCTTAGATAAATTCTTATCTACTCTTTTAAATTCATACAAGAATTTATCATTTAAATATTTATAAAGGAATGAATCAGCAATAATCTTATATTCATTTCCTGTGTTAGATAATCCATATTCACCACATACTGCTTTTAGATCATCTATCATTCTCTCTGTTTTTACTATTAGTTGTCTTTCTTTATCCATTATTACTTACCTTCCTTTCAAATTCATACATTGTTACTATTAAATCTACAAAGAAATCTATTTCATCAATAATTTTTGTTTCTTCGTTAGATGTCATATAAACACATCTTCCAACTTCGCTTTTAAAGAACTCAACATTATCCAAAATATCATTTCTTCTTAGAATCAAATCATCAACTTGATTTTTGATTTCTAAAAGTATTTCTACTAATTTAGAATCACTAAAATCTGATATTCTATCTTTAACTCGTTTGTAAATTTTTACATACTTTTCATCACCAAGTAATTTATTAAGTAGCATACTATTCTTTAAATTTAATTGATCAATATTCTTTTCAATCTCAGTTAACTTTTTCATATTTTCATTAATATCATCAATTGTTAATTCTTCAATATTTTTCTTCTTAAATAAATTATTGAACTCATTAGCTAATGAAGAATAGTATTTATCGTCTTTATCAATATTATCAATAAATTTTCTTCGTACTTCTTCTATCTTATCTAAGTATTTATCGGATATAACAAGTTCACCTTCATTTATTTTATTAAATTTAATATCTAAATTTTCAAATACAGTATTTAACGGATTAGATCCATCATTACTGTTAACATCTTCTGATAAATTAAGAATATCTAATCTTCTATTAATTTCTCTAGACATATTATCAATACTTGAAATATCAACTTTTTCTATTAAATCAGTATAATTTAAAGATTTTATAATATTATATAGGTCTTTATAGTCTCTTACTAATCTTCTTAAGTTAATCAAATCTTTCTTTTCTAAAGAACTAACTTGAGAACTTAATATCTCTTTATTAGAAAAATCAAATAAGAATAATTTATCTTTTATTTCTTCAATTCTTTTTTCTGCATCTTCACTAGATACAAATATGCTTGAATAGTGTTCAAAATCCTCACCTAATTCTTCTTGCAATTCATTAAAATATATTTGGTTTGTTTTATCAAATTCATCTCTTATATCTGCAAAATCAACAACATATCCATATCTGAAATTTTTATATGGTCTATTAACTCTAGTTAATGCTTGTAATAAATTATGAGCTCTAATTACTCTTCCTAAATATAATTTTTTAAGTCTAGGTGCGTCAAAACCAGTTAATAACATATTATCAACCACTAGAATATCTATTTTTCCTTCTTTATAAGCCTTTATTTCTTCTTCTCTTATTTGTTTATTATCCTCATTATAAAGAATTAATATTTTTGAGAATTCATACTTATCTAGTGATTTAAAAAGATTTCTTGCTTGTGCTTGAGAATCACACACAATCATTGCTCCAATTGTATCATCACTGAATCTTGTTCTAGAAGCACCGAAATCTTTTGAAATATATTCAGCTAATGCTTCAGTATAAACAGGATGTGATACTATATCACTTTCTTTAGCATCTTTTAATATATCTCTAACTTGATCTAATGCTTCAGCTATTTTTACTTTATATTCTGCTTGTACACCTTCTCTAATTAATTTTAAAGTATATCCATCCATAATAGATTTATTATAATAATACTTGTGAATATAATCACCAAATATATCTTTTGAAGAGTATTTAATGCCATCTATTTCTTGATTAACTAATGGAGTACCTGTTAATGCTATCTTAATTGAGTTTCTATCAGAAGCCATTAAATTAGCTAAAAAGTTCCCTCTCGGATTATAATCTCTATGAGCTTCATCTAAAAAATAAATTCTTTGAACATCAACATTATAATCAGAATCTTTTACAGTTGAATCTTCTGAAAACTTTTGAATGTTAACTACATTAATTGTTAGCTTCCCAGTTTTAGAAACTTCACCTGTCATAGCAATATTTTTCTTAAAGTCTTCTCTAGAATTAACTTTAACAACATTTAATCCTCTGGCTTCAAATTCTTCTGATGATTGTTTTAATAAATCTAATCTATCAACTATGAAATAGAACTTAGCAACTTTAGATTGTTTTGCATAGTAGTCAGTTAAATATTTAACATTAAAATATGCCAATGCAGTTTTACCTGATCCTTGAGTATGCCAAATTATTCCTTTTTTTACTCCTTCTGATATTTTATTTTCAATAGCAAAAGTAGCAAATAATTGTTGATATCTCATAATATGTTTTTGTATTTCAACAACACCATTTTTATTAGCTTTTTCTACATAAGCTATTCCATATCTCAATAACTTAAATATTCTATTTTTATGAAATAATGATGTAATCAATTTATTAGTAGGAGTCATTCTACTTAAATTTGTGCTATATTCATTTGTTCCTTTTATTGAAACATAATTATTATCTTTTAATATATAATTTTCTTCAGTATCTGATATATCTTCTATCTTATCAAATATAGAAGGTTCTTCCTCTCTAAAACAATTAAAGAAAACGCTTTTATCACTAGGTGTTCCATAAAATGCTCCTTCTATTGGAACAATAGAATCATTATTATATTCTTGGTTATTTGAAAAAACCAAAATCTGAGTAATATTCATGAATTTTCTAAATTTTACATTATGAAATCTATCGTTTATTCTATTTCTTTCAGCTAATATTCCATCTCTATTATTTGGCTTCTTAACTTCAATAAACCCTAAAGGCATACCATTAATAAGCATGATAATATCAGGTCTAAAATTATCTTCTCCATTTTCATATGGTAATTCTGTTAAAACATTTAATGTATTGTTATCAACATTATCAAAATCAATTATTTTAATTCCATCTAATCCATCTAATAATGTTTTATAAAACTTTCTACCCAAGTTTTTATTGTTTAATTCAACATCAATTTCATCAAGTATTCTATCAATATCATTTTCATTTAAATCTGTATTATTTATTTTATTTATACTATCTTTAAATATTGTTTTAAAAATATTCATTCTAGTATCTAATTGATTTTTTACTTCTTTTAAGGATAAGTATTTATAACCTAATCTAGTAGCATGTACTAAAGCTGGTATTTTTACTCTTGTATTTTCACTGAATTCCATACTATTCACCACCTATTAATTTTTTTAAAGAAACATTATCTTTATTTTTCCATTCTGTATAACCATTTGCATTTCTACCTAAAATGGCAATAGCAGCCATTGAAGGAGATGAAAATAAATGATCATTTATATATACATTATCAACTAAATCAGTTGAACTTCTTTCTTTATCAAAAAATCCTTTTAAAGATGGTGATAAACTCTCAAACACACCTTCTTTTACTTTAGAACCTTTTAAAACAACAAATCCTTCATCTGTTAACATGCCATGTGCATATTCAACACCATTATTAGTTAAATGAAGAGTTTTATCTTCTTTATCATTTTTATCAATCAAACTTATAAATAATTTATATCCAAACATATTTGCAATTATCTTTATCTTAGATATAAATTTTTCCGCTCGTATTTCATCTGCATTACTTAATGAAGATTTTGTAGGATTTGATTCATTCTTTATTATATATCTACTTGCATTTTTACTTATTTCATATAATTCATGTTCAATATATTTTATATGTGCTTTATTCAAAGAATTATCTTTACTAACAAACACAATACATTCATTCCAATAATCTTTATTCTTATTGTGTTGTGATAATCTATTATAAATATCTTCTGCTTCACCAATATAAGCTATTTTTTCAGCAGTGTTTTCATCATCACCAAATAAAATATAAACTCCTGTATTATTAATATAGTCTAATGTTGATGCTTCTTTTAATTTATTCCTAGGTATTTTATAGCTAATACCAAACCAATCATCAACAGAGCACTCTATAATTCCGTTTGGATTTTCTTCTTCTAAAATAAACTGTAAAACTTGCTTATTCATACTTACCTCCTGTGACACTATGACACTATTTATCGGTATAATCCACACCTAAATCTAATGTCATTCTGTCATTAATCTAATATATCGCTGACTTTAATATTGTAATATTCAGCTATTTTTCTTACTACTTCATTGTTTAATTTTCTACTACCCTTTTCATATTTATTGTAAGTAGAAATATCTATACCTAAATAATCTGCTACTTCTTGTTGTGATTTTTTATTATCTAATCTATATTGTTTAACTCTTAATCTAGCTCTTGCTTGAACTTTTTCTTCTAATTTTGCCATACCTTCAGAAAAATTCATAATATCACCAATATATTGTTGTTTATTTTGTGATACATCAAAAGCAAATCTTCTTACTTCTAATTCTTCTTTTGTAGATAGTTCTGGCATATTTTCAAAAAAATAATCTGTTGATATTTTATAAAAGTTAGCTAAGTCTCTAATAACTGCTAATGGTGTACATCTATCGCCTAACTCATAATGTTTATATGTAGAAACATTAACACCAACAACTTGAGCTATTTCTTTTTGTGTTAAATTAAATTTATTACGCATGTCAGCCATATTTTTACCTATAGCTATATCACTTTTTCTACGATTCTCCACAAGTATACCTCCTAATATCTTCTTGATACCATTATAGCATACATTTTCCATTTTGGAACATAAAAATTCCATTTTGTCAATTTTTTATCATTTTAATATTGACATTATGGAACTAGGATGATATATTATAATTGTATTTCCAATTTGGAACTTTTATTTTAAGATATAATTTGACAAATTGGAACTGCAAGTTCTTTGAAAATTTGTAAGTTGCGGAAATCGCCGATATGCCGTAACTCAAAAAAGGCAAGGCAGAAATTATAACCCTATTGGCACGGGAGTTATGAGATAACTAAAATCTCAAATATAATCGCACTACCCTATTTAGGGTTAGAAAGGAGGAAACATATGAATAAAGAAGTATTAGATTCTATATTACCTACTATGGATACTAATGATATTGTTGAATTAGTTCATAATCACTTATGTGGATTAAGAGTGATAGAAAATAAAGATCGTGAAGATGTTAAAGTAGAATATGGTCTTAATGAAGATATTGAAGATAATTCAAGAGAAGAATTAATAAACGCATTATATAAAATGAATGAAAAAATAAATAGCAGATAGGAGGTTTGATATATGACTGCAGTTGAAACATTAGAATTATTATCTAAACAATGGTGTACTCTGCAAGATTTAATGAAATTAACTAGTCTTGGTAGAAACTCAGCACTTAAAATCAGAAAAGAAATAATAACAGATCTTACAGATCAAGGTTATAAACTACCATGTAATTTAGTACCTATGTGTGAAGTAGTTAATAAGCTAAACATTAATGTTCCTTACCTTAAAGATATGGCAGAACTGGAGAAATAAATGAAACCTATAGAAGAATTAAATATAACCATAAAAAAAGACAACATTATTGATGGAATAATGAAGTCAAATGGATTATATTGCTTAGTAGCAGAGCCAAAAGTTGGTAAGTCATTCTTAGCATTACAGCTTGCCAACTCTTTGGTAAATAATAAACAATTCTTGGGATTCAATACTGATCCCACATCCGTTTTATATGTTAGCACAGAAATCTCAGAATTACAACTTAAAGAAAGATTAGAAATAACCGGATATACTTTTAAACCTAATTCATTCTTCTTTGTTCAAAAAGATGAACAACATAAATTATGTATTAGAGATGATTTATTATTAGATTTAAAAGAATTCTCAGAAACCTATTATGGAAGATTTGTAATTATAGATATTATGTGTGGAATAGATTATGGATATGAAACTGATATTAATAACTATAGTGATGTTATGAAGAATATGTTTGATAAATATAGAGACCTTGCTAAAAAATATAATCTTACATTTCTTCTAATACATCATTTAAATAAAGAAGGTAAAACATTAGGTAGCACAGGTATTGATGGTAATATGAATGGTATATTAACATTAATCAATAATAAAGATAATACTTATACTTTAAAAATAATCAATAGAGACTTTGAAGAACAAAATCTTAATCTTATAAGAAATGATAAACTTGAATTTGAAATTATTAATGAAGATAATACTGAATTAGATTTTAATCTTAGTGTATTTATGAGATATGTAATTAAGAAAAAAGAAGTAATATTTACTCCAGCAGAAATGATAGCAGAATTAAATCTACTAATTACCCCTTCTCGTTTTGGAAGATTATTAAATAGTAATATTAAAAGATTAGAAAAAGAAGGCATATATGTTGAGTTAAATAGAACTGCTACTTCTAGAAATTACAAAGCTAAGTTTATAGATCCTCTTGTTTTAGAAGAATAAGGTTTTAGGATTTATACTAACTCACATTTGGTCTATGACCTAGTGAGATAAGTCATAAAATGACTTCTTTCCGTGGTATAATGGGATTGAGGTAAAATCTTATGAAAAATAAATTCATTAGAGAACAAATAGATATATTAAAAGGTGAAGGACATGACTGGGATTTATTAAGTACAAGTGCATTATATAAAAAAGAATTAAGAAAGAATACTAGTAAAGTGGAAATGATACAATCATATTTAAATGCTAGCAAAAAAATGTATGATGTATTTAAAACAAATAATCATCCTGCTCCTGGAATTTCAGTGATATGGAGTAACCCATTATGTATTCCATTCTTATTTCTATGTAGGCATACAACTGAATTATCAATTAAATATTATTTAGAAAAACACAATATAAATTTTAAATCAATACATGATATCAAAAGTTTATATAAAAAGGCAAACATAGACAATAAAGAATATGATGAATTAATAGAAGCATTTAACATTCTAGATAAAACTGGCACTATGTTAAGATATAGTGTAGATAATTCAGATAATGAATTTAGAGACAAACCATATTTTGTAAAATCAGATCAAATTATGATTTATACTGAAAAATTGAGTAAAGAATTATTAGAATTAAGCAACCAATAATGGTTGTTTTTCTTTTGTAAAGGAGGTTTTAAATGTATGATGGATATCAAGTATTAAGATTTGAAAATAATTATAAAAGTAAAGATTTATATCTTATAGGAAATGAAATGAATAATAGAGTTGGTACAGGTAATTATGATAAAGAAAGAACTAAATTTAATATTAAATACAAAGAGCTAGAAAAAGATAATTTATATCAAGATGTTAAATACAAATTAGAAAGTAGAAATATAGAATATCTTCACAAAACTAAAACTAATCTATTAAATGGTGTAACTATATCGAGTGGCCCAGAGTTTTTTATGACTCTGGGTTTACCATTTAAAGAAACAGATAGAAAGTATAAAACAGGTAAAAAAGAAGGGCAAAATATATGGACTCCTGATATCAAAAGTAAAGATGATATTCCTGAAGAGGTAATTAAATACTTTGATGAAAGTTATAACTTTTTAAAAGAATTAGTTGGTGAAGAAAATATAGTAATGGCACAAGTACATTTTGATGAAGATACTCCTCACCTACAAGCTTACTTTTTACCAGTAGTAAATGAAGTAAAAAGAAAATGTTATCAAAGAGATAAAGATGGTAATTTAATAAAAGAGATTAAAAAAGATAGAGATGGAAAAGATAAAGAAGTACCTATTCTACTCAGAGACAAAAATGGTGAGATGGTATATGAAACAGTTAAAGGTAAATTTTTAAATAACGATCAATTTTGGAAAGATTTAGGTGGTAGAAATTCTTTTTCAAAACTACAAGATAGATTCAACAAATATATAACAAGTAAAGGTTTTAATTTAGATAGAGGTGAAATTGGTGCTAATAAATATCATCAAACTAAATTAGAGTATCATATTAATGAATTAAAGGCTGAAGAAAATAAATTAAGTAAAAATTTGAATAATTATAAAGATAAAATAAATGAAGCTAAAAATGTATTAGAAACATCTTTAAAAGATACCAATTCAGATTTAAAGAAGAAAATCATTGGATATAGCAAAAAAGAAGTAGAAAAACTTATGGATGATTTTGATAACCTTACAAGATTAAATACAATAAAAACATATGAATCAAAAGATAAAGATGATAAAATCACTTCCCTATCTATAGAAAATGATTTTTATAAGAATAATAGAGAACTTATTAAAAGTGAAAAGATAAAACACGAACAATCTAAAGAATTATCTAATAAAGATGAAGAACTTAAATATTATAAAAATGCTTTTAGTAAAGTAACTCGTGCTTTAGATATTATTACGAAAAGAAGACCAATGCCATATATACACAATTATGTATCATTTGCAGAATCTGTTATGGCTGGTAAAAGAGCTCGTGAAATGGATGAAGAAGCACAAAGAGAATTTGATGAAGCTAATAAGAAAGGAGAAGATATATGGCTATAAGACAAGTTAAAAGTAAATACGCTACTAAAGATGGTAGAACTTGGGTAGTAGATATAACCTATAGAGATTACTTAGGTAGACCTAGAAGATATCACTCTAAAAAGTTTGCTACTAGAAGAGAAGCTAAAGATCATGAAGCAGAATATAAAGTTAATATTAAAAATATGACTGAATTTACTGATTTAACTTTTAAACAATTAATCGATGAACATTATAAATATCAACAAGATAAAGTTAAATCCACTACACTCTATAATTATAGAAATATGATGCCTTATCTTGAACCTTTATTTAATATTAAAGTTGAATCATTTAATATAAGACATTTTGAATTATGGAGACAATCAATGAATGAAAAGAAAATATCTACTAGATATAAAAATGGTGTTTATAAATATTTAAAAGCAGTTATGAATTTTGGAACTAAATGGTACGATTTAAACTTTGTTAAAGTTTATAATAAAATGACTAATTTTACTAATCCAAATGAAAGAAAAAAAGAAATGTCATTCTATACACCTGAAGAATTTCAAAAGTTCTTATCTGTTGAAAATGATGTTAAGTTTATATGTGCATTTCAAACACTATTCTATTGTGGACTTAGAAATGGTGAACTAAGAGGATTAACATGGAATGATATTAACTTTAGAAAAAGTTGTTTATCTGTTAATAAAAATATAACTAAAACACCAGATCCTATAACTGGTAAACCATATACAGTATCAAGTCCCAAAACAATGTCTAGTTATAGAACTATACCTATTCCTAATTTCTTATTAGAATACTATAAAGATTTATATGATGATTGTAGTTCTTACTATAATTTTAATGATAATTGGTATGTATTTGGTAATATTGATCCATTACCTGAAACTACATTAAGAGATAGAAAAACTAAAAATGCTTTTAAAGCTGGAGTTAAAGATATAAGAGTTCATGATTTTAGACATAGTTGTGCATCATTACTAATTGATAGTGGAGCTAACATAACATTAGTCGCAAAATATTTAGGACATTCTAAAATTGATGAAACACTTAATACCTACTCTCATATGTATCAAAATAGGCTTGAAAATATAGTTCAAATAATTGAAGTTCAAAACACTAAATTATTAGAAAGTAAGCAAAAAGAATTACCAGAGCCTAAAGAAACAATTATTGATTATAAAGATACTGAGTATTATGATTATGATGAAGATTTAGATAATAAAAAAGAAGATGACCTAGTCCTTTAATGGACTAGGTCATTTTTTTATATTCTTTTTCAATCAAGAACTTGAGATTATTTATCTTATTTATATCTATATTATTATCTAAATATTTTTCAATAAGCGTTTGTGGTTTCTTGTACGATTCTTTAGGAGCTTTATAACCAAGTTTATCCTCCAAATCTTTATCATTTTCTATAAAAGAATTAGTTGACTTTATCCAATCGTTAAACGCCTTATGTGTTGGATTGCTTTCATCATCTTTATCATACATTATCATAACTTTTATGCCCAAAATATTTTCAAAAAATATTTTAAAATATGGTATTTTCAATTTTCCAATTGTATTTACAACACAATAATTATTATCGCTACAACATATATCAAAAAATATACTTTCCGTTGGTCCCTCAACTAAAACTATTTTGCTTTCGAACAAAGCATTTACTCTGTCAGTTTCCCACCATGTTAGAATAGTTTTATATATATCATCATTTAACAAATATTTTATTTCAGTCAATCCATTTTTTTTCAAAAAATCATTTACTTTCTTAACGTGTGCTTTATATTCTACGTCATTATACTGATATACAATAGCATTACAATCATTTTTTTTAAGTCTAACAATTGATTTAAATGTTTCTTCTGATCTTTTGATTATAAATGGAGAATGTGTTGCTATTACATACAAAGAATTATTTATATTATTACTAATCTTATTTATAAGCTTTTTTTGTGCTGTACTATTAAGATAAGACTCTGGTTCATCATATAAAATAATAGTATATTGTTTACGTGGAAAATTAGTCAAAATTGAATTAATTATATTAGATTGTACACCCGTTCCACATTGATTCAAATCTATAGGGCCAATTGAATTTGAATACTCTAAGTGTAAATTGTTTTTTATTAGTTGATTACCATTAATATCTGTTCCATCTATATTTACACTAAAATCATCAAAAAGAATAGAATCATTAATATTCGAAAACAGATTTTTCGATTTATCTTTTATCTGCTTGACATAACTATTATAGTTTTTATTTAACTCTGTTAGCGATTCTTTAAGTTTATCATCGTCTGAAATCAAATCAATAATAACACTAGAAAGTTGATTTTTTGCTTTTGATAAATCTTGCTGATCATCAAAATTAACAATTGTAGGAATATAAAAACATTGGCCCAATATTTTTTCATTTCTTATAAATGATGTATAATCTTTATCATTAAATAGTATCTTTTTATCTTTTTGAATAAAAGTTGATTCTTCTAATAATTCTAAGTTATATTTTGAATTTAGTCCTTTTACTTCTTCTTGCATAAATTCATATGTAATTTCCAAACTAGCATTATCTTTTCCATTAAAGAAATTATCAATAGCTTTTAATGTTCTAGTTTTGCCAACATTATTATCAGAAACGATATACATTATACTATTTTGAATAAAAATTTCAATATCTTTTAATTCACTATAATCTTTTATTTTAACTTTTTTTAATTGCATATTTTAATCCTCCAAATTATAGTCTTGTGAAAATATATCATGAATAGAATAAGATTCACTTGACTCACCATTTGTATTTGATTTATTATTTAAGCTTTGGATATCATCAATAATACTCTGTTCTATATATGAATAATCATAGCAATTTTCTAAATTAACATTAATATTTTCAAAGTCAATTTTATATAACAAATAATTATTTATTTCATCATTTATTCTGCTTTCTATTACCTGATTTAATTCATCAATAATCACATTCTGCATTTCAGACAAATTTTTAATAACATATTCATCATCTACTATTTCATATTCTATCAGGTCTTCATTCGATTGAACAATATCATCAATATCAGTACAAATATCCTCATAAATACTATCTTCTATTTTCGACTCAATTATAGGTGTAAATTCTAAATAAATGCTATCTAAAAATTCAGTCATTTCTTCATCAGAATCTCTTACAAAATCATCAAGATACTCAATAAAATTTTTAATATAGTAATTATCTGAATCGTTTAACAATTCTTTAATATAATTTACATTTAAAATATATTTTTTTAATTCATAAAAGTCCACCAGTTTGCGTGATGATAATATTCTTAATATTATTGAACTTAGGCTAGAATTATGATTATTTAAAACATTAAAAAAATAATCCTTAACACTATTATTACACCAATTATATTTTTCGATTAGATAAAGTAATTTGTTATCAAATTCATTTCTAATTGATTTCAATTTTAATATATCAATATCAACATTTTGAAGTAAAGAAGTATTTAAATTAACTAAATTAATAAATTGTTCAATATAAATACATTCATCAACCATTTTATCAAGTTCTACTAAATTATCCTTTAAACTATTCATAATATAATCATTTACCGATGGATTTATAGTATTCATTACATATTTTTGATCTATTATTTTTTGTACTACTATATTGTCTGATAATCTTTCAGTTATATTATTAAAATTATTTTTCTCTGCATCAAAATCTCGTTTTTTTATTACATTTTCATAACACTCTTTTAATACACAACTAGAAACATTAGTTGTACTTATTGAATACATCGTATATAAGTATGAGATTTCTTCATTTGTCAATTGTAAAAACTGTTTATGCCATACTTGCCTTGGATTTTTTAAATTTTCCATTATATAATCAAAATACTTATCAGAAGTAATATTATCTTTTTTATAATTTAAAACACAGTATTCAATAATTCGTGTATTATAATTACTGCTAGTGACAATCGCTTCATAACGAGGTTTCCAAAAATAATCCCCCTTTAATTCTTCATAAAAAATGCTTGGGACCTTATTAAAATAATGCAAGTTAAATAAAATTTCTGCTTTTTCTAAAAGTGTAATATTATCCATATCTATCATATAATTATTATTATCTAACAGGTCTAGTATTCTTGAAAATTTTTCATTCTTTATTCTTACATCACTTAGAACATTTAACCTAGAATTCAGAACCAAATACTTTTTGGGATTACCTTTAGTATATTCTATGATTGAAATTATCTCATTAATTTCATCGTTACTTTTTTCTAAATAACTTTGTCCTAAAAAATCATCCAAAATTATTATTTCGTAATCTTCTTTATTAAACGATTGTATAAGTTCTTTATAATTTGAGCCAAGTATTGTCTTCAATTTTAACTCTGGATTATTTGCTATCATTTTTGCTACAAGCATATTAGAGTTAACTGTTTTCCCAACTCCAGGTGAACCACTTATTATTAGCAATCTATCCTTATTTAATTTCTCATAGCATTCCTTAAATATTTCTGTTTCCACAAAGTAATCCATATTTGTTGTAATATGTTTCAATAAATTTGAAATTTCAAAATCAATATATTTTTGTTCAAACATTTCAATAATTTTATATGAAGTAAGCCACAGTTTAGAGTTTTTCTTCAGAATATCTATATTTTTATCAGCATCCAAAAATTGTTCTATTTCATTATAACTTATTATTTGTTCTGATGAAGTAATATACTTATCAAACATTTTAATTATAGTATTCTCATTCGCAGGTGTTAATTTCGTTGAAACAATCAAATAATAAGTTTTTAAACCATTAATATTTGGTAATTTTTCCACTTCTTTTTTTAAATTAGATTTCAAATCAGAAAATTTTTGAATATGTTTACATTGACATATTATGCCATTTTCCTTGTTTCTCAAATCTATTCCACTGTCTTTTCCTGGTTTAAAGATTTTAAATTCCAAGCCAAGCTTTCTAGAAATAATATCTCTTGATAGTTTTTCAAATTCTAATGGACTAAGTATATCTAAATTATATTTCATGTTATATTTCACTTCCTTTACTACAAAAAAAGCGCATTACAAGAACTTGATAATCAAGCCTGTACTAGCGCCCATTCTCTCAAGACAATTATATCATATCTTATCGAATTTTGTCTGCTATTTTGCAGATATTACTACACTCCTATAGGCGCAAATTGTCCAATCATTTTTTCTAAACAATTCATTATATCTTCAAATTCTATTTCTTCTGCATACTCAAAGTTCTTTTGATATTTATTCCATCTTTCTTTTAACGCTTCACTATTTCTAATGATATCTAGAGCTTCAATTGGATTACCACTATATTCTCTCTTAGCAAAAGTCTTATCGATTGCTTTTCTAAAATGATCTAAGTTGATATTTTTCCAATCTTTTGTATAAATTAAATAAATATCATAAAAATCTTTTGCCCTA
The DNA here is from genome assembly GCA_900547775.1 of uncultured Mycoplasmatota bacterium. GTDB lineage: Bacteria > Bacillota_I > Bacilli_A > RF39 > UBA660 > CAG-533. The sequence continues at coordinate 401,822 of URHW01000001.1, read as the reverse complement.
TTATTCAATTCTAATCTGCTTAACATTGTTTCAATCTTCTCAGCTAAAATTGTTTCAATATTGTAAGCATACAAATCTATATAATAATCACCTAATAATGGCAAATATTTATATCTAATTTCTTTCGGAGTTATTGGATCACCTGTAGCAATATCAATATGTATTGATTCATGTATTTCATCATGATTAACTATCATGCTAACTCTAAATCCACCATATTCATCTTCATCTCTAATAGGTGCTATACCTACATAATCTATATTTGCATTATCATCTATATCAATTGATATGATTTATTTAATCATCTTAATTATTGTTTCTTCGTCAAAATTAGCATTTCTAAAAGAAGTATCTATATCAACTGTTGCCCTATTTTCTATACCAAATAACGTACTTAAATAAAATCCACCTTTTAAAACAAAATTATCTCTATATTTACTTTTAGAAAGTCTTTCTAAGAATCTATCATACATATATAATCTTAGCAATGAATTAAAATTCATATTTTTTTCTTTTGCCACATTTCTAAGTTTGGCTTTTAATTGCATACTATTCATAAAATACCTCCATAAAATCCATTACTTCTTTTTTAATACCCATTTTATCAGCATATTTAGAAAGTTTAATAAGATCTTTATCTTTTCTTTTTATATATTCTCTAACGCTATGTTTAACAAATTCTGAATCCATTCTATTTTTAGATCTAATAATATCACATATGCATCTTTCCATATCATATGCTTTTACTTTATTACCCATTGGAGTATCAATTTGAATTAGTCCTAGTTCATAAATCTCTCTATCAACATAAAAAACATTATGATTTTTTATTTTATAATTAAAATAATTATTAGGGACAGTTATATCGTATTTATCGTTTGGAGCTTTAATAGAAAGTCCATGAAAATAAAGTGCTGTCATATGTGAATATATAATATTAGAAAGTTCTAATCCAAGAACAAAATAGCTATCTTCTATTTTACTTGAATCAATATAAATACCATTACCAACTTTTTCTATCATACCTTTTTCTTTCATAATATTAAGATACATTCTATGAATCCCAAGATTAGATAGTTCTTTTGAAGTAACATATCCATTATTCATTTCCATAATAGATTCAATAATTTCCATATTACTTTGATCTTTAAATTCCTTAATTGTCATCCTTTCCATAAATATTCCTCCTTGACAAATCTAATGAAATTATAACATTTATCATTAGTTTTGTCAAATACGATAAAAAAATAATTGGAAGTATTTTTCCAGAACTCAGTAACTTTACCTACTTTTGGAAATTTATTTCCAATACTCTAAATAATCAATTTTTATGCATTTTTTTAAATTTACGTACCTAACTTTGTACCTAAAATAATTTAATAGTACTTTTCCCCTTTAAAATAAACAAAAATGAGGCCTTTCGGCCTCTTCAGGGGGCAAAAATATATTGCACATAAAATAAATTATTGCTAATTAAAAGCCTTATATTATAAGCATTTTCAAATTATATCTAATTATCAAATTTTACAATTTGAGTACCTAAATGGGTACCTAAAAGTTGTTAATACTATTATAATTCTTCATATAAATGAAAGGATAAATATTATGAATATAACTTATACAAAAAGTGGTGATTATTTATTACCAGATTTAACACTACCTGAAAAAGAAAACAAACAATTGAATAAATATGGATTATTAAGATTAGAATATTTAAAAAACAATAAAAAAGTATTATATCAAGAATTACTTATGAAAGATAAATTAAATGAACATCTTTTTTCAGTCAGTATAAATGCTGAAAATAAAATAAATCATATAATTAATGAATTAATAGAATCTGATACTTCTATTACAGAAAAACTAAAACTTGAAAATCAATTATTATGGGTTCAAAAAAAGAATAATTATAAAAGCATTGCTGAAGAAATAATTTTAAAAGAGATTATTTATGGAGATGAAATATGATTAAAGGTAAAGAAGATATTACAGATAAAGAATTTGAAGAAATATTATTACCATTCTATAACAACTATAATAAATATATTATTAACTTTGTTATACCAGAAACAATAGCATTTTATTTGGCAAATGGTTATAGTAGAAATTGTTTGTCAGATTGTCCGCTAATCAATCATATTAATTCAGCATTAGATATATTTAATGTTAGATGTAATATAAATGAATTAATTTCACAAGTAGAAAATATACTAAGAATCAAGTATAATTTAAAACTAGAAAAAGAAAATCCCTTAATATTAAATAAATTTTATTAAAAGTAAAACTCTATAACGCTTATTCGTTAAATAGAGTTTTTATGTTCAAGAAATAATCATTTCAAATTAAAAAAATTATAATCCTTAGATTTGAATGTTCATTTTATTAATTTTCAAAAACAAAAAAATCATATTCACTATTCTTTAATTTTTCATATTTTATAATATCATGAGCAAAATTATCATTTTCTTCTGGATTACATAATTTTGCTAAATAAATCATCATACTTTTTAAACTAATATTCATGAAAAAATGCTTATTAATCATTCCAATTCCAATTGGAATCCATTTATTAGTTCTTAAATCTTCTAGGTATACATATTTCTTTTTCCCAGATTTTGTTAACAAACTAAGATGATACTTTTCCATAAACTCTTGTGGTTTTTTACTTAAATGTATTTTAAAATATGTAAATTCAGTAATAAATAATTTAGCATATATAATACTTATGCCAATATAAATATTTTTCTCATATATATCATTAAGTATAGCTTCTTCTATTATAGGCTTCTCTTCTGTTATAAATAAAGGTGAATCTATATTATGCTTTAATGGAAGAGCACAAAAAGGAAATGTTGCATTTTCTTTTGTCATCAGAAAACATAATGAATTTGGTATATAAAGAGTTTTATAATTTTCTTTCTTAAAAAGGGTGTATATATAATTAAATTCATAAAATTCTGTATTCAAATCAAAATAATGTACATTTACTTTTTCTTTATCAATTATTATATCATTTATAGTTTCACAATTATTTTTTATTTTGCCTTTATAACTTTCTATCCTTATATTTTGTTTTTCTTTTCTATGTTTTTGTTTTATTTCACTTGGCTTTAATTGATTATCACAAACTTTTTTTATTTTTTCAGACACTATTCCTTCACTAAAGTCATAAAGTTCAATATTATATTCATTTGTAACAACTACGGCATCTGCTCTTCGATTTGAATATGGAATTATATCTAAAAGTAAAAAAGTTTTAAATTCACCATTGTTTTTTTTCCTTAAAGCTATTTGAAAATCTCTTTTTACATTTGTTAATTCTTCTACTGTCATTAATCCCTTGTGATCATCTCCAACAATTCTCCTGAAGGATGCCCCATCTCCATTTAAAAAACACATTACAAAAAAATTAGATATGCTATTTGAATTTAAATATTTCTCATCATCATTTAATTCAGCATATTTTTGGATAAATTTATATTGTTCTTCTTCTAAATATTGAAAAGAAAGATTTTGAGCAAGTTCAGATATACTATTATTTGGCTGAAGTACATGCTTTCCCTCTTCTAATCTAAAACTCAAATTTTTCAAATTATCACCTCATAAAAAACCATAAATTTAATATCAAACAAATATTAAAAATATATATAATTATAAACAACTATCTTTTTAAGCTAAAACTTTCAAATTAACTTATTGGAAACATGTTTATTGTCTAGCCAGCACTGAATTTGTACTCCCGTACGAAATTCTTATTTAGGATAATCCCAAGCCCTTTATAATCTGAAATAATATTTTTAAAATTATATTTGAATAGTGCATGTAAAACTTGTCTTATATATAGTACACTTGTCTATACGATTGAAGATAATGTAATTTATTTATTCTAATAACAAATGGTATATCATTTAAAAATATCAATTTGTTTGATAATTTTTTTATTCCACTAAATAATAAATGTTCTGGATATAAGACAAGTAAAAGTTCTCTATTTAAAGGATACATTATAATTGTTTCACTTCGTGCAATACCATTATGACCAAAGCCTGTTCTTCCGGTAATATAATTATAATAAATAATAGGATTGTCACATGTAACAAAAGGATGCTCTTTACTATTTAAATTTTTATAAACAATCCAGACTTTATTTTTTAAATATATTTGACTCTTTTTTATAAACTTCTCTTCATTGAATTTATCTAATTCGACATAACGGATAAAGTCTAAATTATTTCTATATTATTTAAGGTAATTAAATGTTCTTCAGTTAATAATCTATTTAAAACTTCTTCGGTTTTATCTATCATGTTATTAGTAACATTTTTGCCTAGTTCATCAAAATATAAGCGCGCATTTCTAGTTCTTAACAACTGCATATGAATAATCGCACATATATTGTTTTTTATATCTTCATTTATTATTTTACTTTCATTAGGTAGTAATTTTGAAGATATTATCAAATTATTAAAAAATATTGGAAGAATACTTTCTATATGACTATAATAATTTTCCCAATGATTTTTAGAATGGTCATATATTTCATAAAAATTATTAAATAATGCAATATTATTTATATTTGATTCAAAACTTTTATTAATTTTTTTATCAAAAACTTTTACATAATATTCATTCTTCTTTTTATAAGAAAAAAATCTTAAATACGCTCTAGGAACAAAATGTTGATTTCTAGTATAATCTTTACTCATCACTATCAACTAATTTTTGATACATTTTCATAAGTTCAGCAACACACATTGATTCAGTCATAGTTTTCCAATTAAATCCATATGCTTCCATTACAGCAACATCATTTGCTTGATGTGCTTTTCTTAATTCTACTGGCATTGTTAATTCATCATATAAATCTGCTAACGAACTATCTGGATACAATTCTCTTGCATCTAATATTGCTTGAGCAGTTTTTTCAATTTTCTCTTTTTGCTCCTTTGTAGGATTGGGCCATGGAAAATTATTATAAACTATTTTTACAGAATATCTATAATCACTTTTTATTCTTCCGGAAACAATTCTCATCCAAGAATTATGAACATTTGACATCAATACTCCGAAACTATATAAGTTAGCATTAGGAACTAATATATTAGCATTGCTACAAATCACATTTTTATCTACATATCCAACAGGAATATATCTTCTTTTTTCAGATGAATGACATGGTATAACCAAATAATCACCATCTGGTTGTCTAATTTCACCAAATAACATAGGAATATCTGCTAATTTTCTCGTTGCTTCTCGATTACTATTATTTCTTAATTCTTTTACTTTTTCAACAGCCTCATATACTGGTGGAACTTTTTTGATTAACGTAGGAGAAATACCATTCAACCATAAACAATAACGTTCCTTTTTATGTAAAAATTCTGTTGCTCCAATAAATAATTTAAACATATTTTCGCTTTCTGGATATTTAGTATTTATTTCCAAAACTTGTTCTTTTGAATAATCACTTAAAAATCCATTATCATTTGGCATACTTCCAAAATCTGCTTTACTCACATTACATATCGGATTTGATCTACTATCTAACAAAACATTTGGAGCATCAACTAAATAAGCGTTTATATTTTTTGCCTCATTAAATTTTCCGTTATCATATATTACTTTTTTATCTCTAACTTTATAGCTAAAACCTATAATTATGCAATGAACATGTGCTTTTAGACTAGCTTCACTATCCCATCTAAAAGTACGATATGCAAAATTAATGTTTATTCCATTATTCAACATATCTTTCCATAAAATTGTTGTTTGTTCTCCTTGACATATACTATTAGTTGAAACTAATGCAGTTTCTATATTGGTATTTTTCATGTAATTGGCAGCTTTAATATACCAACATCCTACGTAATCAATATTTCCATAATTTTTAATATCTTTAAATATTTCTGCAACATCTTCTTTTTGAACTGGACTCATCAATCTTGCACCAACAAATGGTGGATTTCCCATTATATAACTACATTTAGTATTAGGTATTACTTCATTCCAATCTATTTTTAGTGCATTTGCTTCAACAATATTATCGTAGGTTTCTAATGGTAAGAAATCACTAATGTTTGTAAAACTAGATATTATTTTTTTGGTTTCAGTCCACATTTGAGCTTCTGCAATCCAAAGTGCAGTTTTAGCAACTTTAACAGCAAAATCATTTACCTCTATTCCATAAAATTGTTGAATTGAAACTTTTATTGTATCTGCAATATCAAGCATCATCATACCTTTTGACATTGCTGATAACATTTCATTTTCCAATCTTCTTAAAGATAAATATGTTTCTGTTAAAAAGTTACCTGACCCACATGCTGAATCTAAAAAACTAAGTGATGCTATATAATTTTGAAATTCTATTAATTTTTCATTTCTTGTTTTCTCGTTTTTATATGCTAAAGCATCATCTAATTTTTCTCTTAATTCATTTAAAAACAATGGATCAATTACTTTATGAATATTTTCAATTGAAGTATAATGCATACCTCCGGATCTTCTAGTTTCTGGATTTAATGTTGATTCGAATACTGCACCAAATATAGTTGGAGATATTTCAGACCAATCAAAATCATCTGATGCCTTTGCTAAAAGAGTATTTTTTATTTCATCTGTAAATAATGGAATTTCTATATTTTCATTAGAAAATAATCCTCCATTTACATAAGGAAATTGATTTAATTCATCTTCTAAATAAGGGTCTCTATCTTCTAATTTAGTATCTAATATCTTAAATAACTCAATTAATGCTTTTCTCATTAAACTTAAATCTTCATATTTTGATAAATAGTCATGAAATACATTTTTTCTTCCAAATAGACCAGCATCTTCAGCATATAAACAAAATACTAATCTAACACATAATTCATTTAAATCTTTTTGTGATTGTTCATTAGTTATATCTTTATATTGCTTAGAAAAAGCATCATAAAGTTTTCCAACCAATTCACCTGCTTTAAATGATAATTCTTCCTCTTTTTTTAAATGCTCGCTTTTTTCATCTACTAAAAATGATAAACGATAATATTCTTTTGGTAAATTTTTTAATAGTATTTCTTCTGGTTCACTGTTAGGGTTATTCATATCATAAACAAGAAATGATTTGAAATTACATGTAATAACCCATTTTGGATGCTTAGATACAGGAAGTTCAGCAATATATTTTTTTGCTTGTTGAAAAGGATTAAGTAAACTACCATCTGATTGTTTTATTGGCTTTCTTAAATCTTTTTCAATACTTTTTTGTTCAATTAATACCTTTGTACTTGGAATATATCCATCTATAAAGCCCGTTGTTTTATCAATATGAACTTGATCTTCAAATTCAATAAATTCACTAATATTTTCTACACCAAACACATCAGTTAATAATGTTGTCCAAAATATTTGTGATTGCCCCTTTTCATATCCCTTATCTTTCCAAAACTCTGCAAATTTTTTTGCTCTATTCTTTTGTTCTAAATCAGTCATTATTAAATACCTCCAATTCTTACTTAATTAGTTATAATTTAATTTTTGCTTAAATTGCAATTAAATTCTCATAAAATTTTATATTTAAATAATATTATCATTATCAATAAAATTATTGCTATAATTAATTTTCCAACATTTTCTATAAAGTTATAATAAATTATCAAAATTCTTGATAATAGTATTTTTTTGTTGTCTAAATCATTAATTCTTATTTTTAATAAATCAATGATATCCACCTTTTCACCAGTAAAATCATATTTCATTTTTTTTATGACTCTCGAAGAAATTATTAATAATTTCATGGTTTCTAGGGTACTATTTTTTTCTTCTTTTGTTTTTTTACCATTTTTATTATTTTTGTATGAATAATGTTGATATGTAGCAATTGCTTTTATTGTTGATTTTGAAGAATATAGAATTGCATCATGGGTAATTAGTTTTATAATTTCTACATCATCTTTTTTTCCCTCTAATCCAATATTTTTTTTGTACATCTCTATACATTTATTAAAATCATATAGCAATAAACTACTCCAAAACTTTAAAACTCTCTCTTGTACATTTATTCCTTCTCTTTTAAAATAATCGGACGTAATACTTTTATTATTATTCTTTGATGTTAAAAAAGCTGTGATAAAAGCGACAAAAATTGTACATGCAAAACCAATAATAGTTAATAAATTTTCACCCGATAATGTTGTTTTTAAAGATTCAACCATCATACACCTCCAATTAAGACTAAATTGATCATGATGAATTCCCTGGTATTTTTCTAGTAAATTCGCAGTAAAATTCATATCATTTAATAATTATTATGAAAATAATTTTTTATTTTAAAATTTCAATCAAGGGTTTGGGCATTCCCACATACGAATTTCGTACAGGAGATCAAATTCATTGCTTGCTAGACAAATATTATATTCCCAATGACAGCAATGACGCCTTTATTACACCATACCCATATATCTCTATTTCTTGTCATATTGTCATTACTAACTAAAAAATCATTCTTCTTCAGTAAGTAATTTTTTTAAATCATCAAGAGATTGTTTTTGTTTTTTTATTTCTTTTTCATTATCTTTAACATAATTTTTAATTACTTTGATAACTCTATTTTTGTCCTTTTTATTTAATTCAGAAATAAAATTTAACTCTTCTAAATCACAGTTATCTAATAATTCTTTAATAACCATTTTCATATATAGTTCATCTTGCATTTGATTAACTATATCATCCAGTACAAGAATTGGAGCATTTTCAGGTTTGATAACCATACTACTATAAGAATTATTAACTGTTGAATCTATTTCTTCTTTACTATACTCACATAGTTCCATTAACATCTCTAAAGATAGATTTAATACTGAACTTAACTTTTTTAAAGATAATACATTAGGTTTCTTTCTTTCGCCTTTTTCAATTTTAGCAATCGTATTATTATCTATACCAGTTATTCTTGATAATTTTCTTTGGGATATATTAATTTTCTCTCTAGCTTCTTTTACTACACTAGCTAAAGTTTTATTATTCATTAAATTACACCTCTTCATAACTTCCTAATACCATTTTACCACAAAACAGATTATTCAACAATAATTTTGTAATTAAAACTCACAAATTTTATTGACATTAATTAATATTAAATGGTATTATTATATTGTGAGTATACCTCACAATATAATTTCTTTCTTTAGTTGGTAATCTTTACATAGATATATTTATATCTAGAGTCTAAATGAAAGGAGGATTAGTTTATATGGATGCTAGAGAAACTTTAAAACTTATTTCAAAGCAATGGTGTAATCTTGATGATCTAATGAAACTTGCTGAAATAGGTAAAAACAATGCCGTTAAACTTAGAAGAGAAATAAAAAATGACCTAATAAATAGAGGTTATACTCTTCCTAATAACAGATTATCAATGATTGAAGTCGTTAATAAGCTAAAAATTAATATTAATTATTTAGAAAAAATGGCTAAAGAAAATTTATAGAAAGGAATTATATGAAAACAATTGAAGAATTAAAAAATAGTATTGTCGATATTAATTATATTATTGAAAATATGATTAGAGAAAATGGTTTATATTGTTTACTTGGAGAAGCTAAGGTTGGTAAATCTGCTCTAGCTCTTCAAATAGCAAATTCTGTTTGTAATGGTATTCCTTTTTTGAATTTAAAGACTAACAAAACACCAGTTTTATATTTAAGTACAGAAATGAATCCATCTGAAACTATAAGTCGTATTAATTTTATGAATTGTAATTTAAAGGAAAATGATTTTTTATATACTTTCCCAGAAGATAACATGACGCAACTAAGCATATTAAAAGTTGAAAAAGAAATAAGTGAATTTAAAGAAAAATATAACAGCAAATTAGTATTTATTGATATGTTTAATGGCATAAATTTTGGAAGTTATTATGATTTAAATAATTACCAAGATATGAGTCAAAATATATTTCCACAATTGCGTAAATTATGTAATAATTATAATGTTACTATCATCATAGTTCATCATTTAAATCGTAAAGGTAAATCTTTAGGAAGTACTGCTATTGATACATGTGTAGATGGTAAACTTGCATTAAAACAAGATGAAAACATCAAATCAGCCTTCTACTTAAATTATGAAAGTAGAGATTACCAAGCACTTAATTATGTACTAAAAAGAAATGATAATTTAATCCTAAGTATTGATGAAAAAACAGAAGAAACACTTAATCCAAATTTAATTCAATTTTTAAAATATGCAATTAGTAAAAAAGAGTTTACTTTTACTATTTCAGAATTGGTTAGTAAATTAAATTTATTTATTACTCCACCCGTCTTAGGTAAATTAATATCAAGTAATAAAGATGAACTCGAAAAACTAGGATTATTTATAGAATGTAAAAGAACACAAACAGAAAGACTATATACTGCTAAATATAGGGAACCTTTGGAAATACTTGCTGATAATATTTTTTCAGAAAGTAATAGTAATAATTTAAATTCAAAGGAGGAATAATTATGGCAGTTAAACTATTAGATAAAAAAGAATGGACAAAAGATGGTCGTAAGTGGATTTTTTATGACTATGTTAAGAATTTAGATGGTTCTAGAAGAAAGTATAAATCAAAGAAGTTTTTTACCAAAACAGAGGCATTAAAAGCTGAAAGAGAATTTTTAACAATTAACGCTGATAGAAGTGATAAAGACCGTAATATGACTTTTAAAGATTTATATACACTCTTCTATGCATACAAAGAAGATAAAGTAAAATATACCACTTTAAAGACTTATCGTGATAGAGAAAAATTTTTCAAAGACTTAGATAATATTAAATTAAAAGATTTTAATATTGAACACTTTGAAAAATGGAAAAAGCAAATAAATTCTTATGGATATACAACAAATCATAAAAACCATTTATTCAAATTCTTTAAAGAATTATTAAACTTTGCTACTAAGTGGTACAACTTTAATTTTACGGCAACTTATAATAAAATGACTAATTTTACTGACCCAAATGAAATACCAAAAGAAATGTTATTTTTCACTTATGAAGAATTTAAAAAATTCATATCGGTAGAAGATGATATTTTATTTAAAATCTTGTTTGAAACTTTATATTATTGTGGACTTCGTAGAGGTGAACTTAGAGGACTAACATGGAAAGATATAGAGTTTAAAAATCAATATTTAAGTGTTAGCAAAAATATTGTAGCAACTCAGGGTGATGAAAAGAAACCATATATGGTAACTACACCTAAAACAAAATCTAGTATAAGAAATATTCCTATACCAAAAGTATTAATGGAAGATATGAAAGTATTATATGAAGTTTCTAAAAGACATTATGGATTTAATGATGACTGGTATTTGTTTGGAGATACTGATCCAATTACAAATGGAAAGTTAAGGCATAGAAAAAACAAGGATTGTAAGTTAGCAGAAGTTAAACAAATTAGAATACACGATTTTAGACATAGTTGTGCGTCACTTTTAATTAATAGTGGTGCCACTATAAATGTTGTAGCAAAGTATTTAGCACACACAAAAATAGATAAGACATTAAATACTTACTCTCACCTATTTAAGAATCAATTAAATGAAATAATTAATATTATAGACAAACTAAATTAAAATGGGTACCTATTTGGGTACCTAATACATATATCAAATGGCATAAAGCCCTTATAAACAAAGTATCCCGCCATTTCTGACGGGATTTCAGGGGGTTTTGGTTGATACACCTTAACATTGAATTCGTTAAGGTTATCAGCATGATATCTCTACCATGCTAAAATAATAATAAACGAATTTTCACTCTTTGTCAATCACAATTTTTAATAATTTACAAAAAACAAAATTATTTAACTTTTTTAAGTTCTTCGTAATATAAAATAAATGTTACATTCATATAAGGGACAAGCCAAATGTATAAAATCCCTAAAGTAAAAATACCAAGTAATAACCAGCCAAAGAAACTAAGAACTAACATAAAATAATCCATCTTATATCCATTCATCATTTCCTTACTTTTTCTAATGCAATCCATCGGATTCGTATTTCCGTCAATCATTAATAAATTTACCATTGAGTAACTTAATGCCGCAATAATACCAGGAATAATAAGAAGTAATGCCCATAAAGTTGAAAATAGTGAAGTTAAAAACCATACCCCAAATATTGGCCCAAACATCTTGTAATATTGAAACATTCCTTTAATATCACACTCTTCGCCTCTAACAAATTTCATTACATAAGCAGTTGCTCCAAAACTTAGTGGTAACGTAATAATCGTTGATAGCATTTGTGCACTTGTATTAACATAAATATTATCACTATTTACTCCAAAAAGTGCTCCAATAAGTGAATTTATCAAAGACACAATAACAAACGGTATTACTAAATCCCACACATGACCTTTAATCATAGCTTTAGCTTTTTCTTTTAATTCTTTTCTATTCATATCCTCACCAATATAATTATATACAATTTTAAAATTCTAAGCAATAGTTAAGTTCTCGAGAATTTCCTTCTGATCTTTATAATCATCTAAATTCTTACTCTTCAAAAATTCCTCAGCATCACTTTTACATTGCATTAAAATTTTATAATCTCTATTTAAATTTGCAATTTTAAAACTCTGCTCACCACTTTGTCTAATTCCAAAAATGTCTCCTCCACCTCTTAGCTTAAAGTCTTGCTCACTAATATAAAATCCATCATTACTCTCTTCTAAAACTTTTAACCTTTCAGCATCATAATCACTTATCAAATAACAATAACTTTGCATGTCATTTCTACCAACTCTACCTCTTAACTGATGAAGTGTAGCAAGTCCAAATCTTTCTGCATTAAAGATAACCATCATCGTCGCATTTTTAACATCAACACCAACTTCGATTACCGTTGTTGAAATCAATATCTTTGTATCACCATTTTTAAAACTGTTCATTACTTCTTCTTTTTGATTAGGTTTCATTTTCCCGTGCAATAAGCCCGTAGGAACCATTCCATTAAATGCTACATCAAACTTGTCTTTTAATGAAGTAACATTCATCTTTTCATCCTCTTCATCATCAATAAGTGGAGCTACAACGTATATTTGATGCCCAGCTTTTATTTCATCTAGCATTTTCTCTAAAACATTTTTAAGTTCACTATTTTTAAAAATTTTAGTAATAATTTCTTTTCTGCCACCAGGTTTAGTTCTAATTTCTGTAATATCCATATCACCATAAATAGTTAAAGCAAGTGTTCTAGGAATTGGTGTTGCACTCATATATAACACGTCAACATCTTTTCCTTTTTCTTGTAAAATCTGTCTTTGATTAACACCAAATCTATGTTGCTCATCTGTAATAACAAGCCCAAGATTATTATAAACAAGTTCATCATTAAGTAAAGAATGCGTACCAATTAAAACTTGAGTCTCACCATTTTTTAAATTCTGTAAAATCTTATTTCTTTCACCTTTTTTAGTTGAACTTGTAAGTAACTGAATCTTTAACTTATCTCCAAAAAGACTTTTCATATTATTAAAATGTTGTGCTGCTAATATCTCGGTCGGTGCCATAAGCACGCCTTGATACCCTGCTAGCATATTCATATAAAGTGCAATAAAAGAAACTATCGTCTTACCACTACCAACATCACCTAAGATTAATCTATTCATTTTCTTCTTAGATAAAAAGTCATCCTTAATATCACTTACTGCCTGCATTTGCCCATCAGTTAAGTTAAATGGCAAACTACTAATAAAATTATTAACCTTATCTTCATCAAAACTCTTAATGTTAAATTTGCCATCACTTGCATTCTTCTCTTTTAAATAACTTACCTTTAACATAAAAGTAAATAACTCTTCATATATTAAATGCAAATCTGCTTTTTTCAAACTGTTAATATCTTTAGGTTTATGCACATTAGTAACTGCTTCTTTTTTATTTATAAAATTATACTTTTCTATTAAATAATCTGGCACATTACTTTTAATTTCTACAGTATTATCCAAAATCTCATCAACTAATTTTTTAAAATTACTTCTTTTAATCCCCTGATTCAAATGATAAACTGACTCGATAACTGTTTTCGTTATGGGTGTAAGCTTTATATCACTCGCCATAAATGTATTAGATTTTCTATTATATTTACCAATTACTGATATATAACTTTTAATTCTAATATTAGGTTTTAAATAAGCCCTATTAAAGATAGTAACATTTACTAGTTCACTTCCAGTATTAAATGCGAAAGATAATTTATTAAGATTTTTTCTTATAAAAAATACTTTGGCTGCAGACTCAACATATCCAGTTATTGTGCATGTATCGCCTTCGCTACACTCTCTTAACTTGACTGGTGTATAAACATTATATCTGTAAGGAAAATAATTAATAACATCATCTTTTGTATATAAATTAAGTGCTTTTAAAGCAAGTAAACTTTTAGGTCCAATTCCTTTTATATCTTCTAGCATTGTAATCACCATCTTTTATTATTTTTTTATTAAAAACGCTTGACAAAAGTGTCTCATTCGGTTAGTATATAAATCACCAATTCACTTATAGGCGAATTGGTGCTAGTATCACACTAGCCAACCCCTTTTTATTCTTTGAGGCTGCTTATTAAGCAGCCTCCATTTTTTTATTTATTTAATAATTTTTTATAATATTCATAACGCTCTTTTGCAGCGTTTTTATTTTTTTCTAATAACACATCAGCTTTTTCTTTATCCTTTAAAATTAATGCATTATATCTTACCTCATTACGCAAGAAATCATCATACTTCTCAAAATTAGGTTCGGCACTATCAATATGAAGCTCACCATCAAAATATCTCATAAGTGTCACATAACCACACATTACTGCAAGTTTCTCCTCATTAATAGAGTTACCCATACCACCTTTAATTCCTTGCTCTATACAAGGACTATAAGCAAGAATAATAGACGGTCCATCATGTTCTTCAGCCTCTTTAATAGTCTTTATTGCCTGCATCATATTAGCACCTAAACTAATCTGTCCAACATACACATTAGGGTATCCCATACAAATCTTAAATAAATCTTTCTTATAAGTATCCTTACCCATATCAGCAAACTCTGCTACTGCTCCAATATGTGTACTCTTACTAGATTGTCCACCGGTATTAGAATAAACTTCCGTATCAAGCACCATAACTCTAACCTTTTTATTACTTGAAAGCACATGATCTAAACCACCAAAACCTATATCATAAGCCCAGCCATCTCCACCAATAGTCCATACACTCTTAGGAGTTAAATAATTAACCAAATCAGAAGATACATACTTCTTAGCTTCATCTAATACAGCATTAATCTTCTCATAATCATTCTCATTATCTTTAACAAACTTATAAAGATTAGCAGCCGCCTTATTACTCTCAAGCTCCTTAAGTGCTCTAGCATGTAACTTATCATAAGTTCTTAACATTCCATAACCATACTCAGCATTATCTTCAAATAAACTACTACCCCAAGAAACATTATAAGGCATACTTGGACAAGATGCCCCATATATACTAGAACATCCTGTAGCATTTGCAATAACAAGCCTCTTACCAACAATCTGCGTTAATAACTTAATATAAGGTGTCTCTCCACATCCAGCACAAGCCCCAGAAAACTCAAATAATGGCTTTTTTAAAGAAACTTCTTTTATATTATTCGTGCTTGTTACATCATTTTCATAATTCTTAAATAAATCATCTGCTCTTTTTTGATTCTTATCATCAATTTCTCCCCAAGATAAACACTTAACAGGACATATATTAGCACATAAACCACAAGCCGTGCAATCCTTCTCACTTACTGCCACAATAAACTTATTTTTCTTATCTAAGCTATCCTTTGCATCGCTCGCATACTTATCATTTTTATCAATTACAAAAGGTCTAATAACAGCATGAGGACAAACAATATTACACATACCGCACTCAATACATCTATTCTTATCCCACTTAGGAACCATACTAGCCATGCTTCTCTTCTCTAAAGCACTAGTCCCACCTCTCGTAGTTCCATCACGCATCTCATAAACATCACGAGTACTTAACTGATTACCTCTTCTAGAATTAATATAATCAAACACTGTATTACCAAACTTCATATCATAAGTACTAGCACTATCTATCTTACAATCTTTTAAATAATACTTACTTTCCTTAATACATGAAATATTTGCTTTAACAATATCTTCACCCTTAGTAAAAAAACGTATCTTAACATTCTTAATAAGCACTTTTTCATAATCATCAAAACCAAACAAATTTAAGATAGCACTTTCCATAATTAAACTAATCTTACCAGAAATACCATACTTACTAGCTAACATTCCAGCATCAATTAAATACACTTTTATATTATTATCAATTAAATATTTCTTCACTTCATTTGGTATAAACTTATTGAACTCTTCTTCTGTCCTATAAGTATTAACAAGTAAAGTTCCGCCCATAACTAAACCATCTAAACAATCAAACTTCTTAAAATATTCATCTTTAGAAACTACAACTAAACTAGGACTCGTAACATAATAAGGTGCTTTAATTAACTTTTTACTCGTTCTTAAATGAGAAATAGTTACTCCGCCACTCTTCTTAGAATCATACTCAAAATAACCTTGAACATAACTACTTTCACCAAGTATTTTAAGCATATCCTTTGACGCACTAACAAGTCCATCAGAACCAAATCCAAATATCTTAAATTCTTTGTAATTCTCTTTATAATTAAACTCGAAATGTTTCAAAGATAAATTAGTAATATCATCATCTATCCCAATAACAAAATTATTTACTAACCTTGTATCAAGCATTTTATAAACATCATAAATATCACTTGGTGTCGTATTCTTACTAGATAGTCCATATCTTCCATGAACTATCTTTATCTTTTCATCACTAAGAGCAGATAACACATCTAAATATAAAGGCTCACCAGCACTCCCACTTTCCTTAGTTCTATCTAAAACAGCAATCTTACGCACACTTTTTGGTAATACTTTCTTTAAATAATCAGCACTAAAAGGTCTATATAAATGAACTTCAATTAAACCATACTCATCATTTTTACACATATCTATTGTATTTTTAATAGTATCACAAACAGATCCCATTGCTACAATAACCTTCTTAGCATTCTTACTACCATAATAATTAAATGGTTTATAATTAGTTCCTGCAATCTTATTAAGTTTCTTCATATAAGAGTTAACTATATCTGGCATCTTTAAATAATCTTTGTTTCTAGCTTCGGTTACTTGAAAATAGATATCCTCATTTTGCGCAGTACCCTTAGTAATCGCCTTACCAGAATTAAGTGCTCTATTTCTAAACTCATTAACCTTTTCATAATTAATCATTGACTTAATATCTTTATCACTAATAAGCTCTATTTGATTATACTCATGACTAGTTCTAAAACCATCAAAGAAATGTAAAAATGGAAGGCTCCCCTCGATTGCCGATAAATGTGCTACCATTGCTAAATTATAAGCATCCTGCACATTAGTACTTGCTAAAATACAAAAGCCTGTTGCTCTTGTTGCATACACATCCTGATGATCACCAAAAATACTAAGTGCATGCGTAGACAAACTTCTCGCCGCAACATGAATAACTCCTGGAAGCATCTCTCCTGCCATCTTATACATATTTGGTATCATTAATAAAAGTCCTTGACTGGCCGTAAAAGTACTAGCTAAAACTCCCGCATTAAGTGCTCCATGCATTGCTCCAGCAGCCCCTGCTTCACTTTGCATTTCAATAACATTTACCGTATCCCCAAACACATTCTTTTGGTTCTCACTACCCATTAAATCTATTTGACTAGCCATTGGACTAGACGGCGTTATTGGATAAATAAAACTAAGCTCACTAAAATTATAAGCCATCTTAGCACACGCAGTACATCCATCAACAACTTTCATATAATCACCATTCCTATATAATAATTATATCTTAAAACCAAAGAAAAACAATACTTAAATCTTTTCATAAAGTATTGTTTCACTATTTTCATAAACATAAAATTTACAGTTTACATATTTCTCCATTATACTCTTAAATCCAGCACCAACTAAAGTAAAATCCCCTTGCTTTTTATTAAACCACTTTCCCCTATAATATGGCACCTTTCCACTAACAATAACTGTATCACTATCAAACAAAGAAAATGCATCTACAAACTTTATACTTACATTACTAATAAAATTAAACAAAGAATTATATAAATACACCTCACAAGGCTTTAACTTATCAAAATATAAAATATTATACTTCACCTTAAACAAACTACTAACCAAATTATTATTAGACGTAATATTATATACAATCCTCTTTAATCTCACATAATCATATATATGGTTATTTACTATAATATTATCTGGCAATTCCTCTTTAATTATCCTCTTATTTTTATGAGAATAAATTAAAATATACTCATCAGTAAACTCAAAAGTATAAATAAAATCACCTAGGAAAGTTCTTTAATATTCATACCATATATATTTTCTGGATTAGCATAAGTTCCATTATGTTCTACTTCAAATAAAAGCATATTACTATAAGTACTATCAATCTTATTTTCACCGCTAGTCCCAATAACATCGCCTTTTTTTAAAGTATCGCCAACCATAACATTAACTTCATTTAAACTTTCATATCTTGTAATTAAATTATTTGTATGTTTAATAGTTACTACATTTCCAAGCACTTCATCAGCTACAACATCTTCAACAGTACCATCAGCAACAACTAAAACTTCAAATTCCTCTTTAGCACCATAAAGCACACCAGTATTTGGCATATAAGTATTTTGATAATAAATTATAGATTGTTCTTGTGCCTTACTTTCAGCATCTTTCTCATAAAATCCCTTTACAACAGACACTTCTTCACCACCAAATGGCTTAATCACCTTTCCATCATCAGTACTTACAACTGGAACTGTATCATCTATTAAATTTCGGTAAACATATGACAAGTTATCATTACTATAAACTGAAGCTTTCAAAACCTTCGCAGTCAAATACAAACTTGAAATAATTGCTCCTACACTTAACAAATAAATACATACTACTACTGAACTTTTTAACTTATATCTTTTCATCTCGCACCTTCCTAATAAAAGTGTGAGTAAAAAAATCTATTTTATACTAAAAATCTTTAATAATTATATCTTTATAATAATACTTAAGTAATTCCTTATAACTATAACCATCTTTAGCAAGCAAATTAGCTCCATTTTGACTCATACCAACACCATGTCCATACCCCTTAGTAGTAATGTTTACGTCATCACCATTTATCTTTATCTCAAAATCAGTAGATCTTAAATTAAGTAATTTTCTTACCTCTACTCCTTTAAAACATTTATCTTTAACACACATCTCACTAACATGATTAGTATCATTTCTCTTAATATCAAACCCATCAAGTGAACTTACTCCTAACTTACTTAATATATCACTAAGTTTATAATTCTTACTAACCTCATAATTATTTAAATTAACCTCTAAAAGTGATGGTACGCTCTCTATATCATTAGTTCCAAACACCTCTACAGAATTTTCTGTATAGCCATTACTCATTGCAAAATAAAATGTCTTCACAATACTATCATTCTTATAAATTACCTCATTACCTGTCTCATTTACTGCATTTATTACTTTTTCATAATACTTATTAAAGTCATCACCCCATCTTTTTTTTAATTCATAAATATCCAAATAAGCCTGAGCATTCAAATTTATACTATATAAATTATCATTATCTTTGGAACTCAACAGATAACTTCTTGCAGTAACCGCCTGTGCTTTTAAAGCCTCATCATTAAATAAAGCTGGCATCTCTGCCGCAACTACTCCAAATACATAATCATTAATATCTAAATATAAATTTCTATC
Source organism: uncultured Mycoplasmatota bacterium (assembly GCA_900547775.1). Taxonomy (GTDB): domain Bacteria; phylum Bacillota_I; class Bacilli_A; order RF39; family UBA660; genus CAG-533. The sequence continues at coordinate 381,921 of URHW01000001.1, read as the reverse complement.
TTGCAAATATACAATTTTGGTATTTTTAGATATATTTTTATTAATAAAAAAAGTAGCTTTTCTCTTAAACCAAAAACTACATATACTGCATGGAATCAAAAACATAATAACAAGTAAAAGTTTTTTCATAAAATCTCCTATACAATTGCACTTATACTTAAAAACTCTATAATAAAACTTCCAAATAAATATCCCATAATAAAACTAATTACAACTATAAAACATCTTGCTTCCCAAACATGATTAGCCTTAAAAAAATTATTAAAGTTAATCCCTGAAACAATAAATATACTAAGTAAAACAGATAAAATATAAATTACTGTCTTATACATTATATTCTCCATTTTCTATTTTTATAATCTCTTCACATCTTCTTATGTGTCTTTCTTCATTACTAAAGCTAGTTTCTAAAAATGTTTTAACCATCTCTATTGCATCAGGATTCTTTGCCCCAAAAGCCATCACATTTGCATTATTATGCATCTTACTAAGTTTAGCCTCTGAAGCATTTGTAACATGGGCACATCTAATACCTTTAACCTTATTAGCAGCTATACTCATTCCAATACCAGTTCCGCAGATTAAAATACCTAAATCTGCCTTCTTACTAACAACCATCTCACTTACCTTATATGCAAAATCAGGATAATCATCTAAAGGATCATTAACCGGACTACAATCAATAAACTCTGCTATATCACTTAACTTATTAATAATTTCTTCTTTTAAAGCTGGACCATTATGGTCTGTTCCTATTGCTACTTTCATACTATCACCACCATCATTATACTATTTCTCTTATTTATAAGCAAATAAAAACTAAGATATTACTCTTAGTCCAAATTGTATTTTTTATTAAATTTATCTACAGCACCAGTCTTCTTATGCTTTCCTTGAGCACCAGTATAGAATGGATGACAAGCATTACAAGTATCAACTGTAAATGACTCTGCCTTTAATGTAGAAACTGCTTCAAATTCATTACCACAAACACATTTAAAAGTTACCTTTTTAGTTTCTGGATGTAATCCCTTTTTCATATTCGCATCTCCTTCCGCCATGACTTTTACTAAGCCATAGAAATTCGTTTCTTATGTATTATATCATATTTTTTCAAATATTCAACAACTATTCGTCGATTATTTCGATTTTAGCTCCTACTGAAGATAACTTACCAACAATATTTTCATAACCTCTTAAAATATGTTCAATATTTACAATCTTCGTAGTTCCTTCGGCAATCATCCCCGCAACCATCATCGCCGCTCCTGCTCTTAAATCAGTTGCTTCAACATCTCTACCTAATAAATCAGACTTACCAAAAATAATTGCACTCTTATCAAATAACTTTATATTAGCTCCCATCGCATTTAAATACTTAATATGCCTCATCCTGTTTTCATATATAGTCTCTTCAAATAAAGACTCACCTTCACACTGAGTAAGTAACGTACTCATTGGTTGACCTAAATCTGTTGGAAATCCTGGATAAACAAGTGTCTTAACATTTACTGGTTTAAGTTTATCAACCTTATTAACAACTATTGTTGTCCCATCAATCTTAATATCACAACCAGCTTCCATTAATTTCGTTAAAACAGACTCTAAATGCTCTTTAATAACACCTTCAATTACTAAATTCTTACCAAGAAGACTACCAATCATAATATAAGTTCCTGCTTCAATCCTATCTGGTATAACCTCAACAATACCATCACCTAAAGTATCAACGCCTTCTATCGTTATCTGACTAGTTCCAGCACCATAAACCTTAGCTCCCATCGTACCTAAAAATGATGCTACATTTACTATCTCTGGCTCCTTAGCAGCATTATAAATATGCGTTACACCCTTCGCTTTAACTGCTGCAAACATAATATTAAGTGTTGCTCCTACACTAGCAAAATCTAAAAATATATCATTACCTTTAAGCTCTTTAGCATCAACAATATATTCCTTATTATCCTTTATCTTAACATTAGCACCCAACTTTTCAAATCCATTTAAATGAAAATTGATTGGCCTAGATCCTATTGAGCATCCACCAGGATAAGAAATCTCTGCATGTCCATACTTAGCAAGCAAAACTCCCATAAAATAATATGATGCCCTTAATTTAGAAGCATATTCCTCGTCAATAACAGCATTCTTAGAATTACTATTATCAATATAAAGAGTATCCCCCTCAAATTTTATAGATGATCCTAATTTTTCCATCATCTCAATAAGTCTATGAACATCACTTATGTCTGGCACGTTATAAATAACGCATTTCCCATCAGTAAGCATCGCTGCTGGAATAAGTGCAACTACACTATTCTTAGCTCCACCTATTTTAATAGTTCCAGATAACTCATGCTTGCCTTCAATAATTAATTTCTTCATATCTCTTCCTCTTTACATAATTATCCAACTTTAATATATAATGACTGACTTTTTAAATCAACTAATTAAAGAATATTTTACATAAATTTACAATTGCTAAAATAAAAAGCAACACACTTCCAAAAACATTTGCTTCCTTTTTTAAACACTTCTTTGAATACTTGCCAGTCATAAGGCCAATGTAAGTTAAAGATCCAGCACATGTACTAAAAATAATTGAACTTGCAATATAATGATTTGTTATACCAGATAATCCTAAGCCTACAGTTAAACTATCTATACTAACACTAAAAGCCGTAAATAAAATACTAATAAAACTCTTTAAAATAACGTTATCTTCATTATTTCTAGTAACAAACATCATAATAGACAAATAAAAAAATACAGCAACCATCAAAAAACTCGGATCAAAATATAGAATATCTCGAATAAAAAAACTAAAACTATTTCCAAGCATCGGCATTACAAAATGAAACACTGCTACACATAAAGGAAGTAAAATAAATGTTCTCTTACTTATCTTCTGCATCCCAATACCAATCGATAATCCAAAAGCATCCATACTAAGAGCAAGACCAATAAAAAAAATACTTAACATTATGCCTCCTAGTTAAGTATATTATCTAAATTTTTCAATTATGCTCTTTACAAAAAATTTATATTCAACATCGCTTGTCGTTTCATTTTCTTCCATAAGACAAAGTGGAGGAAATAGAACACACCACCAGTTATCACCTTCTCCATCACCCAAAGTAACAACTAATGAATTATAATACCCGCCATCATACACTATACCTTTATAAGTTTTACTTGGAAAATAATTCATTCCATAACTAACAGTAAAATTATCACTCATTAAATGCTGCTTTATTAACCCATTTATATTATCAAGTTCACTTGACACAATTTTTTCCGCTTCACTAACCGTACTAGCACTCACCACTTTATCATATAAATAATCTTCTAATTTTCTCTTTAAATTTAACTTAGTTTTAATATCACCAGGAGCATTACTATTACTAACTACCCTAAATCTAATTGATGAACTAGGAATAACAACTGATTCATTCTTACTTTTATTAAGTACGCCCACCGAAATAACAGCAGCTACTATTATTAACAATTTCTTCATAAAAAAATCACCTTTCACTTAAACAGTGGGTGACTTTCAAACTTTTTATTCATTTATAACAAAAATATATCTATCTCTGCCAGTTAAATCTTTTTCTAACTTTACTTTAGCCTTAGGAAAAGCTTCCTTAGCAAGTGCTTTTATTTCTTTACCATTATCTTCATCTATCTCAAGTGCTATTAAAAACTTCTTATTTAAATATTTCTTAGCTACTCCAAAAATTACTGGATAAAACTTTAGTCCATCCTTACCACCAAACAAAGCATTATGTGGTTCAAACCTTGTCTTCTCATCTAAAACATCTGTTTCTTTTAAATAAGGAGGATTACTAATTAACACATCATAATTGTTGAAAAGTTTACACTTATTAACATCCTGCTTTATAAAAGTTATCTTACACTTATTAAGTTTAGCATTCTTTTTAGCTATCTTTAAAGCACCAATACTAATATCAGTAGCAGTAATCTCTAAGTCTTCCTTCTCTTTTTTTAAAGCAATACTTATACATCCTGAACCAGTACCTATCTCAAGCACAGAAGCTTTATTAAACTTATACTCATCAATATATTTAAGTGTCTTTTCAACAAGCGTTTCTGTTTCAAACCTTGGTATCAAAACATTCTTATTAACCATAATCTTATAGCCATAAAAATCTACATTACCAATCAAATACTGAATCGGATAACCATTTTCAATCCTTCTAATTGGATAATCCATATTCTGATACTTCTGTTCTAAAAGACGCCAATCAGTTATACTTATAAAATCTGGTCTTTTCATTCTGCATTTTCCATCTTAATTCTAGTATCTTCAGCAATTAATGCCTCAATAATAGGTTCAATATTACCATCCATAACTCTATCAAGTTCCATAATACTAAAATTAATTCTATGATCTGTAACTCTATTTTGTGGATAATTATAAGTTCTAATCTTCTCTGACCTATCTCCCGTACCAATCATACTCTTACGAGCGCTACCAGCGGCTTTATTCTTCTCTTGCTGTTGCATATCATAAATTCTACTCTTTAAAACAACCATTGCTCTTGCCTTATTCTTAATTTGACTTCTTTCATTTTGGCAAGTAACAACAATACCAGTAGGAATATGCGTAACTCTAACAGCACTATCAGTAGTATTAACACCTTGTCCGCCCTTACCACTAGAACGATATACATCAACCCTTACATCTTCTGGCTTAATCTCAACATCAACATCATCAACTTCAGGCATAACTAAAACTGTCGCAGTAGAAGTATGAATTCTTCCCTGTGTCTCAGTTTCTGGAACTCTTTGAACTCTATGAACTCCACTTTCAAACTTTAGTTTAGAATAAACATTATCTCCCTTAACTAAAAACTCAATCTGTGAAAATCCACCACTAGTTCCTTCTTCTTCTCTAGATACTTCAATCTTCCAATTATTCTTTTCAGCATACCTACTATACATTCTAAATAGATCTCCAGCAAAAATATTAGCTTCATCTCCACCAGCAGCACCTCTGATTTCCATAATAATATCCTTACCATCATTTTCATCCTTAGGTAAAAGAAGAATCTCAAGCTCACTTTTAATCTTTTCAAGAAGAGCATGTTTTTCATCTAATTCCATTGATGCAATCTCATGCATTTCTGGGTCATTAACCAAAGACTTCAAATCTTCTATTTCTGCAGTAACTTTTTTTAGCTCATCATACTTCATTACAGAAGGCTCAATACTGCTCTTTTCCTTTGAAAGTTTCATCTGTTTAGAAAAATCACTTAACACTTCAGGATTAAGTAATTCCTCATTTAACTCCTCATATCTCTTTTTTAACAACTCTAATCTTTCTATCATATTAACCTCTTTCTTTATATAAGAGTAGGCTACATTAACTCTCCATCATTCTCTTCTTCAGAATCAATAATTACTAAATCATCTAAATCATCATCACTATCTAAATCATCCATAGATTCATCATCATAGTTTTCTTCTTCAGATTCCTCTTCAGTATCCATATCTTCCTCATTCATCATTTCATACTCTTCATCGTCATCATCATCAATAATAACTTTAGTACTATGATTTATCTTCAAATCACAATATCCTTTATCTAATATAATAAATCTTTTATCTGTCGTAATAAGTTCAAAAAAGTCACCTATACCTTCTTCATATTCACTTTCAGGTAATCCCATAATTTTAATTACTTTTTTAAATAAATCTTGTATTTTAATTTTCTTTTTTTCATCGTTTAAGATTAAATATGCTACATCATCATAAGACAAAGTTTCTTTCTCTTCATCTGTAAGTTTTACCATAACTATATCCTCCTCTAAAAACCATTATATGTTTCACCAAAATAAATGATAATGGCTTTTTAAACAAACATAATTTTATCATATTATATTGCATTGTCAACAAAAAAAATATACTTAATCAAAAGTTAACACTATCCTGTTGTTTATCTGTGTTTCACTTTCAATATTATAGTATATTTCTCTTCTCTTATTCTCATTATTTACACTAAGAACATCAATCTTTAAATTCAAATGATAATCCTGCTCTTTAATAATAATCTCACTAGTACTATTCTTAAAATCTAACAAATATCTAAAACTTGCATCTTCCCTAATAAGAACATCCTTATCTAAATCATAAATAATATTACCAAAAATTAGTAATCTATCATCTATCTTACCATCAGTACTTAATACTAAATCTCCATCTTTATATAACTCAATTTTAATCATAAAACATCACTACAACCATTCTAGCATAAAAACAATCAACTTTACCATAATAATAAACGGTGAAACATGAAAAAACTTAAATTTTTATATAAATTAACTATCTTTTTTATGATAACATTTACAGTAATTATCTCTTGTCTCTACACATATGCCTACTTCAGTCCCAAAATAACCCTAAACTCTGCAAATGCCCTATCACTATATGATAATGAAAACAATCTAATTCTGCAAACTAGTAACAACAAAAAATGGGCTAATATAAATGAAATATCAAATAACTTAATAAACGCAACAATTTCTGTTGAAGATAAAAACTTTTACCATCACTTTGGCTTTGACTATTTAAGAATCTTAAAATCATTATATTTAAACGCTAAAACTAAATCTATAACTGCAGGAGCATCAACTATCTCCCAGCAGTATGTTAAAAACCTATTTCTAGACTTCGATCAAACTTGGAAAAGAAAAATTAAAGAAGCCATGCTAACTCTTAATCTAGAAGTACACTACTCAAAAAAAGAAATTTTAGAAGGCTATCTTAATACAATAAACTACGGTCAAGGGAACTTTGGTATTGAAAACGCCAGTAACTATTACTTTAATAAAAAAAGCAGTGAACTTACCCTAGAAGAAGCAATTATCCTCGCCGGGATCCCTAAAAGTCCCGAAAACTACAACCCAGTAAGTAACTATAACGCCTCCATTAAAAGAGCAAAAATTGTTGCTGAAGCTATGTACAAAAACAAAAAAATTGATGAAGAAACTTACAAAAATTTATTCTCTCAAAAAATTGAAATCTATGGTCAAAGAAAAACAAATAATATGCAAACCCTTATGTATTATTATGACGCTGTCTTAAATGAACTAAATAGTATTCCAAATATTCCCAAAGACTTAATAAAATCCAAAGGACTAAAAGTATATACAAACCTAGATATAAATGCCCAGCAAAAGTTAGATAACACTTTTAAAGAAAATGAAAATCAAGATAACATTGAACTTGCAGCAATAATGGCTGAACCATCTACTGGGAAAGTATTTGCTCTTGCTGGTGGTCTAAACTACTCTAAAAGTCAGTTTAATCGTGCGATTTTTGCTAAAAGACAAGTTGGATCAACTATCAAACCATTTCTCTACTATGCAGCGCTAAACAACAACATGACAGAAGCAAGTACATTTAAAAGTGAAGAAACAAGTTTTGTTTTTGCTGAAAATAAAAAATACACACCCAAAAACTACAGTAACATCTACGCAGATAAAAACATTACTATGGCAGCCGCGCTAGCCTATTCAGACAATATTTACGCCGTAAAAACCCATTTATTCATCGGAACAGAAGAACTAGTAAACACTTTAAAAGAAGCGGGATTAAAAAAAGAAATTAATGCTTTTCCAGCCTTAGCTCTCGGTGCAGTTGAACTAAACTTATTAGATTACGTAGAAACATACAACACACTCGCAAATTATGGCACATATAAAGATTTATACTTCATCGAAAAAGTCGAAGACTATGAAGGTAACCTTATATATAAGCACAAAAATGAAACAAAAGACGTACTAAACAAAGACAATGTCTTTATTATAAATGAAATGCTTACAAACACATATAATGCCTCTTTTATTGACTATCAATCACCAACAATAATCTCACTAAATAGTAGATTAACTAAAAAATATGCTATCAAAAGTGGTACAACTGATAACGACTATTTAGTAATTGGTTATAATCCAGACGTTTTAATGTTTGTATGGGCTGGTTCAGATTATAACGGAGCAGTTCCTAAAGCATACTCATCTAAAATTAAAAATATTTGGTGCGATAACGTCGAAGAATATCTTAAAGATAAAGAATCATCCTGGTATACTCCTAGTGATAATATAATTGCAGTTCCACTAGATCCAATAAGCGGTAAAGCAGCAGAATCTAATAAAAACATTTTATACTATTTTAAACGTGGTACAGAACCTATCACAAACTAAAAAAACAAGCTTACTCAGCTTGTTTTTCTATCTTTATAATCATCTGATACAAATCTTCAAAATCAAAGTCTTCACTAGAAACATTATATCCTGCTTCCTTTAATTCATTAACAAAATCATTATAAGCCTCTTTAACAGAATCTAAATTATTCTCTAGAATCTTCTTCTTTGGAGGTTCTACAGGTTTTTCTTCTTCTTTTTTAACTTCTTCAAGTGGAACATCAAGACTTTCTAATGGTACATCTTTACTAATAGTACTACTACTATTAAATGGATTAAACTCTTCCAATCTATCCATAGGCTCCATATTCATATTAGTAACTTCATCTTCTAAAGATGGATACTCTGGAGTATTATTACTAAAATTAAATAAATTAAATCCTGGACTAGGTTGTGTTTCTTCTTTTTTAACATCTGGTTCATTTTTAGGATCTTCTGCCATTAAATCAAGAGTTTCGGTTTTCTCTTCTTTTGCTGGTTCAGAATTAAATATATTATCAGAATTATCAGATATATTGGTAGATTCATCAACTTTAAGAGCATTATCTAACACGTTTAAATTCTCAACTGGAGTGCCAACATCACCTAATTCATCATAAGACGGAACATGATTAAGAGTACTTTCACTTACTGGATTACTTTCCTTTTTTATCTCATCATCTAACTGTCTAACAGTAAGTCTTTCAGAAATAACCTTATTTAATAAAGTTTTTTGCTTCTCAGGATCAGTTACACTAAGTAAACTTCTCGCATGCCTTTCACTAATCTTATCATTCATGAGTGCATCTTGTGCTTCACTAGTTAAATTTAATAATCTTAACTTATTTGCAATTGTAGATTGTGAAACCCCAATCTTCTTAGCGAGTTCATCTTGCGTTAAACCTTCTTTATCAAGAATCTTTTTATAACTCTTAGCTTCCTCTAGAGAATTCAAATTTCTTCTTTGAACATTTTCAACTAATGCAATCTCAGCGCTCTTGTTATCATCAATATTAGATATTATCGCAGGAACCTCAGTAAGACCAGCAAGCTGTGCAGCCTTATAACGTCTTTCACCAGCAATTATCTCATATTTATCCCCAAGTCTTCTTAATACAAGTGGCTGAATAATACCATGCTCTTTAATTGATGAAGCAAGCTCATTTAAAGACTTCTCATCAAAAGTAAGTCTAGGCTGAAACCTATTTGGAATAATATAATCTATATTAACATTTTGTATTAACGGCTCTCTATTCATAAAACAACCCATCCTATTCTAAATATATATTACTTTATTTTTCTAATTTTTGCAATAGGAGATTTACGTATTTTATCATAAACTCTAGGATATCCATTCGGTGTATCACTAACCTTTTCAACTTTAACTAATGTTCTTTCACCAGCATCATTAAGTAAAGAAAATTCCTCTTTCTCATTAATTTTTCCGCCTAAGAACTCGATAGCATAATTAGCATTATCAATTTCTTCTGTATTTTTACCCTTCATAGCAATAAAATAGCCACCAACTTTACAAAAAGGAATTGCAAGTTCACTAAGAATACTCATATCAGCAACCGCCCTCGAAACAACAACATCAAATCTTTCGTCAGATAAATAGTACTTTTCTGCTCTATCATTAATAACAGTAGCATCTAATTTTAGCTTACCTAAAATATACTTTAAAAAAGTAGTTTTTTTATTATTACTATCCAAAAGCGTCAACTTAATATCAGGAAACATTATTTTCAAAACAATTCCCGGAAATCCAGCACCAGTACCAATATCAAGCACACTTTCATTACTAAATCTATAAACCTTATAAATAGTCAAACTATCATAAAAATGCTTTAAATAAACTTCCTCAATATTACGAATAGCTGTCAAATTAGTATGTTCATTATAAGAAAGAAGTTCACTAGCATACACCCTAAATTTATTTATTTGTTCATCACTAATACTTAAACCTAAATTTTCTAAAGAACTTATAAACTCACTTTCACTCATTTGTTATACTCCTTCTTCAAATAAACAGCAAGTACTGAAATATCTACCGGATTAACTCCACTAATTCTAGAAGCCTGTGCTAAAGTAAGTGGTCTAACTAATTTAAGTTTTTGTCTAGCCTCACTTGCTAAATTCTTAATCTTATCATAATCAATATCAGTAGGAATCTCTTTTTCCTCAAGTTTTAATAACTTATTAGCTTCCTGATATTCCTTATTAATATAACCTTCATACTTAACAAAAAACTCAGCCTGCTCAAGTACATCTTTATCATAGTCTTTAATTAAATTGCCTCTTAAATAATCTATAATTTTAACCTCAGGTCTCTTTAATAAATAATAAAGACTATAACCTGCTGATAAACTATCCTTTAAATAACATAAAGCCTCTGGAAGTGTATTTTTACTAACCCTAACATTTTTAAGTTCATCAAGAAGTGTATTAATTGCCTTTTCCTTAACAAGAAGTTTGTTATATCTCTCATCATCAATTAATCCAACTTCATAACCATACTTTCTAAGTCTTAAATCTGCATTATCATGACGAAGTATTAACCTAAATTCAGCCCTAGAAGTTAGCAACCTATAAGGTTCCTTAGTACCCTTAGTTACTAAATCATCAACTAAAACTCCAATATAAGATTCATTTCTTTTAAGAATTAATGGCTTCTTACCTTTTAACATTAAACCGGCATTAATTCCAGCAATAATACCTTGACCAGCAGCCTCTTCATAACCACTAGTACCATTTATCTGCCCAGCAGTAAATAAATTCTTTAATACCTTAGTTTCCAATGAAGGATTTAATTGTAACGGATTAATCGCATCATATTCAATTGCATAAGCATACTTCTTAATAACAGCATGTTCCAAGCCTACCAAACTATGTACCATCTCTTCTTGAACATCAACTGGCATACTCGTTGAAAATCCTTGTAAATACAAATCATCATAATATAAACTCTCTGGCTCTAAAAATAACTGATGACGCTCTCTATCTGCAAATCTAACAACTTTATCCTCAATCGAAGGACAATATCTTGGACCAATACCTTCTGCATAACCGCCATACATAGCAGATTTAGATAAATTATCTCTTATAATCTTATGTGTATCTTGATTAGTATAAACTATATAACACTTTTCCTGCTTATCTTTATCATAAAATGGTCCATTATCAAAACTAAAAGTCCAATAACAATCATCACCACACTCTTCACTAAGCTTAGAAAAATCAACACTACTTCTCTCAATTCTTTGAGGTGTACCAGTCTTTAATCTTTGAATTTCAAATCCATAATCAGCGAGCTTTCTACTTAAATTATTACTTCTTCTCTCTCCATGAGGTCCTTCATATTTAAAAGTATCACCAACTAATATCTTACTATTTAAATAAGTACCAGTAGTTAAAATAACCGCTTTAGAATTTATTGTATTTCCATTTTCTAATATTACACCAGTTGCAGTATTATCATTAACAATTAAATCTTCAACCATAGCTTCCATAATTGTTAAATTAGGAGTATTTTCCAACTTTTCAAGCATAACTCTAGGATAAGTAACCTTATCAGCTTGCGCTCTTAAAGATCTAACAGCAGGCCCCTTAGCATTATTAAGCATCTTAATTTGAATATGGGTTTCATCTGCAACCTTACCCATTAAACCACCTAAAGCATCTATCTCTCTAACAACAATACCCTTAGCGGTTCCACCAATAGATGGATTACATGGCATATCCGCAATATTCTTCTTATTAGAAGAAATTAAAAGAGTCTTTAAACCCATAACAGCAGTAGCATGCGCAGCTTCACATCCAGCATGACCACCACCAACAACTATAACATCATAATTCATAAATTTACCTACTTTCCTAAACAAAACCTAGAAAATAACTCATCTAATAAATCATCATCATAAGTTTTACCAATAACTTTACCCAATAAATCATAAGCATCTTTAATATCAATCGTATACATATCAATTGGTACTCCGATATAAGTATTATTTACTGCACTATTTATACTTTCAAGAGCTTGCTTAACCAAAGATATCTGTCTTACATTAGATAAAAAAGAATAATCACTAGTCTCTAACTCGTTAATCTTAAATAACTGGGTAATTTTATTTTTCAAAGATTCTAATCCATCAGACTCAATAGTATTTCCATAAACTAAAATATCTTTATCTATACCATCATAATTATTACTACTATCTAAATCATTCTTATTAACAAAAACTAACTTTTTATCTTTTAAAGATTTTATAAATTCTAAAGTATCATTATCCAACTTTTCACTATTATCTAAAACATAAATTCTTAAATCAGCATTTTCTGCACTTTCTAAACTCTTTTGTACACCAATCTTTTCAACCACATCATCAGTTTCTCTAATACCAGCTGTATCAATAAAATTTAACACAATACCATCTAAAATAACTTTACCTTCAATAACATCTCTAGTAGTTCCTGGAATATTTGTAACAATCGCCTTATTTTCTTCCAGTAAACCATTTAAAATACTACTTTTTCCGGCATTAGGTTTACCTATTAAAGCAATATTAATTCCATTTTTAATCATCTTACCATTACTCGAATTACGCACTAACTCTTCTAATTCTGCGCTTATCTTTTCAAGTTTTGGTCTTATAGTAGACTCTGTATATTCCTCAGCCTCTTCATATTCTGGAAAATCTATGTTAACCTCAATCTCTGCTTGCAAAGCAAGTAATTTCTTTCTAATACTATCTATTTTAGGAGTTAACTTACCACTAATTTGATTTATAGCAAGTTTTCTAGCCTTTTCACTTTCTGCTTCAATAATGTCTTCAACACCATCAGCTTGCGTTAAATCTATTCTTCCATTTAAAAAAGCTCTCTTAGTAAACTCACCCGGCTCAGCTAATCTACACCCACTATTTAAAAGAAGTTCAAGCACTCTATCAGTTGTTGTAATGCCACCATGAACATTAATTTCTACAACATCTTCACACGTAAAAGTCTTTGGAGCTCTCATTACAGATACTAATACTTCATCTATAACTTCACCATCAAACACAATATGTCCATAAGAAATCGTATGAGAATCCACTTTCTCCAAATCCTTACCTTTAAATATTGAATTAACTATTTTTATCGCATCTACTCCACTACATCTAACTATAGAAATAGCACCAGTCCCAACTGCAGTAGATACTGCACAAATTGTAGAATTATCCATGACAAAAACTCCTCTTCTAGTGCGTATTATAACACACTTCTCTTAAAAATAAAAAAAGACTATTTCTAATCTTTTTTTGGTTTTACAATAATATGTCTATTAGGTTCTTCACCTTCACTAATTGTAGTTACTCCCTTAAAATCGGTAAGAACATTATGAACAATACGTCTTTCATAAGAATTCATATTATCCATAACAACTTCTCTACCAGTATTTCTAACTTCACGAGCAATATTTTTAGCAAGTCTTTCTAAATGACTAACCTGCTTATCCTTATAATCAGAAGCATCTAAATTCAAATAAGGATATACACCAATTCTTGCAAAAACAACAGCCTTACAAACAGCAGTTAATGCCGTAAGTGTCTGACCATTCTTTCCAATTAATATAGGATTATTATTTGAATACATTTTAATATTAATTTGCTTATCTCTAATATTAGATTCAAACTTAACCTCAAGACCCATCTCAGTTAATAAAGTATTTAAATACTCTTTAATAAACTCCAAAATATCTGTATTTAAATAAACATGATATTTAGTAGTTCCAGCCTTAAAAAGTTTGCCTTTTACCTCTTCTTTTGTATAAACAAAATCATTTTCAGTAACATTTAAATCTTCTAAAACTTTCTTTAATACAACCTCTTGGTCTTTTCCCTCATAAACATACTCTTTCATATTAACTTCTCCTTTTACTTACAATATAATTTTGAATTACACTAAATCCATTAGTAACAATCCAATATAGCGCAATTGCTGTTGGTAAACTAAATGAAGCAATTGAAATAAACACAATCATAAATCCAGTCATAAACTTCATCTGTTGTTGTTGTTCAGCACTACCTGCACTCTTCATATTAAATGATAAAGATAAATAAGTAGTTAATATAGTAAGCAAAATCAAAATAATATAATAATAGTTACCACTCTTTAAAGCAACTAAAGGTGTTGTACCTAATTGGAAAGCTCCTAGGTACTCTTCAAATATTGCTGGAATTCTATTAATAGCTTCTAAAAATGCAAAGAATATAGGAAGCTGTATAAAACTCATTAAACAACTACCAACTGGACTAATATTATATTTTTTATAAATAGCAAGCATCTCCTGACTCTTTTGCATCATCGCTTCATTATCAGTCCTATTCTTATACTTCTCTTCCAGTCTATTTAAATCCTTTTGAGCCTTTTGCATATTTTGACTTTGTTTAGTAGCTTTAATTGAAAATGGCATCAAAATTAATCTAATAAGTAATCCAACAATCATTACTGATACACCATAACTTTTAACAAGTGTACCAATTTTTACAATTACCCAAGCAAGGGGCATAACAAATAATTGAACCCATAATCCATTATAATTCTTACTATCATAAATTTTAATATCTTCACACTTAGGTAAATTATCTAAATTAACTTCTAAATTATCTTTATATTTTTCATAAATACTAGCTAAATCATCATCACTAGGCTTACATAAAATATTTGATGGTAAGCTCTGTCCAGTGACTTCATACACAACACGTTTTTTGTTATCATCTGCAATATATTTTGTACAACCACCAAGTAACATAATCATTGCACATAACAATATCATCTTCTTCTTCATTATTTCACCTTTTTAATTAAATTTAAGAAACAATCTTCCATTTCTCTATAGTCTATTGTATCACAACTTTTCCTAATTAAAAGCACATAATCATAGTTTTGATTAAATTTATCATAATTGTTCCTTATTATATTGCGTAACCTTCTCTTATAAAGATTTCTTTTATATGCTTTTCCAAATTTAGTACCAATAGCAATCCCTACTCTTACATTATCAATTTTCTTTTCCTTTTTATATAAAACAAAATAATTATTACTTATCCCTTTAGAATTCTTAAAAAAATCATCGAACTCTAACTTATTCTTTATTCTAATTTCTTCTTTCATAACTCACCCATATAGAATAAAAACCACTCTAAGTGGCTTACTTACATAAAACTTTGCGTCCTTTTGCTCTACGTCTATTTAAAATATTACTAGCTTTTCTTGCAAAAAAACCAAACTTTTTCTTCATTTTACGATTATTAGGTTGAAAAGTTCTCTTCATAAAAAATTGCACCTCCACATCAAATTTAGCGTTTTTATTATATTATATTAAAGGCTGCAAGTCAATAAAAAGTTTAACCTTAATTTATTAAAAAATTTACGAATAAAAAAATTTCTAAATAAGAAAATTTTTCAAACTTCAAAAAGTATAAATTTTTAATTTTTAAATTAGCAAAAAGTGGAAAATGTTTATATCTTATTTTTATGTTAATTGTAATTTGTGGATATTGTTGAAAACTCACTCTGGACTATATAAATAAAAGGATTGCTTGTTGATAAAATGTTGAAAAAATTGTCGAATTTAATTTTTTTCATTTTCACTCTTTATTTTTCCACAGACTTGATTTAAAATAGAACTATCAAAAAACGAAGGACCGGGGTGAGGTAATGAAACATAACGTAAATTGGAATGATATTCTAGAAGTAATACAAAGCAAACTAAATCCATTATCTTACGATACCTGGTTTAAAGAAACTAAACTAATTGGCATTAAAAACAATACCATGCAAATAGAAGTTCCAATGGAATTTCATAAAAAAATTCTTAATCAAACATATTATGATTTAATCGAAGAAATAGTAAGTACAGTAACTGGAACCTCATATGACATTGAATTTTTATCAGCAGAAGAAATAAAACCATTAGAAGTGCTTGAATTAGATGAAGTAGAAGAACCAGAAAATAAAAATTTGAACTCTAACTTAAAACCAGAATATACATTTGAAAATTTTGTAATAGGGGATAGTAATAGATTTGCTCAATTAGCAGCTCTAGCAGTAGCAGAACAACCCGGAAAAATCTATAACCCATTATTTATATACGGCAAAAGTGGGCTAGGAAAAACCCATTTAATGCATGCAATAGGTAACTACATAGTACAAAAATCCAATAAAAAAGTTCTATACGTTACAAGTGAAGAATTCATATCAGACTTCATTGGTATTAATAAAAAAGACGAAAATAACTACGATATAGTAAGTCAATTTAAAGAAAAATACCGAAACATAGATATCTTAATGATAGATGATATTCAGTTCCTTGGTGGTGCCGCTAAAACTCAGCAAGAATTCTTCCATACATTTACAAATCTCTATGACTCAAATAAACAAATCATTATTAGTTCAGACCGATCACCAGACGATTTAAAACTTCTTGAAGAAAGATTACTAACAAGGTTTAGATGGGGGCTAACAGCAAACATCGAGCCACCAGATTTTGAACTTAGATGTAAAATTCTTAAAGATAAAATGACTGGACATGAAGTTGCTAAAATGGTTCCAAATGAAGTAATAGAGTACATTGCAACAAACTGTGAAAACGACGTTAGACACTTAGAAGGGGCTATAACAAGACTATATGCATATGCAGCTATGATGGGACCTAAAGAAATTAACCTTGAATTTGCCGTAGATGCTCTTAAAGATTACATTGGTAAATCAATATATATAACTAACGACATTCAAAAAATTCAAAAAGCCGTCGCTGATTACTATCACATAACAATTGAAGACCTTAAAAGTAAAAAAAGAACATCAAACATCAATTATCCAAGACAAATTGCTATGTACCTATGCCGAATGACAACATCTGAAACAATCATAAAAATAGGACTAGAATTTGGTAATCGTGATCATTCGACAGTTTTACACTCATATGATAAAATAAATAATGAAATTCAAAATGATGAAAACAACATAAGACAAGTAATAGAGGATATAAAAAACAAAATTGTTAATTAAAAAAGTTTTGCACAAACAATACACATCAAATTTTTCCCATAATTGTGGAGAAAAAAAGACTTATTAACATTTTCAACAGCAATAATAATAAAAAAAAGAAAGAAGGAATAAAAATGAAATTATTGATTGAAAAAAATATTATTTTAGAAAGTTTAAGTAACGTAATGAGAGCTATCTCACCAAGAAATATAATTCCAATATTAAACGGAGTATTATTTGAACTAAAAGAAGAAGGACTATACCTTACTGCAAGTGATAGTGATTTAGTTATTAAAAACTTTATTCCTAAAGAAAACATTAAAAGCATCACAGAAACTGGAAAAACTGTAATTCAAAGTAAATACTTACTAGACATCATCAGAAAAATGCCTAATACAGATATTAATATTGAAGTACTAGAAGACCTAAAAGTAATAATCAGTACAGAAAACACTATGTATAATTTAAATTGTTTAAACATAGAAGATTATCCACAAATAAATCTAGAAGAAACAAAAAATCCTATCATTATAGAAAGCGATGTACTAAAAAAGATTATTTCCCAAACAATATTTGCAATCTCAACACAGGAATCAAGACCATTACTTACAGGTTTAAACTTCAAAATAACTGGTAATGTACTAGAATGTATTGCTACTGATTCTTATCGTCTAGCTAAAAAAACTATAATCTTAGATAAAGAATATGATTCATGCAACATAGTAATTCCTGGTAAGAACATTAATGAATTTGATAAATTATTAACTACAAACGAAAATGTGGAAATACATACATTTAGTAACAAAATTTTATTTAAATATAATGGATATTTATTTCAATCAAGCTTATTAAATGGAACTTATCCAAATACTTCTAACTTAATACCAAATGAATTTAGCATTATTTTAACAACATCTTTAGATAAATACTTCAGTGCTATAGATAGAGCAGCACTTCTTACTCAAAGTAAAGAAAAAAACATTGTAAAAATGGAAACAAGAAATAATGAACTAATCGTTTCTTCATACGCCAGTGAAATAGGAAAATCCGAAGAAAGCGTAGAAGTAGACAAAAACACATCAGAAGACATATCTATTTCATTTAGTTCAAAATATATGTTAGAAGCCCTAAGAACATTTGAAGAGGAAGAATTACTAATATTCTTAAACTCAGATTCTAAGCCAATAGTACTTAAATCAGTTAAAGACGAATCACTAATCCAATTAATACTACCAATTAAAACGTACTAAAAGTGGGAAAAAATCTCACTTTTTATTTTTTTGTGCATAATTCGACATTTTTCGACAAATTTCGACAAACCACCTGTGCTATAACTAAAAGCAAGGGGGTGAAGTACATGAAAGATTACAATATTAATAAAAACACACTTGCACTAATGCCATATGGAAAAAACAAATCATTAGTTTTTGAAAAACACAAATATTATATAGTTAACCAAAAAGTAAATAAACTAATGGATGAAAGTTGTCGTTATAATGGAAGCACCATTGAAGGAAGAGCAAAAGGAACAGAATCGTTAACAGGCATCTCTTATAAAGCACCAATTATTGTTAAAGAAGAAGAGAATATTATATTTTTTCCAACGTGCTCACCAAGACTAAAAGAATGTTCTTGGATTAATGCAGGTAATATTAGTAATATCTATAAGAAAAAAGACCGATGTTTAGTTGAATTTTATAACAAAGAAACTTTAGAATTTGATATATCTTACAACATTATGAATAATCAATTAAGTAAATCACTATTATTAGAAAAAAAGTTTAAAAAAAGAGGCAAATAAAGCCTTTTTTTATTTTATAACCCATTAAATTATGATATAATAATAACTGTATATAGGAGTACGCATAAACCTATTTTGTTAAAAATTTGTTCTAAAAGAGGGTTAAAAATGAAAATCACTAAATTAAAACTTACAAATTTTAGAAATTATCCAAAATTAGAATTAGATTTTTCTAAATCAAAAAACATAATAATTGGTAATAACGGAAGTGGTAAAACAAACATCATAGAATCAATCTTTTATCTATCACTTACAAAATCATTTAGAACAAACACAGATACAGCCTTAATCAAAGATGACTGTGACTATGCTGTAATCGAAGCAAAAATAAAAGATAGAATAACAAATACTTATAAAATAGTCATTAATAAAGAAAATAAAAGAATCACCATAGATGGCACTCAAATAAGTAAAATAGGGGACTATATATCAAAAATTAATACAATTTTGTTTAGCACAGAAGATATGAAACTAGTAAAAGATAATCCTGGTATTCATCGCAAACTAATTAACATGGAGTTGTCTTCATTTGATAACGAATATTTAAAATTATTAAGTCTATATAATAGAGTTCTAAAACAAAGAAACACATATTTAAAATCAATGATGACAAATAGCATGATTCCTAAAAGTTATTTAGACATTCTCACAAATAAACTGATAGATCTAAATATTCAAATAAGTCAAAAAAGAGCAAAATTTATAGAGCAAATAAACACATACTTACCATACTATTTTGAAAAAATAACTGGTAAAACTCTATTAAAATTAAACTACATTTCAAATATTAAAAATCTCGAAAAATGTGAATTACAAAATTTGTATGATAAATCATTTCAAAAAGATTTAAATTATGGCAAAACAAATCACGGCATTCACTTAGATGACTATGTTTTCGAATTTAATAATAAAAATATCAAAGACTACCTTTCAGAAGGAGAAACAAAAAACGCAATAATCGCTATGAAACTATCAGAAATTGAATATTGCAAAGTTAATCTAAAGAAAGAGCCGATATTATTACTAGATGATTTATTTAGTGAGCTAGACAAAACCAAAATTAACAACATTTTACAATATTTAGATAAAGACATTCAAATATTCATTACAACAACAGACATACACAAAGTTAGCAGGTCAATATTAAATAATTGTAATGTTTATAAATTAAGTAAAGGAAAGATAAAGGTGACAAAATATGAATGAAAATACTTATAATGACAGCGATATCCAGGTTTTAGAAGGTCTTGAAGCCGTAAGAAAAAGACCAGGTATGTACATTGGTACAACAAGTGTAAAAGGCTTACATCATCTTGTATGGGAAATAGTTGACAACGCCGTAGATGAATCACTTGCTGGTTACTGTGACGATATCGAAGTTATAATTGATAAAGGTAACGTTATTGAAGTTAGAGATGATGGTCGTGGAATCCCAACTGGAACAAACAGTAAAACTGGTCTATCAACAATCGAAACCATCTTTACTGTATTGCACGCCGGTGGTAAATTTGGTGGACATGGTTACAAAGTATCAGGTGGACTACATGGAGTAGGCGCAAGCGTAGTAAATGCTTTATCTGAATGGCTAGAAGTAAGGGTATATCATGAAGGCAATGTTTACTTTCAAAGATTTGAAAATGGTGGACATTCAACTGGACCACTAAAAATTATAGATACATGTTCTAAAGACAGAACAGGAACAACTGTAAGATTTAAAGCAGACCCAGAAATATTCACTGAAACAACCATATATGACTACAATACATTAAAAACCAGACTTAGAGAATTAGCATTTCTAAACAAAGGCTTAAGAATAATCCTATCTGATTTACGTGATATTGAGCATAAAGAAGAGTTTTTATACACGGGTGGTATAATTGAGTATGTTAAGATGTTAAACGAAAATAAAACATCTCTAAATAGCCAAATAATCTATGTTAACGGCCAGGAAGATAACATTTCAATTGAAGTAGCACTACAATATAACGAAACTTACAACTCAGCAGTTTACTCATTTACAAATAATATTAATACATACGAAGGTGGAACACACGAAGATGGAGTAAAAAGAGCATTAACAAGAATCATTAACAACTACGCCAAAAAGAACAAATATCTAAAAGATAACGACGATCCACTATCAGGAGAAGATGTAAGAGAAGGTCTAACAATGATTATTTCTTGTAAGCACCCGGATCCACAATTTGAAGGACAAACAAAAACAAAACTAGGAAACGCTGAAGTAAGAAAAATAGCTGATGACGTCTTCTCAGAAGGCTTTGAAAGATATTTACTAGAAAATCCAGATGAAGCAAAACTTATAATGGATAAATGCATGACTGCCGCAAGAGCTAGAGTAGCAGCAAAAAGAGCTAGAGAACTTACTAGAAGAAAAAGTGACTTAGACGTAGTTAACTTCGGTGGAAAACTAGTAGATTGTAAAGAAAAAGACCCTACAGTTTGTGAAATATTCTTAGTCGAGGGAGATAGTGCCGGTGGTAGCGCAATCAAAGGCCGTAACTCAATGACCCAAGCAATACTTCCACTTAGAGGTAAAATATTAAACGTTGAAAAAGCAAGATTAGATAGAGCCTTAGGAAACGAAGAAATAAGAACAATTATTACCGCATTTGGTACAGGAATTGGTCAAGAATTCGACTTAAATAAATTAAGATATCACAAAATAATAATAATGACCGATGCCGATGTCGATGGGTCACACATCAGAGTACTACTTTTAACACTATTTTATCGCTTTTTTAGACCAATTGTTGAAGCCGGACATGTATATGCTGCCCAGCCACCATTATTCTGTATTAAACACGGAAAAACGATTAAATATGTACTAAATGAAGACGAAAAAGCAGAATATCTTGCATCACTTCCAGCAACTACTAAACCAGACGTTATGCGTATGAAAGGTTTAGGTGAAATGGATGCCGAAGAACTTAATGAAACAACTATGGATATTAACACAAGAGTTCTTAGAAAAATTACAGTTGATGACCTAATGCAAGCAGACGAAATATTCACTAGACTAATGGGTGAAGAAGTAGAACCACGTCGTAAATTTATAGAAGATAATGCTACATTTGTAGAAAATCTAGATATTTAGGAGGTAAAAAATGGATCATAGTAGAGACAGATTAGAAGAAAATAACATAGTAAATGAAGTAAAAACATCCTTCTTAGAATACTCAATGAGCGTCATAGTATCACGTGCGCTTCCAGACTTAAGAGATGGTTTAAAACCAGTTCATAGAAGAATTCTTTACTCAATGTATGAATCAGGTTACACTCCAGATAAACCGCATAAAAAGAGTGCAAGAATTGTCGGAGATGTAATGGGAAAATACCATCCACATGGAGACTCAAGTATATATGAAGCAATGGTAAGAATGGCTCAAGATTTCAGCTACAGATATATGCTTGTTGATGGACACGGAAACTTTGGTAATATCGAAGGTTATGGTGCAGCAGCAATGCGTTATACCGAATCAAGGCTATCAAAAATATCTTTAGAATTATTAAGAGATATCAAGAAAGATACAGTTAATTTCACACCAAACTTTGATGAAAGTGAAAAAGAGCCAACAGTTTTACCATCAAGATTCCCAAATATCCTAGTAAATGGAACAATGGGTATTGCAGTAGGTATGGCAACTAATATTCCCCCTCACAACCTAGGTGAAGTAATAGATGGATGCATTGCATATATAGATAACCCAGATATCGATGTTATAGGGCTAATGAATCATATTAAGGGTCCGGATTTTCCTACAGGTGGCATAATACTAGGTAATAGTGGTATTAAACAAGCATATGAAACAGGAAAAGGCACTATTACCATTAGAAGTAAAGCCCAAATAGAAGAAAAAAATGGTAAACACTATATTATTGTAGATGAAGTTCCATACGGAGTTAACACTTCAGAACTTAAAAATAAAGTTGCTGAATTAGTCCATAATAAGACAATAGAAGGTATTGCTGATTATCATACAGACCTAAAAGAAGGTATTAAAATAACAATAACTTTAAAGAAAGACGCTAATGCTCAAGTTGTTCTAAATAAGCTATTTAAACATACACAATTTCAAACAAATTATGGAATAAGCTTCTTAATGTTGGATAACGGTGTGCCAAAAACTCTTGGACTAAAAGAAATAATTGAAAAATATATTAATTATCAAAAAGAAATTATCGTAAGAAGAACCAAATTTGACTTAGATAAGGCCGAAAAACAAGTACATATATTAGAAGGCTTAAAGATCGCATTAGACAATATAGATGCCGTAATAAAAACTATTAAAGAGTCAAAAAGCGATGATGTAGCAAAAGAAGCATTAATGAAACGCTTTGGATTAACATTAATTCAATCAGAAGCAATTTTAGAGATGAAATTACGTAGATTAACAGGCTTAGAAAGAGACAAAATAGAAGCAGATCTTAACGAATTACATAAATTAATTGCTGAATTAAAATCAATTTTAGAAAGCGAAGCAAAAGTGCTACAAATTATTAAAGATGAATTAACCGAAATCAAGAATAAATATGGTGATGAAAGAAAAACATCTATTGATATGACAGCTATAGACTATATTGAAGATGAATCATTAATTCCTGAGGAAAACATCATTGTAACAGTAACAAAGAATGGTTATATTAAGAGATGTACGTCAGACACATATAAAATTCAAAATCGTGGTGGTGTAGGTGTAAAGGGAATGTCAACCAATGATGAAGATTTTGTGGAATACTTATTAAATCTATCAACTCATGACTATATAATGATATTTACCAATAAAGGAAAAGTGTATAGATTAAAAGGATATGAAATACCTGAATTTAGTAGACAATCAAAAGGACTACCAATAGTTAACGTATTGCCTGTGGAAAAAGATGAAAAAATAAGTAGTATTATAAAATTAAATGTGGAAAACCAAGAAAAATACTTAATTTTAGCTACAAAACAAGGCTTAATAAAACGTACAAACCTAGAAGAATTCGAAAATATTAGAGCAACCGGAAAAATTTGTATAAAACTAAAAGAAAACGATGAACTAATAGGTGTTAAAAAAACAAATGGTGAATCCAATATCTTATTAGCTTCTTCTGAAGGTAGAATGAATGTTTTTGATGAAAATGAAATCAGGGTTATGGGAAGAACAGCCTCTGGTGTTAAAGGCATCAACCTAGGAAGTGCTAAGTGCGTAAGCATCGAAAATGTGAATGACGATGATAACATAGTAATAGTAACTGAAAATGGTTATGGTAAAAAAACATTAATTTCTGAATATAGAAAGACAAAACGAGGAAGTAAAGGCGTAAAAGCCCTAAATATCACAGAAAAGAACGGAAATATAGCAAGTATTAAAAAGGTTATTGATGATTCAGACATCATGATTATTACAAATCAAGGAATAATCATTAGATTACCATTAGAACAAGTATCACAATTGGGTAGAGTTACTCAAGGTACAAGGCTAATTAATCTAAAATCTGGGCAAAAAGTATCATCAGTAAGTCTTGTTCAGAAAGAAAAAGAGTCAGAAGAAGAAATTATTGAAAAAAACGAATAGTTTAGCTATTCGTTTTTTTATGTTTCGCGTGAAACATAAAAAGTAAAGAGGGAGTACTTTTCCACAAGGTTTCACGTGAAACATTAAAAAAATATAATATGTTGGATATTCCATTAATTAACAAATAAGCATAATTAGTCTTTTTTGTTATAAAAATAAGATTTATTAACATAGTTTCACGTGAAACCTTTTAAACGAAGACGTTAAAAATTTATATAGAATTATCAAAGATAATTAAAATCTTCTAAGATATCAACAATCAAATGTTTCACGTGAAACATCAAAAAAATTAACAATAATAAATAATATAGTAAATAAAATGTATTACATTAAAGAAAAGATATTAACATAGTTTCACGTGAAACCTTTAAACAAAGTATAATGACATTAATATCTAGAAAAATAAAAAAATCAATAAGTGATACTTATCAACAATGTTTCACGTGAAACATTGTTAAATTAGCACTATAAGTTGCAACAATGTTATAAGTATGATAACATTTATTTGTGCAATATTTATGCAATAAACTGGTCAGATTCGGAAGAAAGCAGCCACATTTGCCTCTGAATATGTGCACTTTTTTTAAGGAAAAATTATGGAAGAAAAATACATTAATGAATTAATAAATTTAAGCAAAAAATCATTGAAGAAAAGTGAAGTTCCAATTGCAGCTTTAATAATAGATGAAAACGGCAAAATAATTTCAAAAGCCTATAATACTAGAAACATTAAACAACAGACAATTAATCATGCGGAAATATTAGCAATCACCAAAGCAAATAAAAAACTTAAAAGTTGGAGATTGAACAAATGTACGCTATATGTAACCATTGAACCATGTGACATGTGCAAGTCAGTAATAAAGGAGAGTAGAATACAAAATGTGTACTATTTATTACCAAGATTACCAGAAAAAAATCAATATAACAAAACCATATTTAATAAATTAAAAGACATGAGCGAAAAAGAAGATAAATATCAAGAAATTATCAATAAATTCTGGAAAAATAAGCGTAAAATGATATAATAAATATAGGAGGTTTAAATGGCATATAAAGTACTTTACAGAAAATATAGACCACAAAACTTTAACGATTTATATGGTCAAGATTCAATAAAAGAAATACTTAAAGATTCTATAATAAACAATAAACTAGCACATGCGTACTGTTTTAATGGTCCAAGAGGAACCGGAAAAACCTCAACAGCAAAGCTATTTGCAAAAGCAATTAACTGTGAAAATGCAAAAGACGGAATTGCATGTGGTGAATGCAACTCATGTAAAAATTTTAATGAGAATCCGGACATAATTGAAATCGATGCAGCATCAAATAATGGTGTAGAAGAAATAAGAGAACTTCGTGATAACGTAAAAATTCTTCCTTCAAATTCTAAATATAAAATATATATAATTGATGAAGTCCACATGCTATCACAAAGTGCATGGAATGCCTTTCTAAAAACTTTAGAAGAGCCACCAAAGCATGTTATTTTCATTTTAGCAACTACTGAAATTCAAAAGGTGCCAATAACGGTATTATCTAGATGTCAAAGATTTACTTTTAGAAAAATACCAAAAAACATAATTTGTGATAGAATCCAATCAATTGCAAAAGAAGAAAATATTGATATTGAAAAGTCCGCTGCAGAATACATCGCAGATTTAGCAGATGGTGGAATGCGAGATGCCTTAGGATACCTAGATCAATTATCAAAAGAAAATAAAAAAATAACAACAGAACTAATTCAAAATTGCTTTGGAATCATAGGTGATTCAACAATAGAAGAAATATTTTTATCAGCCAAAGAGGATAATTTAGAAAATTTGCAAAATATTTTTGATGACATAGCTAATCAAGGCCTAGAAATAAATTTGCTAATTTCAAAAATATTAAATTATCTATATAATGAAGAAATAAAAATACTTCAAAACAAGTCATCAGTATTTAATGACCAACAAACGATTAAAGAACTTGCATTTGAAATATCAAACTGTTACCTAAAAAAAGATGCTCTTACTTTAATAAAAATTGTGATATTAAGTAAAATAAAGACACAAAACAGGGTAGAATCAATTAAAAATTCAGATAAAATTATTTCCCGGGAAATAATTTCTAAGGAAATAAACAACGAAAATGATTTTAAAATAGACACTATTACAGAAATTTCAAATAATAAAGAACAACTAAAAGAAATTACAAAGCATTTAAACCAGACAGTAATGCCTTCACATAGTGATGAAGAAATAAATAAATTAAAAAAAATAAGAACAAATAATGTATTTATAACTGCTAGTAAAATTAATAAAGAATCATTTTCCATAAACTGGAACGAATTAAAAAAAGATATTAAATATAAAAACAGCGATTTATATTCAAAAATCGAAGACGCAGAAGTAGAAATAGTTTCAGATAATATTGCAGTGCTTTCAATAAATACAGAGACAGCAGTATATTTATTTAATTCAAATCTTGAAACTATTGAAGAAGAATACAACACGAAGTTTAACAAACAATACAAAATAATTTGCTTATTAAAGCAAGAATGCACTAAAGCTAAAGAAGAATATATCAAGAATAAAAATAAAAAATATGTTTATATGGAAGAGAATTTATCAGAAATAGCAACTAAAGAGATTTCTACAGATGAAAAAAGCAATAGTGCATTTGAAATTTTTGGTAAAGATTTAATAGAAATAAAATAGAGAGAAAAAGGTGAACAATAATGAACATGCAAAATTTGATGGCACAAGCCCAAAAAATTCAAAAAGATATCCAAAAAAAACAAAGTGAAATCAATTCAACCATATATAGTACACAAAATGAATTTTTAAGTGTAGAAATGTATGGTAGCAAAAAAATTCATAAAATAAATATTAATAAAGCCATCGTAAAAGACCAAGAAGATCTAGAAACATTAGAAGATATGATCATGGTTGCCATTAATGAAACTGTAACTAAAATAGATAAAGACAAAGAACAAAAACTTGGTGCTTACGCTAATGGACTAAACGGGTTACTATAATGATTTATCCTAAGGTTTTAGAAGAACTAATTGAAAATTTTAAAATACTTCCAGGAATAGGAGATAAATCTGCAGAAAGAATGGCATTATCCATTTTAAATAAAGAAGAAAGTGAAATACAAGGATTCGCTTCATCATTAATTATTGCAAAAAATAAATTGCACCCTTGTCCAGTATGTGGATTTATAACTGATCAGGAAATATGCAACATATGTGATAATCCTGTACGAAATAAAAATAGCATATGTGTGGTAGAAGATTATAAAAGTGTATTCATGTTTGAAAAAATGGGTAAATATCATGGCGTATATCATGTACTAGATGGCTTGATTTCACCAATAGATGGAATAGGTCCAGACGATATAAATATTGATAATCTAATTAAAAGATGTAATAATTCAAAAGAAAGAATCGAATTAATTATAGCTTTAAAACCAACCATTGAAGGTGAAACAACTTTGCAATATATAAATAAATTATTAAAAAATAAAAATGTTGAAATATCTAGACTTTCTTATGGAATACCTGTTGGTACAGAAATAGATTATCTAGACGCCTTGACATTAGAAAGAGCATTTGAAGACCGACGAAACTTATAGCATAACTATATAACTTTATACATATATATTATTGGTGAAAAAATGATAACTAGATTTGTAAAAAAAATAGTATTTTCAATTTTATTAATATATGGTTTCGATTTAATAATGCAAGGATTTAATATTTTAATTCCAATCAATTACTTTAATATATTAGTTATTATTATGTTAGGCTTTCCAGGGCTTATAGCACTGGCAATAAGTTTTTTCTTCTTCATATAGAGGAACAATATGAAACAAGATTTTATAGAGTATTTAGAATTATGCGTACGTGAGAAAAAACTATCTCATGCTTTTTTGGTTGAAACAAATAATCAAGAAGAATTATTAAACAAAATATATAATTTACTAAAACACGAAAATCTTGTAGCAAAATTGAAAATAGAAAATAATACAGATATAGCAGTAATAGAGCCAGAAAATAATATTATAGATAAAGATAAAATTTTAAATATTCAAAACAAATTTTTGACAATGTCTTTTAACAATACATTAAAAGTTTATTTCATAAAATCAGCAGAAAAAATGAATTTATCAGCAAGCAACAAATTATTAAAATTTTTAGAAGAACCAAACGAAAATATAATAGGTATTCTTTTTACATCAGATATAAACATAATTTTACCAACAATAAGAAGTAGATGTGAAATATTTAATACTAAAAAAACAAATATGGATGATCCAGAAATACAAGAAATAACCGATAATTTAAAAAAGCTAATAAATAATAACAGATATGATATAATGTTATACATAAGGCCATATAAAAATTTGGAAAAAGAAAAATTATCTAAAGCATTAGAAATACTAATAAATCAAATAGATAAAATTCAATTAAACGACAAATACAACATAATGTTAGAAATTAATAAAGCAATTTTATGGTTAAATAGTTCTGTAAACATTGAATTAGTCTTAGCAAAAATTGCTAAAGCGCTAGGGAGGTAAAAATGAAAGTATGTGGAGTAATATTTAAAGAAAACAGCAAGGTATATAATTTTGATCCAAAAGATTTTCCAATTGAAATAGGAAAATATGTTATTGTAATAACAGAAAGAGGAGAACAAATCGGTAAAATTACGACAATAGAAGATAAAGATGTAAAAAACACATTAAAAGAAGTTGTAAGAATGGCAACAGATAAGGACTATAACCAATACCTAATTAATTTAAAAGATGCCCAAGGGGCTTTAAAAGATGCTAAGGCAGAAGCGTCACGTTTAGATTTAAAAATGCAATTAGTGGATTCAGAATTTACATTTGATAGAAAGCAACTCTATATAAACTTTGTTTCAGATGAAAGAGTAGATTTCAGAGAACTAGTTAAGTTTCTTGCTGGAAAATATAAAACTAGAATTGAACTACATCAAATGGGAGCAAGAGATAAAGCAAAAAAAATTGGTGGAATAGGAATTTGTGGAAGAAAACTATGCTGTGCTAAATATCTAAATAAAATGGATACCATTTCTATCAACATGGCCAAAAATCAAAATATAGCTTTAACACCATCAAAAATAAATGGATGTTGTGGAAGATTACTATGCTGTTTAGCATATGAAGATGAAACTTACAAAGAAAACAAGGAAAAATTGCCTAAAATAGGTAGTAAAATTAAAATAGATGACAAAATCGGAACCGTGGTATCTATAAATGTTTTAAGCAAAAAGTATAAAGTCACTTTCGAAAACGAAGTAAAGGAATTTACAATTGATGAACAAAAATAGTACAATACTAAATGATTTATACGATACAGGATTTAAAATATATCAAAATGATGAATATTTTAAATTTTCTTTAGATTCATTACTTCTAGCAAAATTTGTAAAACCAGATTACAAAGATAAAAAAATATTAGATCTTTGTACTGGTAATGCCCCAATTCCTATAATTTTATCATCAAATAATAATTTTGAAATAACTGGAATTGAAATACAAAAAGAAATTTACCATTTAGCAAGTGAATCTATTAAAATAAATAATATAAAAAATGTCAATATTATAAATGATGACCTTAAAAACCTTAAAAATTATTTCCCGGGAAATAATTTTGATATAATTACCTGCAATCCACCATACTTTAAAGTGGAAAAAGAGTCATTATTAAACAAAAATGAAATTAAATCTATAGCAAGACATGAAATATATATAACATTAGAAGAAATTATAAAACCATCATATGCAATGCTTAAAGACAAAGGTAAACTATATATAATTCATAGAACAGATAGAATGATTGAATTAATCAACCTTCTAACAAAATATAAATTTGGTATTAAAAGATTACAAATTATATATCCAACCGAACATAGCAATGGTTCTATGATAATTATTGAAGCTAAAAAAAATTGCAAACATGATGTCAAAATTCTGTCACCTATATTTACAAACATCTAATAGGAGGAAGTATGAAATTAATAGTCGGACTGGGCAATCCAGGAAAAGAATATAATAATACGCGACATAATATTGGGTTTATAGCACTGGATAATTATATAAAAAATCCTGATTGGAAAGAAAATAGTTATGCATATTACATAAATTTAAAAACCAATAAAGACAATATTCTATTCATTAAGCCCAAAACATATATGAACCTATCTGGTAATGCCGTAAGTTATTTTGTTAATTACTACAAAATAAATAAAAATGATATTCTTGTTATTCAAGATGATCTAGACTTAGAGCTTGGTAAAATTAAATTAAAATATAATAGTTCATCAGGCGGTCATAATGGAATTAAATCAATAATTGAAAATTTACATACCCAGGAATTCTTAAGATTGAAAGTAGGTATATCAAAACCAGAGAACAACATAATAAACTATGTACTAGACAAATTCTCTAAATCAGAATTAGATAAACTAAATAACAGCCAGGAAATTATTAATAATATTATTAATGACTTTATCGACGGAGCCACTAACGATAAATTAATGAATAAATACAATTAGGAGTAAATTATGGACATATCTAAAAAATATGCTGATATTTTAAATAATTCAGACATATCTGGATTATCAGAAGAATTAAAAATACAATATATAAAATATCAATATGAAAATAACGAAAATGACACATTAGTCTTGTGTAATTCTTTATATGAAGCAACAACAATTTACAACAACTTAAGAACGTATATTGACAACGTTCTTCTTTTTCCAATGGATGACTTTTTAACAACGATGGCACTTGCTGTATCTCCAGAGCTTAAAGTAAAAAGATTAGAAACTCTAAATGCCATTCAACACGAAAATAAAAAACTTGTAATAACAAACCTAATGGGCTATTTAAAATTTGTTCCTAATAAATCTGTTCTTCAAAAAATGAACATCACTCTTAATAAAAACGATAAAATTAATCGTAAATCATTTGAAGAACTTATTGATAAATATGGATACACAAAAACTTCAATTGTAACATCAACCGGTGAGTACTCACTAAGAGGGTATATAATAGATATTTTTCCATATAACTACGATAACCCAGTAAGAATAGAACTTTTTGGCAATCAAATAGAAAGCATAAAAAACTTTGATGGTGAAAGTCAAAGAACAATAAATGAAATTGAAACAACTGAAATCTATCCATACAAAGAACTAATTAGTGATAACCATATTTCAATTCTAAACCTTTTAAATAAAGCAAATTTAATATATTATGA
The DNA here is from genome assembly GCA_900547775.1 of uncultured Mycoplasmatota bacterium. Classification (GTDB taxonomy): domain Bacteria; phylum Bacillota_I; class Bacilli_A; order RF39; family UBA660; genus CAG-533. The sequence goes on along the minus strand of URHW01000001.1, from coordinate 350,019 downwards.
TAAAGAATTAATCTTACAAGGCTATAAAACTCTAACAGATCAAATACTCGAATATAAAGAAAATAACGATATAAAAGAAAAATTAATGTTCACACTCGAAGAACTAAAGGCAACAACAGAAAAAAATCTCTATGCATTCTCAAAACCAGGCGTTTTAAATATAGCAAGTGAGAATATTGAAAATTTCAATGGTAACTACGAACTTCTTATAAATTTTATTAAAAATAAAGAAGACAATCACAACATTTATATTTATATAACAAATAAAATAATACTAGATTTTCTAAAAACAGCTCTAGTAAACAGTAACTCAAAAAATATCCATATAATAAAAGAAAAATTAAATAAAGGATTCATAATTGATGATAATATTTTTATTTCTGAAAACGATATTGAAAAAACAAGTCAAACAAAAAATTATCATAATCCCGTAAAAATAGGGCGTAAAATCAAAGATTTCAGCGATATTAAACCAGGAGATTACATCGTACACAGCGTTCATGGAATTGGCATTTATGGTGGAATAATTACTCTTGAAAAAAACGGCTTTAAAAAAGATTACATCCTACTAAACTATGCTGGAAATGACAAAGTATATATTCCAGTCGAAAAAATAACCACAATCTATAAATACTCAGATGCCGAAGGGACACCGCCGAAAATAAATAAACTAAATTCAACATCATGGATAAAAACAAAAAACTCAGTTAAAAAGAGAATCAAAGATATTTCAGCAGAACTTTTAAAATTATATGCAGAAAGAGCGACTCTAAAATCTCCAAAATATAATCATTTTGTTGAAGAAGAAGTATTTGCTAGTGAATTCAAATACACCCCAACAAAAGACCAAATAAAATGTTCAGAAGATATCTTACTAGACCTAAAAAAGTCGATTCCAATGGATCGTTTACTATGCGGAGACGTAGGCTTTGGTAAAACAGAAGTAGCATTTAGAGCAATCTTTAATACGATCTTGAACGGTTATCAAGTGGCCTACTTATGTCCAACAACAATATTATCAAAACAACAATATGATAGCGCCTTAGAAAGATTTAAACAATTTCCAATAAGCATAGCAATTGCTAATCGTTTTACTACAACAAAGGAATTTAATAAAATATTAGAGGGATTAAAAGAAGGTAAAATTGATTTAGTATTTGGAACTCATAAGCTATTTAATGAAAAAATTGAGTATAAATCACTAGGCCTATTAGTAATCGACGAAGAGCAAAGATTTGGTGTATCACAAAAAGAAAAAATCAAAGAATTGAAAAAAAATGTAAATATATTAACACTTTCTGCAACACCAATCCCAAGAACACTAAAAATGGCAATGTCCGGCTTAAAAGACTTATCTGTACTAGACACAGCACCTTCTGACAGATATCCAGTTCAAACTTACGTAGTTGAAAAAAATGATATGCTAACTAAAGAGGCCATATATAAAGAACTATCTCGTAACGGCCAAATATTTTACTTATTCAACAATGTTAAAGGTATTGAAAATGAAGCCGCCCATATATCAAAATTGGTGCCAGAAGCACGAGTTTGCTATGCACATGGTCAAATGTCTAAAACAGAATTAGAAAAAATAATTGAAGATTTTATTGAATATAAATACGATATTCTTGTGTGCACCACTATAATTGAAACAGGTATAGATATACCAAATGTAAACACATTAATAATATCAGACGCCCAAAACTATGGACTAAGTCAGTTATATCAGTTAAGAGGTCGTGTCGGTCGAAGTAATAAAATAGCGTATGCTTACCTAACATATACCCCAGGAAAAACTTTATCAGATACTGCAGTGAAGAGACTTAAAGCAATAAAAGAATTTACTGAATTAGGTAGTGGATATAAAATAGCCATGAGAGACCTTGCAATAAGAGGCGCAGGTGACTTATTAGGTGGCGAACAAGCAGGTTTTATTGATAGTGTCGGTATAGACTTATACACAAAACTTTTAGAAGAAGCAATAAACGAACTAAAAGGAATCAAAACAGAAGATGAAGATGATGATAGATCATCACTACTTGATGTAGATACACATATTAAAACTGACTATGTAACTGAAGAAAGTGTAAGAATCGAAATACATAAATTAATAAACACAATAGACAATAAAGAAACTCTAGAAAAAGTAAAATCAGAACTTGAAGACAGATTTGGCAAAATAGACGAGGACATGCTTATATATATGTACGAAGAGTGGTTTGAAAAACTAGCAAACAAATTAGAAATTAATTATGTAATTCAAACAAAAAATCAGATAGAGATTCAAATTCCAGAAAAATTCTCAAACAAAATTAACGGCGAAAAACTTTTCTTAAAAATGTACAACATTAATCCAAAATTTAAAATTAGATATCAATTTAAAAAAATTATCATATCACTACCGATAATCAATCAACCTAAGCATTACATATATTATATAACAGAACTTCTACAAGAAATTATAAATGACATAGAATAAAAATAAATAAACGTATCAAAATAAAATAGTGATGATATGAACGGAATTACTTTTATAAGAAAAATAGATGATCTAGGAAGAATTGTTATTCCTAAAGAACTGCGTGGAAAATTAAAATTATCAGAAAATGAAAATATTCTTTTAAAACTAACAGATAACAAAATAGAAATTCAAAAATACTCATATATTAACAACTATCAAGCTTTAATAAATGGAATAATAAACGCATTCTATGAAATATACAAAATTCCAATTAAATTAACCGATAATAATAAAACAATTATAGAAGTTGGAAATGTTAATGGAACCAAGGAAACAATTGGCGAAAACATCCTTTTTAACTCAACAATAATTGGCACATTATCAATATATTCTGAATCTGAAAATCAGCAAGACACAAAAAAACTCTGTAAATTAATATCAAAAATTATTGAAACTTCCATAACAAGCAGTTGATTTTCTGTAAATAATATGATAGATTAACATTAATAAACAAAGAAGGAAAGAGTAGTAATTGAAAACTAACAGAGAGTTCTTGGCAGGTGAAAAAGAATTAGATTTTTAATTATGAACATGGCTCCAGAGTTTAAACGTTAATCGCGTTAAAGATATAAGAGCATGATAAAATCATGAATTAAGGTGGTACCGCGGAAAACTTCGTCCTTAATTTGTGATTTTTTATTTGTTTACAAAAAGAAAAGAGGAAGAAAAATGGAAAAATATTATATTTCAACAGCAATTGCTTACACATCAGCAAAACCACATTTAGGAAACACCTATGAAATTGTTTTAGCAGATGCTATTGCCCGTTTCAAAAGACTACAAGGCTATGATGTATATTTTCAAACTGGTACAGATGAGCATGGAGAAAAAATTGAAGGAAAAGCTTTAGAAGCAAACATGACCCCACAAGAATATGTAGATAACATTGCCTGTCAAATAAAAGATATTTGGGATATAGTAAACACAAGCTACGACAAATTTGTAAGAACAACAAATAAAGAGCATGAAGAAATTGTTCAAAAAATATTTAAAAAATTCTATGATAATGGCGATATTTATAAAGGAGAATACAAAGGACTTTACTGCACACCCTGTGAATCATTCTGGACCTCTTCACAACTAGTAGACGGCAAATGCCCAGATTGTGGAAGAGAAGTACACGAAAAAAACGAAGAAGCCTACTTCTTTAAGATGAGTAAATACTCAAAATGGCTTGAAGATTATATAAATGAACACCCAGATTTTATCATGCCAGAAGCAAGAAAAAATGAAATCATCAATAACTTTATTAAGCCAGGACTTCAAGACCTATGTGTATCAAGGACAAGTTTTAAATGGGGAATTCCAGTAACATTTGACGAAAATCACGTTATCTATGTATGGATCGATGCTTTATCTAATTACATAACATTCCTAGGATATAATCCAGACGGAGAATCAAGTGAGACCTTCAAAAAATACTGGCCTGCAAATGTGCATTTAATTGGAAAAGATATTTTAAGATTTCACACAATTTACTGGCCTATTATGCTTCACTGTCTTGGATTAGAAATGCCAAAACATATCTTTGGACACCCATGGTTACTATTTGCATCCGATAAAATGAGTAAAAGTAAAGGTAATATCGTATATGCCGACGATTTAGTAGAAAAGTATGGAGTAGATGCTGTAAGATACTATCTACTTCACGAAATACCTTTTGCAAGTGATGGTAACTTCACAATTGAATTACTAGAAAACTCAATAAATAGTGACTTAGCAAACGTTCTAGGAAACCTTGTTAATCGCACAATTGGCATGATCAACAAATATTTTGACGGAGAAGTTGAAAACACAAATATCACTGAAGATATAGATGACGACTTAAAAAGTACAATCTCAAACAGCATTGCAATTATAAATAGCAAAATGGACGAATTCAAAATAGCAGACGCTTTAGATGAATTATTTAATATCTTTAGAAGATGCAATAAATATATTGACGAAACAACACCTTGGATTCTAGCAAAAGAACCTGAAAAACAAGCAAGATTAAAGACTGTTCTATACAATCTAATAGAAAGTATTAGAATAGGTGCTGTACTATTACAAGCCTTTTTACCAGAAACAGCAGAATCAATTTTCAAACAAATTAATACAGATAAAACAACAATTGACACAATCAAAACATTCGGGAAGTACGATAGTAAAAAAGTTGGTACACCAGTAGTATTATTTCAAAGGATTGAAAATGATAAAACTAACAGATAGTCACACTCATATTCTCCCAACAGATATTCCAAACTATCAAGAAATACTTGAAAATCTAAAGCAAAATAATATTAAAAGAATAATTATAAATGGATATAATGATAAAACAAATAAAGAAGTTCTCGAACTAGTAAGCAAATATGAAAATGTTTATGGAGCACTTGGCTTTCATCCAGATAACATCAATGAACTAACTGAATATTCACTAGCTTTTATCGAAAAAAATCTAAATAATCCTAAAATAATTGCAATTGGTGAAATAGGACTTGACTACTATCATAATAAAGAAAATAAAGAAGACCAAATAAAACTGCTAGAAAAGTTTTTAGAATTATCAACTAAAACAAACAAACCAGTAATTATCCATAATAGAGAAGCAACTGGTGATTTAATTAACACCTTAAAAAAATATAAAACAAAAGGAATAATTCACTGCTTTAATGGAAGCAAAGAAACAGCAAACATCTTTCTAAAACTTGGATACAAGCTAGGTATAGGTGGCGTAATAACTTTTAAAAATTGTAAATTAAAAGAAGAAATAAAAGACCTTTCTCCAGATAGTTTTTTTCTAGAAACTGACGCCCCATACCTAACTCCAGAGCCTTATAGAGGAAAACCAAACGAACCAAAATATATGATTTACACCTTAAGAGCATTATCTGAAGCATTAAACATAAACGAAGAAGAACTATCTAACATCTTAGAAAACAACTTTCATGAGCTTTTTGACAATAATAACTAATTATGCTAAAATCAAAATAGGTGAAGCCAGATGAAAATAAGAAATATTCTTAAAACAGTAAAAATTCTAATAATTTTTATCATAATAGCAGTTTGCGGTCAAACAGGAATCATAGAACAAGAAGTAAAAACAAGTAACAACAATTTAAATAAAACCCTTGATTTAACTGCAATGGCCTTAAAAATAGATGAAATTAATCATAACGATTTATATTATCCATTAGATACTTACAATGGTGTGCTAACAGGCTATGCAGCAAATTGCCCCTTATGTGGTGGAACTCTTGGATGTACCGGTCAAAATGTCTTAGATGGTACAACAACATATCAAGATAAAGATTATGGTACTGTAAAAATAGTCGCTTCATCAAAAAGTCTCCCATGTGGATCTATCGTAAATTTTAGTTTAAATAATGAGAATATAACTGCAATAGTTCTAGATAGAGGCGTAACCGGAACAGCTTTAGATTTACTAGTTGAAAGTGAAGCCTATGCATTATCAAATGTAGGTAGAAAAAACATATCATATCAAATTTTAAGATTTGGCTATAACAGGTAGTTTGAAACTATCTGTTTTTATGTTATTATATACCTGTGATGTACTTATGGAAAAAATAAACTATAAAAAAAAATATGGTCAAAACTTTTTATATGATGAAAATATTCTTGAAAAAATAGTAAAAAGCACAAACATCAATGAAGACGATCTTATAATTGAAATAGGACCAGGAAGTGGCAACCTAACAAAAAAACTTCAAACATTTAATGCACAAATAATCGCTTTTGAGATTGACGAAACTCTTTCAAAACAGTTGGATCAAATAAAAAATAGCAAAACGAAAATTACTTTCAAAGACTTTTTAGAAGTAGATTTAAATGCAGAATTAAAAAATATTAAATACAAAAATCTTTATGTTATCGCAAACATTCCATATTATATAACAACTCCAATAATAACCAAAATTATAAATAGCAAAATAAACCCCTGTGAAATAATTTTAATGGTTCAAGAAGAAGTAGCCGACAGGCTTTCAGCAAAACCAAATAGTAAAGAATATGGATACATAACCGTATATATTCAAAGTTTTTATAACGTTACTAAATTATTTAAAGTAGGTAGAAACTGCTTCTTTCCAGTACCTAACGTGGATAGTGCAATAATCAAATTAACTCCAACAACTAAAGAAATAAATAACTTAGATAAATACAACAAATTAATAGAAGAAGCTTTTAAATTCAAAAGAAAAACTCTTAAAAACAACTTAAAAAATTATGATTATGAACAAATAAATACTATCCTTGAATCTCACGGCTTTTCTATGCAAAATAGAGCAGAGCAAATTCCAATTGACATTTTTATCGAAATTTCTAATCAAATTTAGAAATTTTTTTTAATTTAAGCATATACTTTTTTAGGTGAAACATATGAATTTTCAAAAAGGAAACTTTGTAACCCGAAAAAGTTATAATAATGATACAATATTTAAAATACTAAATATTAAAGAAAATATATGCTACTTAAAGGGAATAGATGTCAGATTATATGCAGATGCCGAAATAACAGATTTAGTTTTAGTAAATAAAAAAAGTGAAGATAAATTCGGCGAAAACATTGAAGACTTCAAAGCCCTAGATCGTAGCAATTACTTTTACATGCCACCCAAAATAATGCAAATAGATGGAGATAAAGACTATCTAACACGTTGTTTAAACTTTTATAAGAAATATAATTTACAAGCAATAGGTAAGGTATTGCAAGAAGAAGAACTACCATTAAAAATAGAAGGATTATTAAAAGAATATACACCAGATATAATAATCATAACCGGCCATGATGCATACTATTCAAAAAAAGGAAACAAAAACGATATAAATAACTATCGTAACTCCAAATATTTTTGTGAGGCAGTAAAAAAAGCAAGAAAATATGAAAAAGATAACAATAAACTAATCATAATAGCTGGTGCTTGTCAAAGTGATTATGAAGAACTTTTAAAATGTGGGGCAAATTTTGCATCAAGTCCAAAAAGAATAAATATTCATGCGCTAGACCCAGCAATAATTGCAACATCAATCGCTCTAACTGAAAAAGGAGAAGTAATAGATTTACTATCAGTACTAAATAAAACAAAATATGGAGCAGACGGCATAGGGGGAATTAAATGTAATGGCTTAATGTTTGTGGGGTATCCAAGATGATAGAATCAATTAAAAATCAAATCTTAAACCATTTAAACAAAGAAGTAAAAGTCGTATCCAAAGAAAACCGAAATAAAACTGATATCTTTTATGGAAATATTACAGAAATATACTCACATGTATTTATAGTCGATAATGGCATTGAAAAAAGAAGTTACTCATACTCAGACATTTTAAGCAACGACATTTTTATGACTTTTTTATAAAAAACGTTGCAATTTAAAATATAATGGGTTAAAATTAAATTAGGTTAAAGATCTTAGAAGGAGTGAATGTTATGCAAATTACATCTGTAACTGTACGTAAAATTGAAAAAGAGGGTTCAAGAATGAAAGGTATAGCTTCTGTATTATTAGATGATGCATTCGCTGTACATGACATTAGAATCATTGAAGGTGACAACGGATTATTTATTGCTATGCCTAGTAGAAAAACTGCTACAGGCGGATACAGAGATATAGCACACCCAATCAACCCAGACGTACGCAAACAATTTGAAGATGCTATTATTGACGAATACAATAAGGCTGAATAATGCTAAGAAATTAGCATTTTTTTTATTTAAAATAATATACTTAAGCAGGAGGCAATATGGATAAAATAATAGACGTACCTGCATTAAACCATATAATTAAACTTACAGATCGTAAAAACATTATTATAAGTGGTATAAAAAAAATAAACAGCTTCGATGAAAAAGAATTTGACTTAGATAGTGTAATGGGAAGTATAATAATTAAAGGTTCAAATTTAGAAATGATAAAATTAGATACAATTGAAGGAAACGTATCAATAAAAGGCCAGATTAACAGTTTTACTTATAGTGATACAAATGATAAAGAATCTTCCATTTTAGCTAAATTATTTAAATGAAACAACTAATACCAATCATATACACAATAATCTATTCATTAGTATTCACCTTAATATTACATAGTATCAAAAAACATAAACCACTTTTCTCTAGCATAACATTAATTTTATCAACTACTTACATATTCCTTTTATATCATATTAATAATGGTAATTTCCCACTTTTACTACAACTAATTTTCTTAATAAATTTAATACTCTGTCCAAATTATGTAAAATTTACCAAAAATTCAAAAAAATAAATTTCTACTATCTACAAAAAAATCAAAATAATGCTAAAATAAAAATAGGAGACTAAAATGGCAAAGAAAAAGACAAAAAGAAGATTACTAGTTTATTCATTATTTATCTTGGCAGCTATATCATATATTGCTGTTTTTGGCATTGATCAATGGGGCAAAATATTAAACAACCGTAAAGAAACAAAAGAATTAAAACAAAAATATCAGTCTTTATTAGAAAAAGAAGAAGAACTAAATTCTGAAGTTACTAAACTTCAAGATGACGAGTACGTAGCTAAATATGCTAGAGAAAAATATATGTACTCTAAAGATGGAGAATATATTATAAAAATAGCAGAATAATTGACTAATCTTTAATAATTTGCTATTATTGTACTAATCCGGGGTCGTATGGTTTCGACAGAGTATATATTTATATATTTGCAAGTGGTATGCTATGCCTAAAATAGCAACACAGTTAAAATAACTGACAAAACTAATTATAATACTGCTTTAGCATTTGCCTAGTTGCAATTAAAGCACTACCTGTTAATCTTATTTCTGCGAAGATAATAGGTGGTTCATATTAGCAGAATATATTTTAGTATTTCTTCGGTACTAAAAAGAATTTTTTAGAAGATATTCAATATAAACTTTGTTAGTTTGCAGATATTGAAAAACTAATAAACTAACTAAACTTGTAGAAGATACATAAATAGTATTTTGGACAGTGGTTCAAATCCGCTCGGCTCCACCAAATAGAAATATTCAACCATTTCGGTTGTTTTTTTTAATAAAATATTGAAAAATACTAATAAAAAAGATAAAATACTTATAGGAGGTAAATATGAGTAGAACATTAAGAAGCTGGATTATCGCAATTGTTATAATAATAATTCTTTTAATTCCAATTTATGTTGACTACTACAAAAATAGCCACATAGAAACTATCAAAAGTTACAACAGTTATTCTGAATTAGTAAATAAAAATAGTTTTGCAGTTATTTATGTAGGAAAAGATGTTGATACTAAGGTTGATACTTTAAAGAATCTAAAAAAAGAATTCAATACTAGTGAAACTTCTGCTGATTTTAAAACAATTAATGTAGAAAATATTAGTGATGCTGATAAAGAATCATTTAAAAAAGCAAACATTGACTTAACAAAGACAGCATGGGTTTTCCTAAATGAAAAAGAAGTAGTATACCAATCTTCAGAAGATTTAAATGACAAACAACTAGAAACTCAAATTAATAAATACTTAAACAATATAATTCCTGAAGAAGAAGTAGCATATAAAACAGTATCAACATATGACGAATACATGAAAGTAATTAAAAGTAAAAAAGTTATAATGACAGTCTTTGGTAGAAATTCATGTTATTGGTGTAATAAATTTAAACCAATTTACAATGAAGTTGCAAAAGAACAAGGCGCAGATATTTACTACATAGATTCTGATTCATTCGATAAAGATGAATATAACAAGATTCTAAACTCAGGATTAAATATCCCAGCTAAGTGTACAGAAAGCAAAGAAAAAGACTTACCACTTTCATCAGGCTTTGGGACACCACTTACAATCTTTACTAAAAAAGGTAAAGAAGTTGATTGTATCGGTGGCTACATTAATAAAGCGAGTCTAGAAAGTAAATTAAAAACAGTTGGAATGATTAAGTAAGGAGAATAATATGGCTAGAACTTATGATTATGTTAGAGAATTCAAAAAAAAGTACCCCGCAACAATTAATTGGTGGAGAACAAAAAAACACTCAGATTTAGTTGATAGAAACTTAAACCCTGGTGAAACAGTTATATATGCATTTGCAGCACAGAATAATAATGATCATGGAAGTATCTTTGATACAGCAGTTCTTGCATTAACAACTCAAAGAATTATTGTCGCTCAAGATAGACTTATTGTTGGCTATAAAGTAATTTCCATAACTCCTGAATTATATAATGACATGCAAATAAATGCAGGCATAATATGGGGAACAATAACTATCGATACAATGAAAGAAGTAGTTCATTTCTCAAACATATCAAAAAAAGCCCTTCCCGAAATTCAAACTACAATAAACTCTTATATGTTAGAGGAAAAGAAAAAGAACTCATAATGAGTTCTTTTTTCAAAAGAGGTATTAATGAAAAAAATAATAATGCTTATATTAATAATAATTATTCCATTTTGCATATTTATAATAATTTCAAATACTCCAAGAAATTATAAAACTGAATATTCTATAAATAAATTAGAAGTGACTGAACAATACAACAAAGACAATCAAACTTATCTTTTTATCATAAAGGATAATAAATTAGAAATTCCTTACCAAGTGATTCATAAATATATAAAGAAAAGAAAACTTATAACAAATATAAAAGTTGAGGAAAATTGTTACACAATAAGTGTTTTTGAAAGTAACTATAAATTATGTACTAATGATGATAAAATTATTATAGATTCAAATATTAACAATGAGTCACCAATAAATATAGAAAATAATATAGAAATATATAAAAATTCTGAAAAAATCTTTATATGGAATTATAAGGGATACTACAAAATAGAAAATAACAAATTAGAAAATATAACAATTTTAAAAAATGATAATTATGAAAACAAAATATCTATATCAAACGATAAATATTTAGTTACCGCTAACTATGACGAAAAATATGAGTTTACCAAGTTTTATAAAATCAATATAAAAAGTAATAAAATCGATGAAATTATATCAGAAAAACCTATTTCATCAAACTCATATTTTTTAGGAACCCATAACAATAAACTATATTTATTAGATCCAAAATATAAAAATGAGTATGAAATAGACCCAAACAAAAAGGAAATAACGATGATCAGTAAAGATGGAAATGGCATCTACTATGATAAAGAAGAAGTTAAAACATCACTAAATAAATTAATAAAAGAAAAGTTAGTATTTTCCACATACAATTTATATAATTATAATATCGAAGATAATAAATTAATTTTAAAAATCAATGGTCAGAATATATTAGTAAGCGATGACAAAATAGATAATATTGTCAAAATAGATAATGAAAAAGTTTACTATTTATCAGATGGTACACTTTATAAATATACATTTGGTAAACAGGTACAAAAAATAATTTCAAACACAGAATGGAAATTCAATTCAGCAAATCAAATATTTATTTTTAATTAACAAAACTCCCTAATAAGAATAACCTATATTAGGAAGTGATAAAATGTTAAACTACAGAAAACAAGATGATGAAATTTACTATGAATACTACACTATTAAAAGAGGCGACAATTTATACCAAATAGCCAAAAATTATAACGTCAATCCATCTCTTTTAGCAGCATTAAATGGTCTAGATCTAAACGAATTCATATATCCAAATCAAGTTATAATGGTACCTAAAAATGAATTCTCTTATTATATAACAAAAGATGGCGACACTTTAGCTTTAGTTGCAAATACTTTTGAAACAACCGAAAATGAACTTCTTAAAAATAATAGTACAATATATCTAAGAGAAGGACAATTAATCGTAAATAAAAATTCATAAAAGAAATAGATTTAATTTCTTTTCTTTTTGTGTTAAAATTAACTTAACAATAGGAGACACATATGGTATTTAAGAAGCCTTACGCATTTTTAATAAAAAACTTTAAAATTATTCACATAATTCTTTGTGTAATAATTCTTTTTATCACTAATAAATTCGGAAATTTAGTGACTTTTTTTGGTGATTATACAACTAACAACATAAGAGTTATCGAAGGCACCGCGTCAAACTATGTATCCCCATTATTTATTATTTCAACTATCTTAGTTATCGCATTTTCAATAATAATGGTTGTCTTAATGCGCCGCAAACAGAAACCATTCACATTTTACATACTTACCTCAGCATATTATATATTAATATTTATCCTTTTAATAATTGCATCTAATACAATAACTTCACTAAGTGATGCAACCATGTCTCAAAAAACATCAAGAGCTCTAAGAGATATTTATCTTATACTATCATTTCCAAACTATTACTTTATCATAATGTATATTATAAGAGGTATAGGTTTTGATATAAAAAAATTTAACTTTAGCAAAGATCTAAAAGAACTAGAAATTTCTGCGGAGGATAACGAGGAGTTTGAATTTGTTCTTGGAACAGACACCTATAAGTATGAACGAAAAGCAAGAAGAATTATTCGCGAATTAAAGTACTACATACTAGAGCACAAATTTATTTTCACCATCATAGGTGGAACTTTAGGCGCAATTCTCCTAATAATCATAATAGTAAACATTAATATTAATCCAACACACCGCGCCGGAAAAGCAGTTGTCGTAAATGGCCTACAAATAAAAGTAAATAAATCTTACATTACAGAATACGACTACAATGGAAATTTAATTAATAATAATGAAAAGTATGTTATCGTTGATTTATCTTTAAAAAGTATTGGCAAAGAAAAAATTCTAAACAAAGATGAAGTGTATCTATCATATGGAAGTAACAAAATATATTTTAAAAACACATTAAAAGATTACTTCATAGACTTTGGGAAAGCCTATAATGGTAGTGTAGTATCAAAAGATAAAGAAGAAAGAGTAACACTTATATTTCCGATTTCTAAAAAGACAAGTACAAAATCATTTAAATTAAATATTTTAAACTCCGTATCAATAGATTCAGAAAATAATTATACATACGAATATGCTAAATTCAGAGTAAAAGCTAAAAATGTTGATAAAGAAGTAATTGAAGAAAATAAAAATTATAATGAAATAATGTATCTAGGTGAAACTACATATAACAAGTCTTATATAATAATTAAAAGCGCTAAAATTGTTCCATATTATGAATACGAATATGAAAATTGCACAAATAATGAATGTAAAACTTATATTGGGGTCGAAAAAACTGAAAATAGTGCTCTGCAAAAACTACTTGTTGTAACGTACGAAGCAGACCTAGACAGCACATTGCCGATAATTAACACTTTTAATTCAAACAAATATAACTCTTTATTTGATAAATTATTAAAAATAAGATACAAAAGCAATGATAAAACATATACTTATAATGGAACAACTAAAACAAATGCTTATGTAAAAAATACAGTTTTCATCACTGTACAGAATGAAGTAGCAAATTCCGAAGGAAAAGAAATACTAATTCAAACTAGAAGTAGCAAATATTTCCTAAATTTAACTTAATTTATTGAAAAGGTTATCCATATCTGGTATAATCTTTCTTGTACGGGGCTTTAGCCAAGTGGTAAGGCAAGGGACTGCAACTCCCTGAGCACCGGTTCAAATCCGGTAGGCCCCTCCATTTATATATGAAGTATCCTCTGATACTTTTTTATTTGACATAAAAATAAAGGATAGATATAATTAAAGCGGTGAAGAAAATGAAATCATGTGTAGTAATTTATAATCCCAATAGTGGGCATACATTAAAAACGAAACATTTAAAAGAATATAAAATAATATTAGAAAAACACGGATATTCTGCAAGATTCATTGGTACAGAATATAGAGGCCATGCTAAAGAAATCATTAGTCATCTAGATAAATGTGACTTAGTTATTTCAATGGGTGGCGATGGTACGTTCAATGAAGCCGTAACTGGAAACTTACAGAGAAAAGATAGACTAGTGTTAGCTCATATTCCTGTAGGAACAACCAATGACGTAGGTGTAATGTTTGGCTACGGAAAAGACATCAAAAGAAATCTATCATTACTACTAAACGGTGTAATCAAAGAAATGGATATCTGTATCATTAATGGACAACCATTTGTATATGTTGCTGGCTTTGGCAAATTCATGCATATTCCATATCAAACTAGCCGTACATTAAAGAAAAAATGGGGATATTTAGCATATCTTATTGAAGGTGTAAAAGACTTCTTTAGTCCGACAAAATTATATAAATTATCATACAAAGTAAATGGTATAGAGAAGACTGGTTACTATTCATTCATGCTTATTTCTAATGCAAATAGAATAGCAGGAATAAATAACTTCTATAAAGATGTAAAATTAGATGATGATACATTTGAAGTACTATTTTGTAATTTCAGAAAAAGAATAGATATTATCAGAACATTTACAATGTTACTTACACTAGATGTTACGAAAGTATCAGGACTAGAATTCTATCGTACAAATCATATAGAACTTGAATTTGAAGATTATCCTAAAAAAGCCTGGTGCATAGACGGAGAAAAATTAGATAGAGCAGTCTTAAAATATGATATTTCAAATATTCATGATTTTAAAATTATGATGCCAAAGAAAAACATTGATAAAATATTTGTTAACAAAAAATAAGCCACATGCATTAATGTGACTTTTTTCTTAATAAATAAATCTCTAAAGAAAGCAAAATTACTGAAGAACAACTTATAAACAAACCTAGCCCCAAATATGGTATTTTATAAACAAGTTTAATATCATTATCACCATCCAGAACATCAAATCCTAAAAAAGCATTTCCAATTCTAAATTTACTTATTTCTTTTCCATTAATATAAACATGCCATCCGTCATCATATGGAATAGAAGAATAAATAGTTCCTTCCTTACTTGAAACATTTAAGTTAATAACGTCTTCTTTAAAATCTACAATATTTACTTTTACAGATTCTAACTTTTTAACAAATTCATTATACTTTTCTTGATTTAACTTATACACATAAAAATCGTATTCATAATAATTATTAAAACCTACATACAAATAAGATTTTTTTTCGTTACTCTTGTGATTAATAATATACTTCTCATTATAATCATTATAAGAAGTAATGTTAATATCTTCCAAATTATACACATAACTATAATCATCAGTATTATAATATAAATCTCCATCAACTAACATAAAGTCTATATAACTACTATTATTATAAATATAATAATTTTCCACACTCTCTTTTAATTCATATCTAATAATTATATGTTCATCATCTCTATAAAACTCTTTTCCACTACTAAGTTCAACTTTTTCAAGTACATCATCTATATTAGTAGTTCTTTTAACAAAATCATTCTGTACATTAAATGGATTATAATTATTATATTCCCAAAATTTAATATTACTATTAACAAAATAGAACAAGCTAGCATTACTATTAAAACGATTTAATGTATAACCATTAACATCACGAGAAGTATAATTATCCTTATCTTCTAAATCACCGACATAATAACACACATCATTTATCAAATCATAAATAGGTGTATTCTGTTTATAATAAAAACTATTTATTTCATTACCAGGTTGTCCGAGATTATGCTGTAATATTGCAAGATTCTCATAAATCATTGAACTAAATGATGTAATTCCATAATAACCATACCAAGATGGATCATTAAATGAAAGCATATTAGTAAACTCTCCACGGCAAAACTTATTATCCACATTTTTTGTAACACTTAAAATATCCTTTTTCTCATTATAGTCCTTATAAAAGTTTTCTGATATATGAGATATATTCCAGTTAGTATTAATTGATCCAACAATCTCTAAAGAAACAACAATTAGAAATAAAGCAGGAACAAACCTTTTCATATTCGAATAATACTTACTTAAAATAATTAACAAGAAATAAATAATACCGACAACAACATTAAGTAAAACCATCTTACCAGTTATATTCTCAAACTTCAAACTATATAAATATAAAAGTAGCAAAGATAACCCCATCATAACTGCAGTAGCAATCAAATATCTAGGTTTAATATCCTTTATACTGCGAAGTCCATAAGCCGCAATAATAACAAACAGAAAACTATATACAAAAGAATATCTAAATGGCAAATCATTCGGTACATGAAAAGCATGCCAAATAAAATCAATCTGTCCTATATAAAAACTAATAAACAAAACTACAAGACCACCCAAATAAGCAAATTTAGTCTTAAGACTTAATTTATCATCAAATATAAATAACCAAAAAGCCAAAATAGAGAGAACACCACAAGCAATATTAGGTGCATTACTAACATCGGAACTCAACACCGTTGGCACTACACCACTAAAATGTCCAGCCCAAAATTCTGCAAAATTAAATGCATAATACTGACTACTTGGAAATATATCACTTGTCGCACTTATGCTAGAAAGTCCATTAAACATTGGAACCAAAAACCATGCACAAATCCCAGCAGCAATCAAACTATTAATTCCAAACATTGCACACTTAAATAAAATCTTCTTTAAATCAAACTTATCAGTATATTGCACCATGAATATAATAAAATATATAACTAGAAAAATGCAAATCATGTAAGCAATAAAATAATTAGCAAACATCATAACACTTAGACTAAGAACATAAACAAGTGGTTTTCTCTGTATCAGCATTCTCTCTAACCCATAAACAATAAGTGGCAAAAATACCATCCCATCAAGCCACATAATATTCCAGTAATATGCTACAAAATAAGCGCTAAAACTATAAAGAAGTGAAAGACACACAGTAAGTACATTTGAAAGCCCAACCTTCTTCTTCAAAAACATATACATAAAAAGGGTACTAAAACACAACTTAACTAGAACAATAACACTAAAAGAAGTGAGTAGTTCTCTATGATTAAAAAGAAGCATTAAAACATTAAAAGGACTAGATAAATAATTAAAGAAATTTCTATAAAAAGGAAGCCCCATACTCATATTAAATGAATAAAGCAAACTAGAATGACTTTTAATCCTATCAAATAACTCACCAAGCATCGGCCCATATTGATGAAAAAAATCTATCGTAAGTAAACTCTTCCCGCCAAAAGGTGCTACACCTTGCAAGTAAAATAAAATAGATATAACAACTAAAGACGAAACAAATGCCAGTATATACCCCCAATATTTCTTAAATAAAGCCCTGATTTTCATAAAATCACCTAAAAAAAGTATACCATAATAAACTCACATTTACTATTTTTCTTGCAAAATACCTTGATTTGTAGTATGATTTATGCGTTTGTTGAAAGAAGTGAATTATATGGAAAAAATTATTAATGTTGCAGTAGTAGCTCACGTTGATGCCGGGAAAAGCACCTTAGTAGACGCTTTATTAAACCAAAGTGGTGCTTTTAGATCAAACGAAGAAGTAAAAGACTGCGTAATGGATAGTAACGATCTAGAAAGAGAAAGAGGTATAACTATCTATTCTAAAAACTGTGCAATTAGATATAAAGACTACAAAATTAATATCGTAGATACTCCAGGCCATGCTGACTTCTCATCAGAAGTAGAACGTGTTATCAAAACAGTTGATACAGTAATCTTACTTGTTGACTCTGCAGAAGGTCCAATGCCTCAAACAAGATTTGTTTTAAAAGAAGCCTTAAAATATAACTTAAAACCAATCCTATTTATAAACAAAATTGATAAAAAAGACGCTAGACCAGAAGAAGTAGTTAATATGACATTCGATTTATTCTGTGAACTTAACGCAAGTGATGAACAATTAGACTTCCCAATCATATATGGTACTGCAAGAGATGGTATTGCTAAATATTCACTAGATGATGACAGCACTACTATTGATCCACTTCTAGAAACTATCGTAAAACAATGCAAACCATTTGAAGGAAACGAAAACGACGACTTACAACTTCAAATTTCAAATTTAGGTTATGACGACTATATTGGTCGTTTAGGAATTGGCCGTATTAATAAAGGCAAAATCAAAAATGGTGAACAAGTTACCCTTGTAAAAAATGACGGTAGTGTTGAAAACTTCCGAATTTCAAAATTATATGTTACCGAAGGAATTAAAAAGATCGAAAAAGACGTAGCTTACTATGGCGATATCGTAACTATTGCTGGATGCGCAGACATATCAATCGGAGATACAATATGCAAACTAGGAACAGTTAATCCTCTAGAACCAATTGAAATCGAAAAACCAACCCTAAGCATGAACTTCGTTGTAAACAACGGACCGTTTGCTGGACAAAGTGGAAAATTCTTAACATCTAGACACTTAAAAGAAAGACTAGAAAGAGAACTTGAAACTAATGTTGGTTTAGAAGTAGAAGAACTAGAAGGCTCTGATGGCTTTAAAGTAAGCGGTAGAGGAGAACTACACCTATCAATCCTTCTTGAAAACATGAGACGTGAAGGTTACGAACTATGTGTAAGTAAACCAGAAGTATTATTTAAAGAAATAGACGGTCAAAAATGTGAGCCTTATGAATTAGTTATAGTAAATACTCCAAATGACTACTCAAGTACAATAATTAACAGCTTACAAGAAAGAAAAGGACTTTTGCAAAAACTAGAACAAGAAGAAAATTACACTCACTTAGAATTTGAAGTACCTACAAGAGGACTTATCGGATACCGTAGTAATTTCATCACTGAAACAAAAGGTGAGGGAATCATGGTGCGTAGTTTCTCATCATACAAACCATACGCTGGAAACATTCAAAACAGAAAAAATGGTGTACTAGTTAGTATGGAAACAGGTAAGAGTTTAGGATATTCACTATTTAACTTACAAGATAGAGGACAATTAATTATTGGACCAGCAACAGACGTTTACATTGGTATGATTGTTGGTATTAACAACAGAGATAACGACCTTAACGTAAACCCATGCAAGAATAAAGAAATGTCAAATACAAGAAGTAAAAGCAGTGATGAAGCAATCGCTTTAGTACCACCAAGAACATTCTCTTTAGAAGAAGCACTTGAATTCATTAATGATGATGAATACGTTGAAATTACACCAGCTGTTATTAGATTAAGAAAGAAAATATTAGATCCAAAAGATCGTTTCAGAATAAATAGATAATCTGCCTAGTGCGGATTTTCTTTTGCAAGTTTTTCATACTCTCTTTGCAAGATATCAACCATTTTCTTTAACTTTTCCATCTCAAAAGCATCATTATCACTTTTAATTTTTGACTGATGTACCTGCCTTTGCTGATTAAACTGTTGTAAAAAAGCCGCATTCGTCTCCAGAATCTGACCTACTAACATAAACCAGTTGCCAATCGAGTTCTGCTCCAAAGCCGTAAACCCATCAATTAAAGCAAACCCAACTAAAGTGGCAAATAAAGTTCCAATTTTTGACTCGGTTTCTGAAGGCAATCTTTCCATAGTATAAGTATATGCGTCTTGAATAAACTTTATATAAATGATATAATTAGCATGGAAAAGAGGTAATAAAATGAATTTAAAAGGAACAAAAACAGAAGCCAATCTTCAAGCAGCATTTGCCGGTGAAAGTCAAGCAAGAAACAAGTACACATATTATGCATCAAAAGCAAGAAAAGACGGATATGAACAAATAGCCGCTATCTTTGAAGAAACAGCAAATAATGAAAAAGAACATGCTAAAATGTGGTTCAAAGAATTAAACGGTGGAAACATTCCAGATACATTAACAAACTTAAATGATGCGGCAAATGGTGAAAACTACGAATGGACAGACATGTATGAAGAATTTGCTAAAACAGCAAGAGAAGAAGGCTTTGAAGATATTGCCAAAAAATTTGAATTAGTTGGTCAAATAGAAAAACATCATGAAGAAAGATATCGTAAACTAATAAATAATATAGAAAATAAAGTTGTATTTTCAAAAGACGAAGATGCAATATGGATTTGCCGTAATTGTGGACATGTTGTAATCGGAAAATATGCTCCAGAAGTATGTCCAGTATGTAATCATCCACAAAGTTTCTTCGAACTAAAAAGTGAGAACTACTAAAACTCGTTAAGAGTTTTTTTATTTGCCTAAAAAAAGCAAGCTATTGCTCACTTTCTAACCTATATGATGGTTTAAATTCTTCAGATAACAAACCTGCTGCCTGAATTCTTCTAAATTTACCTTCATCAATTATATAATCAAATTCCCCGATAAATTCATAAACATCGGGATTCATTCCAATTTTGCTTTCATTATATTTATAATAAGGACTGCTTTGACCAAATGAATTAGCAAGCCCATTTAAATCAAGGAAATCATAATCATTTTTGTATCTATCTATTATTGCTTCATACATATAAAACATAGGATTAAACGAAATAAATTTACTATCATATCCACTCGCAATTATACTAATTCTATTTTCAAATTTCATAAGCAGTGCAGCAGCAATATACTCATATTTTTGCTTCTTTAAATTATTTGTTGCCTGAACTACTTGTTGTTTAATCAAAATCAAATCTCTATCAGATGCCATCTTCTCTTCTAAAACTGCCGGATTATTATCTGTTTGTATCTTCTCATTACACTCATTATTATGCTCAAGTTCTTTTTCATAGGCTCTTTGAGTTTGAATTAAACAAGCCTCATAATCAATTTTAAGAAGTACTAGTTCAGCATTAGCACCTGTATTTCCTGTAAATATATTCAGCATATTCCTATAAAAATTAATACTATCAGTAGCATTTTCTTTTATATAATCATATAAAAGTGAAACATCCTTGTTACTTGCATCCTCTAAAATAAGACCGCTGCTAGTAGAAGTACTAAGTATATTCTTCACCTCATCAGATAAATTGTCTCGATTATACGTTTTTAAGTTAATATACGGACTAATTCTTGGAAAAATAAAATCCAAAGGTTTAATCTCTCGTCTCCTCTTAAATCCTAAACTTTTTAAATCATCAATAATCTTAACATTTTGGTTATAATTAGCCGCAAAACTTCTTTTAGGATTTAACTCACCAATAATAATTTCTGGATTAATTTTAATAAAAGCACATCCTTTTTTATTATAATAACTAACTACCTCATTAAAAAAATCTTTAAACAAACTAGCATTATAATAATCAACTAAAAAGCCCTTAGGTGCATAAGCATACTTACCATACTTAATCTTTTTTGTTAATACAAGTGATCCTGCAACTATATTATCCATATCATCTTTATATCCAATATAATCATAAGAAAATCCCATCTCACCCATTAACTTAGCATAGTTAACCGTTTGGGCGTAACTTCTAAGTGGATGATTATAAGCAAAATTTTCAAATTCACGAATTGATAACTCAACTAATTTCATAAAAATCTCCTATAATCAATTATATCATTAAAGTGTCAAATATAAAATATTAACTTGCTTGCAATTAACATTTATTTTATAATTTTCTTATAAAGAAGGTATGAAAAATGAAAATCACAAATTTATATGCTAGAGAAATTCTAGATTCAAGAGGAAACCCAACTGTAGAGTGTGAACTTACTACAGAAAACTTTACTGTAAGAGCAAGTGTCCCATCAGGTGCTTCCACCGGTTCAAATGAAGCCCTAGAACTTAGAGATGGAGACTCAAGATATCATGGCAAAGGTGTAACTAAAGCCGTAAACAATGTAAACACAATCATTAAAAATGCCCTAATAGGTAAAGAATTAAATCAAAAAGTTCTAGATAATTTACTTCTAGAATTAGATGGAACAAAGAACAAAACAAACCTAGGAGCAAATGCCATTTTAAGCGTATCTCTTTGCATTATGAAAGCAATTGCTAAATCCCAAAACAAAGACATCTACGAACTATTTGACGGCCCTTATACAATGCCATACCCAATGATGAATATCATTAATGGTGGAGTACATGCCACAAGTTCTTTAGAAATTCAAGAATTTATGATTGTCCCAAATCAAAGTACTTTTAAAGAAAGACTAAGATGTGGTGCTGAAGTATTCCAAACTTTAAAAAGCATTCTAAAACAAAATGGCTTTTCAACATCAGTAGGTGACGAAGGTGGATTTGCCCCAACATTTAAAACAATTGAAGAAGCCCTAGACTACATAATGCTTGCTATCAAAGAAAGCGGCTACGTTCCAGGTAAAGATGTAAACCTAGCACTAGATGCAGCCGCAAGTGAATTTTATAAAGACGGCAAATACACAATAAATAAAAAAGAACTAACTAAAGAAGAACTAATAAATTACTACATAAAATTAACTGAAACTTATCCGATAATTAGCATTGAAGACGCCTTTAGTGAAGATGACATAGATTCAATAAAGAAACTAACTGAACTAATTGGTAACAAAATAATGCTAGTTGGTGATGACTACTTTGTTACAAATATTGAATATCTTCAAAAAGGAATAACTGAAAAATACAATAACGCCATTTTACTAAAAGCAAATCAAATAGGTACAATAACTGAAATGTTAGAAACCATAAAACTAGCTAAAAACTCTGGCTTTAAAACAATTATTTCCCACAGAAGTGGTGAAACAGAAGACACATTTATCTCTCAAATGGCAGTTGGCCTAAACTTAGGCTACATCAAAACAGGCTCACTATGTAGAGGAGAACGTATTGCAAAATACAACGAACTTCTAAGAATTGAAGAAAAAGTAGGCCACTAAACTTGAAATAACCCATAAAATATGGTAACATCTTTATTAGTCAGGTGATTTTATGGAAACTATTTTATTAATTGTATCAGTATTACTAATCGCAATTGTCCTACTTCAAAGTGGCAAAGCAAGTGATGCTAGTCAAATAATATCAGGAGGAAATACAGAACTATTTGCTAATCAAAAAGAAAGAGGCTCAGAACTAGTAATCAGCCGTCTTACATTAATTCTTGGTTTAGCATTCTTTGTATTATCATTCCTAATTTATATTAGTTAAGAAAGTGCCTAATTGGTGCTTTTTTTAATTTAATATATAAAAATATGATAAAATATAATTGGAGGACTATATGAAAGAAGAAATTATTAACTATTTAAGCAAAATGCATGATGCTCAGACACTTATTCAAATAAACGATGCCCTAAATTTACACAGTGCAATTGAATTAAAAGATTTACAAAAAGCTTTAGACGCCCTTATCGAAGAAAACAAAGTTTACAAAACTAAAAAAGAAAAATACTTACTTTTAGAAAATTGTGAATATTTAAAATGTGGAAAACTAAGCATTAATAAATCAGGAAATGGCTTTCTTCTTTTAGATGGTGACGATCTTTATATTGATTACAAAAACCTTAATGATGCCGTAAATGGTGACGAAGTCCTAACTGAACTTATCAAATACAAAGGAAAAACCGAAGGCCGTGTAATCAAAATCTTAAAAAGAAACACCAAAAACATCATTGGCGAGTATAGTATAAGAAAAAACAAACCAGTACTAATTCTAGATGATGAAAAGTGCAAACTTCTAATAGACCTAGATCCAAACACTACCAAAGATTGCGTTTTAGGTACAAAAGTCCTAGTAAACCTAGAAAAAGAACTAGCACCTAACCACTATATAGGTAAAGTTGTAAAAATAATAGGTCATAAAGACGACCCAGGTGTTGACATCAAAACTATCGCTTACAAATATGGCATCTTTGAAGAATTTTCTAAAGAATCTGACAAGCAAACAGAAGAACTACCTATTATGGTTGAAGAAAAAGAACTAGCTGGAAGAAAAGACCTAACAAACGAAGTGATCTTTACAATTGATGGAGATGATACCAAAGATATAGACGATGCCGTAAGTATCAGTGCTGAAAACAACCTTTACACACTAGGCGTTCACATAGCAGACGTAAGCCATTACGTTACAAAAGATAGCCCACTAGATAAAGATGCCTTTACAAGAGGAACAAGTTCATACTTAGCTTACAGTGTTATCCCAATGCTACCTCATAAACTATCAAACGGAATTTGCTCATTAAACGAAGGTGTAGTAAGACTAACTATCTCATGCGTCATGCAAATAAATGCTAAAGGAGACGTTGTAAACTATGATATCTTCCCAAGCTACATCAAATCATGCAAAAAAATGACCTATAAAAAAGTTAACGACATTCTTATGAGAGACACCTATGACGAAGAATATGCACCATATGTTTCAAGACTAAAACTAATGAATGAACTAGCACATATCTTAAGAAAAAATAAAGAACGCAGAGGCTACATCGACTTCTCAATTGAAGAGCCAAAGATAATCTGTGACAAAAATGGCAAATGTATTGACGTAGTAACATATGATAGAGAAGACGGAGAAAAATTAATCGAAGACTTCATGATTGCAGCCAACGAAACAGTTGCATCACACCTTTACAACATGGACTTACCATCAATATACCGTGTTCACGGCACTCCTAAAGCCGAAAAAATCGATTCATTTATTAACCTTGTGTCATTAAGTGGCTACAAACTAACTGGCAACTTCAAAAATTTTACACCCACATCAATGCAAAAAATACTAGCCCAGTTAGAAAATGTACCGAACCATCAAATATTTGCTTCGCTACTACTTAGATGTATGCAAAAAGCAGTATATTCATCAGAAAACATCGGCCACTTTGGCCTAGGAAGCAAATGTTATACTCATTTTACAAGCCCAATAAGAAGGTATCCAGACCTTTTACTTCATAGATTACTTCACACTTACCTATTTGAAAACAAAATGGACATTCAAACAATAAATTATTACGAAAACTGTTTGCCAGGCATGGCTGAAAACTGTAGTCAAAGAGAGCAGGCAGCAGTAGACGCAGAACGTGAAGTAGATGACATGAAAATGGCTGAATACATGGAAGAACACATTGGTGAAATCTATGAAGGATACATTAGTGGAGTAACTAACTTTGGTTTCTTTGTCGAACTCCCAAACATGATTGAAGGACTAGTTCACATTAACACCCTTGAAGGAGACTATTACAACTACTTACCAGAATTAATGGCTTTAATAGGTGAACGACACAAAAAAATATATAGACTTGGAAACAAAGTAAGAGTTAAAGTAGTAGGTGCAAGCAAAGAAAGCAAAACCATTGACTTTATATTACTGGAGGATGATCAAAATGGAAATCAAAAACCGCAAAGCAAGATTTAACTACTTTATACTAAAAGAAATTGAATGCGGAATAGTTTTAACTGGCACCGAAATCAAATCCCTAAGAAAAGGCAGTGCCGACATAAAAGACTGCTACGCAAAAATCAAAAACGATGAAGCATTCTTAATAAATATGTATATTGCTAAATATGATGAAGGAAACAGATTTAATCATGATGAAAGAAGAACAAGAAAACTTTTACTTCATAAAACTGAAATCAAAAGACTTAAAGAAGAAACTCAAAAACAAGGTTATACCTTAATACCTCTAGAAGTCTATATTAAAAACAATCATGCCAAAGTATTGCTAGGTATCTGCCAAGGAAAACATAACTATGACAAAAGACAAACAATTAAAGAACGAGATTTACAAAGAGAGGTTAGAAATGCGTAAAAAGATTTTTATCCTTTTTTTAATATTAATTCCCATTAATGCCTTTGCCCTAACAAAAGCCCCAATCGATATCACAAAGGAAACAGTAACATCCTTAAGCAAAGCCTTAAATGAAGAAATAATCACCAGCGAACAACTTATAAACATTTACTTAGAAAGAATAAACGAGTATAATGCTCAATATAACGCTTTAATAACAATAAACGAAAACGCCATAAACGAAGCCAAAGAACTAGATGAAGAAAGACTAAATGGTAATATTAAGTCATCCATTCATGGTATTCCAATCATTGTAAAAGATAATATTGATGTCCTAGGAACAGCAACAACTGCCGGTTCAAAAGCATTAAGCGACAACTACCCAAATGAAGACGCTCTTATTATTCAGAAATTAAAAGATGCTGGTGCTATAATAATTGCTAAAGCAAACATGAGCAAATTCGCCTTCTATGCAAGTTCATCATCAAGTGATTATGGTACAGTAAAAAATGCCTACAATCTTGCTTACTCATCATATGGTTCAAGTGGTGGCTCAGCAGTAAGCGTTGCTCTTAACTTTGCTCCAATTGCAATCGGTACTGACACAAACGCATCAGTAAGACTCCCAGCTCAAGCAGCAAGCCTTATCGGTTATCGTCCTACACTAGGCTTAATCAGTAGAACAGGCATCATTCCATACGACCCAGAAAGAGATACCCCAGGCATTATTGGAAAAACTATTGAAGACATCCTAACCATAACCAACATCATAAAAGGCAAAGACGAAAATGATGACAAAACGTATGATTCTGAAACTTTGAAAATCAGTGAAATAAATCTGCAAAACATAACACTCGGCATATCTGAAACCTTTCTAAATGGTAGTAATGAAAACATTCTTTCAGAAAATAAAGAAACAAACGAAGAAGTAAAAAATCTTTTGACAAGTGCTCTAGACAAAATAAAAGATTCCGGTATCACCATTAAAGTAATTGAGAATTACTATACTACTACAGTAGATAGTGATGTCGCAAAATCTTATAGTGGCTATCAATTCTGCGATAAATTTAATGAGTACATATTAAATCATCAAGGAAGTATAAAAACATTTGAAGAACTAGCGGCACTTACTCCTGGACTAGAAGGATATGTAGAAGAGTGCAATTCTAAAACAGATCAAATATATAAAGACGGACTTAAACAAGAATACAAAGATTATATAGAAGACATCATGAAGGAAAACAATTTAGATGCCATTATTTATCCATCAAGTAAGAATAAAATACTAGAACTAGGTACAACTGGTATTATCAATCTATCAGCCCACGCTTCATCAACAATAAATTATCCATCTATAACAATACCAATCGGTTACGATAGTGATAATCTTCCATATTCTCTTGAAATTATGACAAAAACTCAAAATGACGAATTTTTATTATCACTTGCAAACAAAATAAATTCCCTTAGACTATATGAATCAAAAAATCCGTTATCATCATTATATGAAGTTGATGAGGAAGTCACAAAACTAATTCAAAAGTATGATAAAAGATATAACAAAAAGAATACTCTATTTAATAAAAAATGGTTAAAAAAAGTAAAAAATTATTTTAAAGACTATCAGAATATCGAAAAACCTGAAACCGAAGCAAAAAAACTAAACCAAAACTATTATGTTTCTTTAATCATAACATTTATTATTCAGTATATAGTTGCAATAACTATTTTAGCCATCTTACTACTAGTAAGAAAACACTTGAAAATTCAAAAAAAACGAAGAAAACGCCGGAAATAGGGACCCCGTTTTCTTTTTTTGTAGTATAATAAAATTGTCGGGCAAATAGCACGGAGGAAATGTATGATAAAATTTATTATAGTTGAGGATGAAAAGGAATATCAAGATATTTACAAAAATATTATTGATAAAATTATGTTTAAAAATGATAACAACTATGAAATACAAACCTATGAAAGATATACGCCAAAGCTTAAATCTGTTATAAAAGATCAAACTGATACTAAAATTTACATCATGGATATCGAAATTCAAGGAGAAAAATCTGGACTAGATATTGGTAGAGAGATAAGAAAAGACGATTGGGATAGCGAAATATTATTCATTACTAACCATGATAAAATGTATGATACCGTATATGAAAGCTTATTTAAAGTATTTTGCTTTATAAGAAAATTTCACAATTTAGAAAACACTCTAACAAAAAAATTATCTTTAATCGTAAATCGCAAATTTGATAACCGCAATTTTTTCTATACAAGCGGTCAATCAGACTTACAAATATTTGCAAAAGATATCATTTATATTTATAGAGAAACAACATCAAGAAAACTCATTATAAAAACTACTAGAGGCGAATATGCCATAAACATGACATTACAAGATGCCTTAACCAAACTAGATGATAGATTTAGACAAGTCCATAGAGCTTGTATTGTAAACAATGACTATGTTCAAGAATACAACTGGAGTCAAGGATATTTTACTCTATCAACTGGTGAAAAAGTAGATATGTGTTCTAAAAACTTTAGAAAAAGCAAAGGCAAAATAAATGAATAATATATTAAGCTATCATTTTTTTACGTTGTATTTATCTGCAGTCTTACTAACGAGTGTCTATATCATCGCTTATAAAAGTTTCTCAAATAACAAAATAAAAATCACCCTTAATAAAGCAATCTTAATTTTAATAACCGCATTTTTAATATCAATTAATAATCTGTACAATCCAATTCTTGCTATAAACGCATTAATAAGTGCAATTACTTATATGATAATGTATAAATCAATATTCAAGGAATCTTGGAAAATAACATTTTGTAAAATTTGTTTAATGACTTTGGTATCATTTGTGTTAGACCCAGTCTTATCAATAATAATATCGTTTGCCTGTGAAAATATTCAAGAACTCAATGTGAATACAATACCAAAATTACTTATCACTTGCATCTTTTCATATATATACTTCAAAATTTTTAAATCTGAAAAAAATAGAAAAAGATTTAACTCTTTACTAGAATTAATGGAAGCTAATAAAAAAATATTAATATATTTTACAATATTAGTACTAGTCGCTCATGCATACAACGTCTTATTAGCTTATAACTACGTTGACTATAAATATTACACAGCATTACTTATTCTTATTATATTTATTTCTTATTTTTCATATATCTTTATTCACGAAATATTCGATAATACAACTTTAACATTAAAGAATAAATATTTAAATGATAATCTGATAAACTATCAAAAAACAGCAGATAACTACAGAACTTTAAAACACAATCTAAAAAATGACTTGTTTATTATTGCTCGTTCAAAAGATAAAGAAAAAGCAATTAGAAGAACGTATGAAAAATATAATCAAGATGAAGAGTGGGTAAATAACATCAGTTCCATTCCATCTGGACTTCAAGGTATTATCTTCTTAAAAATGCAATTTGCAGAAAATAATAAAGTTAAATTCTATATGGATAACCAAATAGATTTTAAAAAATTAGATGAAAGTACAGCTCTTTACCTAGATACTTGCGAAGTAATAGCTATATGTTTAGATAATGCCATTGAGGCAAGCATAGATACCGAAGAAAAATTAATATGCATGGGACTATACAATGATGATGATTGTTATACAATTAACATCACCAATTCATTTAACAACTTTGTAGACGTTGATAAACTAGGTGAGAAGAATTATAGCACGAAAAATAGAAATAGTGGCATAGGTCTAAATTATATTGCAAATCTAAACAAAGATATAAAAATAAAAAGAATTATATCTGACACAAATTTTAAAACTATTATAACAATTAAAAAAGTCATCAATTAAGATGACTTTTTCGTGTGTGTGTTAAGTACCCTTTCTATCTATATTTTTTTTGGTACATCTAAATTATTATAAATTACTTAATTAATGATTTTGGGCATTCTGGTTCATCAGCAATAACAGCAATACAGAATATTGAACTAATATGACTAGCAATGAATTTTAAAAAACTTCCTAACATAACTGCCTCCTTTCTTCCTACATAAAATCTATTCATTAAGATTATAGGTTTTATAATTATTAAACTCTTGATGCGTAATCTTATATATTAAAGGATTAATTAATAAACTTTGATAAAGTAAAGACGCTATCATTAAATTACTAATAAGATTAGACTGTTTGAAAGAGTAACAGCAATACACAAGCGTAATAATTAAACTAACAACTTTAAACAATAACCTTCTTTTTTTATTTACTATTGGCCTTTTCTTAGTATCCGCAGGAGAATAGAGCGCAAATCCTAATATTGAAAAAGTTAATAATATAATTTTAGTAATTTCATTTATTGTAATAATGCTAAATATATATGGAATTAAGATAAAAGCTAGAATAGATACCACCCAGCACTCTTTAGTTGTATTAGCATGCCAACCAAAACTTACGCTTCTTATAGGTGTATAAAGTAATACAAACCATATGTATTCTTTAAATAAACCAAGCAAAGTTGCGATTAAAGTAATAACTAAAATCTTAGTAAAAGTTAAGTATATACCTTCTAAAGCATATCTCATAACCTCAACATCTTCATTTGAGTATTCCTTATTTCTTTTTGCTAAATTAACAACACTTGCAATAAACTTTTCTTTCACTTCTTCACTTCCGCTATCATCATAACAGAATAAAACAACAAATTTTAACAGTTGGACTCAAAAGGCTAAAAAAATGTTCAAAATATAAAAATTATAATTTAAAAATGCCAAAATATTTAATTAATACCCAAAAAACCACATTTTAAACAATTTATAAAAGTCTGGAATTATAATTTGTTAAAATATACATGTCATGCAAAAGATGCCGGAAAAAGCTTCCTAGCAATCTTTAAGTGATAATCTTGTGCACAAAGAAGGGAAGTAAAAATATGTTCAGAAGGAAGGTGTTTAGCGTGAGAGGTACCGTAAAATGGTTTAACAACGAAAAGGGATATGGCTTTATCGAATGCGGAGATTTAGAAGATATATTTGTTCATTATTCTGCGATACTTAAAGATGGCTATAAAACATTAAATGAGGGCGACATTGTTGATTTTAAACTTATTGAAACAGCAAAAGGACTACAAGCAAACGAAGTGTCTACTGTCACTTTAACTACTACAATCTTGTAGTTTTTTCTTTTTTTTTATGCTATAATCACTATAGGAGGATGAATATGGAATTTTTAATTCGTGGAGAAAAAATTAAAGTAACTGATTCAATCAAAAATTATATTGAGGAAAAGCTAGGAAGACTAAACAAATATTTTGACGCACCAGATAGCATTAAAGCAACTGCTTTAATAAAAGTGAAGGATAACGAAGAAATTATCGAAGTCACCATTCCTACAACAAAATTTACACTTCGTGCAGAAGAAAAAAACAAAGACTTATATGCAGCAATTGACCTAGTAACTGATAAACTAGAAAGACAAATAAGAAAAAATAAAACTAGATTAAAAGCAAAATATAAAAAAGAAGTAGTCCCTGACTTTATCTTTGATTTTGAAGTAACTGAAGAGGAAAATGAAGATAAAATAGTAAAAAGAAAAAAAATTGATGTAAAACCAATGGATGAAGAAGAAGCAATCCTTCAAATGGAACTTCTAGGACATGATTTTTACGTATTTAATAATATAGATGAAGAGTGCATTTCTGTTCTTTATAGAAGAAAAGATGGCAACTACGGTATAATTAATACAAAATAGGATGTAAAAGTCCTTTTTTTTTGATATAATAATCACTTGAGAGGGTGATATTATGAGTTTACTAAAAAAACTTGTAGATACTGAATATAAAGAATTAAGAAGATTCAATAAAATTGCTGACAAAATTGAAAGTCTAGACGAAGAATATTCAAAAATGTCAGACGAAGAATTAAAAGGAAAAACTGCCGAATTTAAAGAAGCATTAAAAAATGGCAAAACATTAGATGACATTCTTGTTGATGCTTTTGCTACTGCAAGAGAAGCCGCATATCGTAAAATAGGTGAAAAACCATACAGAGTCCAATTACTAGGTGGCCTTGCTATTCATTATGGTAACATTGCTGAAATGAAAACTGGTGAAGGTAAAACCTTAACTACAATTTTACCTGCATACCTAAATGCCTTGACTGGCGAAGGTGTACACGTAGTAACAGTAAATGAATACTTAAGTGCTCGTAATGCCGAGTGGATGGGACCAATCTTTGAATTCCTAGGACTAACTGTAGGCGTAAACCTAAGAGAACTTAGTCCAGAGCAAAAAAGAGAAATCTATAACTGCGACATAACATACTCAACAAACAATGAAATCGGTTTCGATTATTTAAGAGATAATATGGTACAGCGTAAAGAAGACAGAACGCAAAGAGGTCTTAATTATTGTATCATCGATGAAATCGACTCAATCCTAATCGATGAAGCAAGAACTCCACTTATCATTTCTGGTGGTAAGTTCAATGCTGCAAACCTATATACAGAAGCTGATAGTGCAGTTAAAAAACTAAATGAAGAAGAAGACTTCACTGTTGACGAAAAAACAAAAACAGTAATGCTTACTGAATCCGGAAGTAAAAAAATTGAAAAATACTTCAAACTAGATAATCTATATGACGCAGAAAATACTGCTTTAGTACACCACATAAACCAAGCGCTTAAAGCAAACTATGGTATGAAAATTGATGTAGACTATGTAGTTCACGATGGTGCAATCCTAATCGTTGATCAGTTCACTGGCCGTTTAATGCAAGGAAGACAATTTAGTGAAGGCTTACATCAAGCAATTGAAGCCAAAGAAGGCGTAAAAATCAACGAAGAAACAAAAACTTTAGCAACAATCACATTCCAAAACTTATTTAGAATGTACAATAAAATTTCAGGTATGACTGGTACTGCAAAAACTGAAGAAGAAGAATTCCGTGACATCTACAATATGTACGTTATTGAAATACCAACAAATAAACCATGTATAAGAGAAGATATGGCCGACTTAATGTTTGCAACTGAAAAAGGTAAATATAATGCAATCGTAAACTTTATTAAAGAAGTTCACGCTAAAGGACAACCAATCTTAGTTGGTACTATCTCAGTTGAATCAAACGAACACCTAAGTAAACTACTTCAAAAAGAACATCTACCCCATGAAGTATTAAACGCTAAAAACCATGCTAGAGAAGCAGAAATCATCGCAAACGCCGGTCAAAAAGGCGCAATTACAATCGCTACAAACATGGCAGGTCGTGGAACCGATATTAAACTAGGAGAAGGCGTTAAAGAACTTGGCGGACTATGTGTAATCGGAACTGAAAGACACGAATCAAGACGTATCGATAATCAGTTAAGAGGTCGTGCTGGTCGTCAAGGAGACCCAGGATATTCACAGTTCTTCATATCATTTGAAGACGAACTTATGAGAAGATTCGGAACAGATAGAATTAAAACAATGATTCAAAACCTAGGATATGATGAAACAATGCCTATTAGATCAAAAATGTTTAGTAAGAGCATTGAATCAGCACAAAAGAAAGTAGAAGGCAACAACTACGATATGCGTAAGAGTTTGCTAGACTACGACAATATCGTATCTGAGCAAAGAAAAATAGTTTATAAAAAACGTAATGAAATTCTTGATGCTGAAAACATGACTACAATCTCAGAAGACACTTTAAGAGACTATGCAGACGAATTTGTAGACAGTCACATTGCTCCAGAAGGATACTTAACTGAAGCAGATCTAGATGCAATCAAAGATCATTTCAACAATGCTTACTTAAGAAAAGAAACAATCGAACTAGACGAAATCAAAAACAAAAAAGAAACAGAAGTAAGCGATATTATTGGTGATAAACTAGTAAAAGAATTTGAAGAAAAATTAGAAGAAATCCCAGAAGAAGTAACAAATAACTTTGAAAGATTTATAAATTTAAAAGTGATCGACGATGCATGGATTGAACACATCAACTCAATGGAACATTTAAGAGAAGGTATTGGTTTAAGAGGATATGCTCAAGTAAACCCACTTCAAGCATACGCTTTAGAAGGTTATGAAATATTCGAAAAAATGTTAGATAACATTGACGCTAACATTACAAACCTTCTAATGAGAGTTGAAATAAAACAAACGATTGCACCTAGAAAAGCACCTCAAGGACAAACTAATGACGGCAAAGAAACTTTAAAAAGTACACCAAAAGTTAACGAAAAAAAGAAAATAGGCCGTAATGACCCATGTCCATGTGGAAGTGGCAAAAAGTACAAAAACTGTTGTGGTAAATAACATATAAAATAGCAAAATTTTTATGCAGACATTTATGCAAACAATATAAAGTTGGTATTCACGCCAGCTTTTTAATTTGCCAATAATTAATAGAAGAAAAATAATTATAGACGAGATACTAGTTCAAAAAATCAATTGTTTAATAATGGAAAAAATAGTATAATAATTACGATAAATTAAATAAAACTATTTAGAAAAGGAGGTATAAATGCAAACAAATCCCAAAATTATATTTAAACCAATAACTCTAGAAGAAAATATCAAAATAATTC
Organism: uncultured Mycoplasmatota bacterium; assembly: GCA_900547775.1. Classification (GTDB taxonomy): domain Bacteria; phylum Bacillota_I; class Bacilli_A; order RF39; family UBA660; genus CAG-533. Next base: position 315,499 of record URHW01000001.1, on the reverse strand, counting down.
AAAACTTTTACTTTGGAGAAGGCGAAAAGTCAGAAATCCACAATTTATTATGTGAATATTTCCCAGAACTTCATGATATCCACAAAAATATTTCAAAAGAAGAGATATCCACAAAAATTAGTGCTATAATCACGAACTATTACACAAGTAATTCACAAAATATTAGAGAAGCTTGTAAAAAATATAGTGCTATTTGGAACAAATACAATGACACTTATTTTAAAAAATTAGCAGACTATCTTAACATAAATTGGCCTATAAATATAAATGAAATAACTTGTTATGTTGGTATGTTGCCATTTTTTCCTAGAGATATAGATAACTCCACATTTTATATTAATCCACATTTAAATGAAGAAAAACTAACAGAAGTCTGTGCTCATGAAACACTACATTTTTTATGGTTTACTAAGTGGAAAACACTTTATCCAGAAATTCCTAAAGCGGAATACGAAAGCCCATACCTAGCATGGCAATATAGTGAAATGGTAACTGACCCAATTTTAAATAATACAGATTTCCAAGCAATATTTGATTTTACAGAAAAATCATATCCTGAATTTTATAAATTACAAAAGAATGGTAAGTTCGTAATGGAAGAATTAAAAAAAATCTACAATTCCAGCACTAACGTTGAAGATAAAATAACAACTGGCTACGAATATTTAAAAAATCTAAATTTTAAAGAAATGGAAAAATAAAAATGGAATATATAAAATGGGTTATTATATACTTAATATTTTCTTTAATATTTGCTCAATGCTTTAAAGAAACAAATAGGAGCATGAAAAACGCTTCAGTTAACAATTCTATTAGAAGTATTTACTGCACTATTCGCCCTAATGTTATCTCCACTTTTTACATACAAATTTTCATTAAATCCTCAAGTACTTCTAACTCTAGGTCTAGTAACCATTATTTATGCAGCAACAGATAGATTAAATATCGAAGCAAGATACGGCCTTGCTCCTTCAACATTCAGTATGCTTAAACAATTATCCACAGTGTTCCTGGTAATATTTGGTTTTGTATTTTTAAAAGAAAATATTATCTTAACTAAAGTTGCCGGTATAATTCTCATACTCCTAGCAAATATTCTATTATCCACAAATAAAAAAGGAAAACTAGAACTTAACAAATACTTTATCATGTGCATAATCTCAAACTTTCTTTTTGCAATCGTTATGTTTATAAATGTTAATATTTCAGAGAATTTCAACATTGGATTATATACTGTCATAACTGTTTTGATCCCATCTCTAATCATAAAACTTGTAAGTAGAATTTCTATAGACGACTTAAAACAAGAATTCAAATTATATGACAAAAAGAAATTTATGCTAGTAAGTTTCTCATGGGCCATTATGCTTATCTCATCTGTTAAAGCTTACGAATATGGAAACATATCCATTGTCGCACCGCTTTTAACGTTATCAATGGTAACGAATTCTATATATGAATTCTTTATAGACAAAGACAAGAAAAGTTTAAAAAGAAAACTTTTAGTAAGCCTTCTAATCGTGATTGGAATCACCCTAATAAAAAAATAAGAAGTAACATTCCATATGGAAAAATTCGTAACCTATAATGACATTGCCAAAGAAAGGAATAAAACTATGAAAAGATGCTTATGGTGTAATTTAAAAAACCCATTATATGTAGAATATCATGACAAAGAGTGGGGCGTACTTAACTTAGATGACAATTATCTTTTTGAAATGCTAATCTTAGAAATGTTCCAAGCCGGTCTTTCTTGGGAATGTATTTTAAATAAAAGAGAAAACTTTAAAAGAGCATATGACAACTTTGCCATAGACAAAATTATTAAATATGATGATGTCAAAAAAGAAGAACTCTATAACAACAAAGGTATTATCAGAAACAAACTTAAAATAAATGCAAGCATTAATAATTCCGCAATATTTAAAGAAATTCAAAAAGAATATGGCTCTTTTTCCAAATATTTACTATCGTTCATACATGAATACCCAATATATGAAACTAGTCTTACAACATCTCAACTTTCTGACTCCATATCAAAAGATTTGATAAAACGAGGTATGAAATTTACTGGTTCAACAATTATATATTCCTATCTTCAAGCAATCGGCATAATAAACTCACACGAAACAGAATGCTTTCTTCATAAAAAATAAATAATGTGTCATTTTCTTGACACTTTTTTCTTACGTTAATATCTTAAAAATTTATACAAAAAATATAACGTGTTATAATAAAATTGGAAAGTGATGCCTATGGAAATAAAAAGATTTAACCCTAAATATGACGAAGGTTTAACAAGTGAGCAAGTTAATCAAAGAATAGCGGAAAACCTAACAAATATTAATGAGCAACCTCAAACTAAAACAATCAAGCAAATCATTTATAGTAATGTTTTCACTTATTTCAACTTTCTAAATATTTTTCTAGGCGCAGCAATAATAATAACCGGGTTAATTTATAACAGATTCCTTTATTCACTAAAAAATTGTTTATTCATGGGAACTATTATTTGTAATACCATAATTAGCACATTTCAAGAAATAACATCTAAAAAAATAATCGACAAACTATCATTTTTAGCATCAACCAAAACAACTGTTATAAGAAACTCTCGTAAAAAACTAATCTCAAATGAAGAAATAGTTTTAGACGATATTATATATTTAGAAATAGGAAATGAAGTTCCAACAGATTGCATAGTCCTAAATGGCAAAGTTGAAGTAAATGAATCCCTTCTTACTGGAGAAGTAGATCCGATTTATAAAGACACTAGTGCAGAACTTCTATCTGGAAGTTTCATTGTAAGTGGCTCATGTTATGCAAAAGTAAATAAAGTTGGTAAGGATTGCTATATAGCCAAAATATCTAAAGAAGCCAAATATAACAAAAAAGCAAATTCAATCATAATGGGTTCATTTAACCAATTACTTAAAATATTATCAATTCTAATTATTCCCATCGGAATTCTATTTTTTGCAAATCAAATAGTAATTACCAGCAGTATTTATGATTCAGTAATCGCCACAGTTGCCGCTTTAATCGGTATGATTCCTGAAGGTTTAATTTTACTAACGAGTTCAGTAATGGCAGTAAGTATTATAAGACTATCAAAATATAAAGTCCTTGTTCAGCAACTTTATTGTATTGAAACTCTTGCCAGAGTAAACGTTATATGCTTAGATAAAACAGGAACTATAACTGAAGGTAAAATGAAAGTATATGACACAATAATAGAAAAGGGACATAATAAAAAAGAAATTGATAAAATTCTCGGAGAAATCTGTGCAAGTGCAGTAGATCATAGTGCTACGTTCACTGCTTTAAAAGATTCTTTTACGTTAAATCAAACATCATGGAAAGTAAAAGAAACAATTCCTTTTTCATCCGAAAGAAAATTTTCTGCAGTCTCTTTTGAAAATGAAAATGCATATTATTTAGGCGCTCCAGACTTCATCTTAAAAGATGTATATAAGAATGAAAAATCCAAAATTGAAAATTACCAAAAAAAATATCGTGTTTTACTTCTAGCAAAATCAAATGAAAAAGTAACAGAGCATCCCAAGCAACTAGAAAAACTAGCATATATCCTAATCAAAGACGTTGTTAGAAAAGATGCCAAAGACACTTTAGAATTTTTTGAAAGAGAGGGAGTAGAAGTAAAAGTAATCTCTGGTGATAATTACAATACTGTTATGTCCATTGCCGAAGAAGCCGGCATCAAAAACATCAAAGGTATAGACGCAACAACATTAAATGACGAAACTATCAAAGAAGCAGCACTTAACTATAATATATTCGGTAGAGTAACTCCAAAACAAAAAAAGCAAATTATTAAAGCCTTAAAAGAGAATGGTAAAACAGTTGCTATGACTGGTGATGGAATAAATGATGTTTTAGCCTTAAAAGAAGCAGACTGTTCAATCGCAATGGCAAGTGGTACTGATGGTGCTAGAAACGTAAGTCAGTTAGTCTTATTAAACTCTGACTTCAGTAGTATTCCTCACATAGTTGCCGAAGGAAGAAGAACTATTAATAACATCGAAAGAAGTGCTTCTTTATTATTAGTAAAAACAATCTTCACAATCCTTTTAGTCTTACTATGTATCATTTTAGGAAGCAAATATTTCTTTATACCAATCCAGCTTACATTAATTACAACATTTACTATTGGAATACCATCATTTATCTTAGCACTAGAACCAAACACAGATATTGTCAAAGGAAATTTCTTAGTAAAAGTTATTGGTAAAAGTGTTCCAGCAGCACTAACGGTAGTATTCAATGTCATCATTGTTGAAATGTTCAAATATGCATTTAATTTGCCGGAAGATGTTGTCTCAAGTTTAGTAGTATTCTTAACTGGAATCTCGGGTTTTATCTTCCTATATAAATTATGTGAACCATTTAATGCATTTAGATTCACTCTTTGGATAACCTTACTTGCTGGCTTTGAGTACTGTGCAATATTTCAATCTAACTTCTTTAATATTAAAGCAATTAACTTTCAAATAGGTTTAATATTTGGCGTTCTTCTAATATGCTCACTTTACATATTCGATAAACTGAATAAAATAGTAATAAAACTTCTAAATAAATATGAAAATAAAAAAATGAAAGAATGTAACAATTAAGTTGCATTTTTTTATTCAGGAATATATAATCTAGTTAGGAGATGATAATATGAACATACCTTTCAAAAGAGGAAATATTTTACTGCCCAAAAATACAGATATGACAAAATGGAGTGTAGTAGCATGTGACCAATATACCAGTGAACCAGAATATTGGAACGACGTAGAAAAAATAGTTGGTGATGCCCCATCAACATTAAAGTTAACACTTCCAGAAATTTATTTAGAAGATGAAAATGTAAGTGAAAGAATTGCTAAAATAAATAGTAACATGAAAGCACTTCTAGATGAAGATTTCTTTAACGAATACAAAGACAGCATGATTTACTTAGAAAGAACCCAAAGTGATGGAAAAATCAGAGAAGGACTTATTGGTGTAGTTGATCTAGAAGCCTATTCATATGAAAAAGGAGCAGAAACACCTATAAGAGCAACTGAAAAAACTGTCATAGAAAGAATTCCACCAAGAGTAAAAATCAGAGAAAATGCTCCACTAGAACTTCCTCACATAATGATTCTTATTGATGATGACAAAAAACGAATAATCGAAAATTTAAAAAATAAAGTTTCTGAAGATGATATAGTTTACGATTTTGATTTAATGAAAAATGGTGGCCACGTTAAAGGATATTTACTAAATGAAGAAACAATGGATGAAGTGGATAAAGGTTTAAAAGAACTAGCTGACAAAGAAGTATTTGCTAAAAAATATGACGTTAATAATAAAGAAGTATTACTATTTGCCATGGGTGATGGAAACCATTCACTAGCAACCGCAAAAGCATGTTATGAAAAATTGAAAGAAACAATGAGTGAAGAAGAATATTTAAATAACCCAGCCAGATATGCTCTAGTAGAACTAGTAAACCTTCATAGTCCAGCATTAGAATTTGAAGCAATAAATAGAGTGATTTTTAACACAAATCCCGAAAAATTATTAAATAGTCTAAAAGAATACTATCAAATTAACAAAGATGGTAATGGTCAAAAAATTGAAGTTATAACAAACGATGTTGACGAAAAATGGTATATTGAAAATCCAAAATCTAACATTGCAGTTGGTTCTATTCAAATATTCTTAGATGAATACTTAAAAAATAATGAAGGAAAAATTGACTATATTCATGGAGAAGAAACTACTAAAAACCTTGCTAAGCAAAGTGGTAATGTTGGATTTATCTTTGAAGCAATGCCTAAAAATGAATTATTTAAAACTGTAATTCTAGATGGAAGTCTTCCAAGAAAAACATTCTCAATGGGACATAGTTACGATAAAAGATATTACTTAGAATCAAGAAAAATCAAATAAGGTTGCTCGTGCAATCTTTTTTTTCAACCTAAAGTTGAGTTATCTAAACTTTCATTCAATTGTTAAATTCTTTTCTTACTTTTAAAATAAAAACAGAAAGGAAGGAAAAATGAAAAATAAAATATTAAATAGTCTAATTAGTGGACTAATAGGTGCTTCTATCATAGTTGCACTAGTCATAATGGCTAAACAAAATATCGTAATTGAAAAACCATTACCGGCCCCAGAATTATCAGAAGGATTAAGAGGAGAGTATGGCATCGACAAAAATATTAATGAAAAAACTATAGACAACTATCTTAATCGTACTGATACAGTTTATAGAGACGTTCGTATGCTTGTAGATACTGCTACATGGGAAAACAAAGGTGGAGACAGATATCTATCAGGTTATATAAAAGGATTCGAAGTAATACCAGCGCCATACTTAGCAAATTACAAGGAAGCATACATTAAGCAAAAAGAAAAAGAAAACGTTAGTGGCCTTTATACTGGAGATGCTCTATTTAAACTAACGGATGATGACAAATATATTCCAAACTACGAAGAAAGTATGGAAATTCTAGAAGCAATCTTTCCAAAAGACAAAAATATTTTTATCTTATGTGGTGCAGGTGGTTACGCCGGTCAAGTAAAAAATATGCTTGTGTCACTGGGCTGGGATGAAAACAAAATTCGCGACATAGGTGGTTACTGGTATTATGACGGCAACAATAAAATAGACGTAAAAGAAACAATAAATGGAAAAGACTACTATAACTTTAGTAAAGTACCATATTATAATCTAGATTTTAAAAGTCTTCACAAAATTACCAAATGAAAAAAATTGTAATAATCTTAATTTGTCTTTTTCTAACATCTTGTGCGAGTTCATCAAAATTTTCTATAGAAAAAGAATATTACCAAGAAAGCAAATTTATAAATGTTAAAAATGAAGATATTGAAAAATTAAAAGAAGACAAAAAATCATTTATTGTTTTTGCTTACAACAACTATTGTTTATTAGAAACTCCATGCGATGAAATATTTAAAAAAGTAATGGACAAGTATAACATCAGTTTCTTGTATCTTCCATATGAAGAGATGAAGAAAACATTTATATATGATGACGTAAAATTAGCACCATCTGTTATATTAATTAAAGAAGGAAAAATTGTAACTTACTTAAATACAGAAAGTAACGACGATTTAGCAAAATATCAAGATGCAGATGAATTTGAAAAATGGTTGACTTCATACATAAACACTTAATGAAAGAAACTTTATTTTCTTTCTTTTTTTTGCTATAATTTCATTGAGGTAATAATTATGAATAGAGAAAACTTAGAACAAACAATATCTCAGTTAAAAAAACAAATCTTAAATATTGGGAGGTCACTTTGACTTAGATGCCAAAAGTCAAAAAATAAAAGAACTAACCAAAGAACTTAATGACGAAAATACCTGGAAAGACGTATCTAAAAGTACAGCCATAAATAGTGAGTTAGTTAACCTTCAAAAACAAATTTTCACTTATCAAAACATAGTTAACGAACTAGAAGATTATTCTGAATTAATTAACATCTTAGGTGATGAAGAACTAAAAGAAATTGACTTAACAAAGATTACAGATCAAATAAACGAACTAGAAATCAATACATTATTTACTGGTGAATACGATGATGCTCCATGCTTTTTAGAAATTCATCCCGGCGCAGGTGGAACCGAAAGTTGTGATTGGTCCAGCATGTTACTAAGAATGTATAAAATGTTCTGCGATAAAAATGGTTACGCATATGAAGAACTAGATTGCCAAAAAGGGGAAGAGGCCGGCATTAAAAGTGCAACCATTAAAATAACTGGTCCATATGCTTATGGTTATTTCAAAGGCGAGCAAGGTGTTCACAGACTGGTAAGAATAAGTCCATTTGATTCAAACAAAAGAAGACATACATCATTTGCATCTGTAAACGTCACTCCAGAAATTAAAATGACAAATGAAGTAAACATTAAAGACGAAGAAATAAGAGTAGATGTATATCGTTCGAGTGGGAAGGGCGGACAAGGCGTAAACACAACTGATAGTGCCGTAAGAATTACCCACTTGCCAACAGGTATAGTTGTAACATGTCAAAATGAAAGAAGCCAAATCAAAAATAAAGCAACCGCTTTAAGCGTTCTAACAAGTAAACTAAAAAAACTTATGGAAGAAGCAAACACTGAAGAATATGACAAACTAAAAAATCATATGAACATTGAATTCGGCAGTCAAATAAGAAACTATGTTTTAGAACCATATAAACTAGTAAAAGACATTAGAACAGGATATGAAACAGCGAATGCTGATGCTGTCTTAAACGGAGAACTACTACCATTTATGGAAAACTATTTAAGAATAAAGAGGTAAAAAATGAAAAAGTATTTAAATATCATTATGGGATGCATCCTTATCGCCCTAGCATTTAATTTATTTATAATTCCTTACGACTTAGTACCTAACGGAATATATGGCCTAGGAGCACTAATATATTACCATTTTGACTATAGTGCACCTATGTTTTTACTTATCATAAATCTAGCCCTAATTGGAATTGCAACCCTATCAATTGGTGCAGAAAACACGAGAAAATATATGATACCAAGTTTATTAATCCCTATAATCATTTATTTCACACAAAATATAGCAGAACAAATAAATATCTATAACATAGATAAAACCATAATAACCATAACTGCTGGTGTCATAACTGGTTTAGGTCACAGTCTGATCTTCAAAGAAGGCTACTCAACTGGTGGATTATTTCTTCTGCAAGATATCTTCAACTCCGTAAAAATATATAGACGCAAAACATTCACATATATATTTGAAACCATAATAATTATCCTAACTGGATTTGTAGTTAACTTTGAAGCATCTCTATATTCTGCAGTGCTAATCGTAATTATCAACTACATGGCGACAATGTCTAGAGTAGGAGCAAGCACAAGCAAAACATTCTTCATAATCACAACCGAAGAAACATCAGTCAAAGATTATATTTTAAATGAATTACATTATGATTTAACCGAGATAAACGTAAAAGGCGGCTTCACAAGTCACAAAAACAAAATCATTATGACATCAGTAGATACAAAAGATTACTTTGGTTTAAAAGAGGGAATTTTACTGATAGATCCCAAAGCTTTTATCTCCATTGTAGATAGTTACGAGGTACTTAACAAAAATTTGACAATTGGTAAAAAATACTCTGAATAATCAAAAAACGGACGTACGTTTGACAATTCTCCCAAAATATGCTAAACTATAGGCAATTTAAAGGGGGAATTTTTTTATGATGAAGGATATTACTAAATCAAAAAAACAAGAAACCGAAGATATTATTAAAGATTTAAAAAATAAAGAATCTCTAGAAAGAGCAAAAATGCGTTTAGATTGTCTAAGCGTATTTGACGATTTTGAAAACTTTGCATTTTACTATGAACTTTTAATGAGTAATGAAAAAGAATACGTAAAAACAAAAAGTTGGGAACTTTTAAAAAGAAAAAATGAGTTACAATTTGAAAGATATAGAAACGAAAAAGCACTAGAAACAGCGAGTGAAGAAGAAGCAAAAAAACTAAATATAAGGATTCGCGCAGTTCATAGAGAAATAGGCATACTATCAAAAAGAATCGCTTTTCTAAATGGTGCAACATTTGCCGATTTACTTAAAGACTTTCAAGAAGAATACCACCGAGTAAGATTAAATGAGATTAAAAATATCGAAGAAACCGAAATAACTAATCGTGATGAAGTTATATTTGGCGTTCTAAATAGTCCAAATGGAACTCAGAAACTTCAAAGCACTGCGCTAAAAATAAGCGAACTAAGAAAAAAACTTGATGATGTCAGAACAAGAGTGGTACTACCATATGGATACTTTCCATATTTAAATACAAAATTGTATGAAGTTGTTTCATTTGAAAATGGTACAGCACTTTTAAATCAAGAAGAATTATCAAAACTTTCAAGAGCAGTAAGTAAATCCGAAAACGAATACTTCAAAGCTCTTGTAAACTTAAAATACTTTGATGAAGAAAGACTTTCCTATCTGATTTCTTTAGATTCAACTGACTTTAAGGAAATAAGACGTTTGGTCTCAGAATATAAAGAATTTATTGGTGAGGACTTACAACTAGCATATGTAAAATCTTATAGATCATATATAGATAAAAGTGGCAAATTGTTTGCAAATAAAAAAGAATCAAGAGAAGCCGAAAAAAGACTAAGTCGCTTAGCACAAATGATTCTTATGTCAATAAGACAAAACTTAACCAAAATATATGAAGAAATCGAAGCAAAATTTGGCTATCGCAAATCAATAGCACCATTATCATTAGAGGGAATCTTTGAATTAAAAGGAGCGTTGAGACAAAGAACAGATGAAGCATATGAGTATCTTACAGAAGTAAAAACTGAAGTTGAATCAGCAAAATCAAGAATCGCCTTAATGAAAGAAAACTTGCAAGATGAAATTAATGGTTCTTACCAAAATTTAAGTGATATATCAGGCGTAACTATAACAGAAGAAATAGTACCAGTTAAAATTTCTGAATATGTAAGTATTTACAAAAAAGTTTATAGTAAGCGTGTATTAAAAGAAATTAATCAAGCAGTAGAAGAAGAACTAGTTAAACACAACGTAACTCAAAAAGGTGGAACTCCTTTAACTAAGGAAAACCAACATAAAGAAGACTAGTGCTTCTTTTTTTTATTATTTGTTTATGATATTATTAATGTGTATTTAAACATAGACTTAATTAGAAAAGAGGCTCTCTCATGTTTGAAAAACTATATTTAAAAATCCGCAATACTTACCGCAAAATAAGCGTAAAAATAATTAACAAATGGCACTACCATCACAAAAAACTTCCTAAAAATGTTAAATACTTCGAGGGAAGTTTATACGATGCAGTCTATGAAAGCGCCCTTAAATATCCTTATAATACTGCCATCGAATACGAAAACAACCAAATAACTTACAAACAATTAATTAAAAAAATTAACAAAGTAGCAAAAGCCCTAAAAACTTTAGGTGTAAATAAAGGTGATAAAGTAACAATATGTATGCCAAACACTCCAGAAGAAGTAACCATGTTCTATGCAATTAACGAAATTGGCGCAGTCGCAAATATGATTCATCCATTATCAAGTGAGAAGGACATAGAATACTACCTAAACAAAAGTAATTCCAAAGTGATGCTATGTATTGATATTGCCTACAGAAAAGTAAACAATATTATAGATAATACGTCCCTAGAAAAAGTAATCGTAACAAGTGCAACAAAATCCATGGAAAGAATAACTGCCTTCCTATACTGGCTACTTAAAGGAAGAAAAATAAACATTAAAGAAAATGAAAAAATAATGTTATGGGATCACTTCATTGCTAAAGCAAATCTATATAATGAAGACCCATACGAGCAAGTAGCATCAAATGATCCTGCTGTAATTCTTTATAGTGGAGGAACAACAGGTAAGCCTAAAGGCGTCGTAATATCAAACTACTCATTCAATGCTCAGGCCCTACAAAGCAAATACACTGAGCCAGAAGCCTTAGAACCAGAAAATGCCTTTTTAACATTCTTACCTAACTTTCATGCATTTGGTATCGGTATTTGCACTCACACACCCTTATACAATGGAATGCGCGCTATCTTAATTCCCCAATTTAACGCTAAAAAATTTAAAAAATATCTAAGAAAATACAAATTCAACGTCCTATGCGGAGTCCCAACACTATATGATGCAGTATCAAAAATGAAATTTCGTAAAAATGAACTAAATACCCTAAAACTAGTAGTTTGCGGTGGAGATGCGATGAGCATAGATCTTAAAAATAGAGTAAATACCTTTCTAAAAGAATATGGATGCAAGACAGAACTTAAAATAGGTTATGGTTTGACTGAATCTTCAGGCGTTGTATCACTTTCACCAGATGGAATACTAGACGAATCCGATGTTATTGGTTACCCATTTCCAAACACTGAATTTAAAATAATTGATATCAACACTAAAAAAGAGACACCACTAGAAGAAGATGGTGAACTAATCATCTCAGGACCAAACATTATGTTAGAGTATTTAGACGAACCAGAAGAAACCAAAAATACTTTATTCCAAATGGACGGAAAAACATGGCTTCACACTGGAGATATTGCATGTGTTGACAAAAGAGGCTTATTCCACTACAAATCAAGACTAAAAAGAATGATTATCACAAGTGGCTACAATGTTTACCCATCACACGTTGAAGAAATTCTAACAAATCACGAAGCAATTTTGAAATGTGCCGTAATTGGCATCAAAAATGAATCAAAAGGCGAAACAGTCAAAGCATTTATAGTCCTTAGAGAAGGCTACAATAATCTTCTTACTAAAAGTAACATTCAAAAATATATGAAAGAAAACTTAGCAAAATTTGAAATACCAAGAGAAATTAGATACATTGACGACCTTCCAACAACTCTAGTTGGTAAAATAGCGTACAAAGAACTTGAAAAAATGGACTAAAAAAGAGCAACACAAAGCCGCTTTTAAAATACAAAAAAGCCTAAAATCTAGGCCTCATGATCATCTAAATCCATAATTAGTATGCCGGTATTAATCAAACTCGTTAACCCAACAAGTGAATAAACAATTCTTGGAATTATAGATTCTCCACCGAAAATAGCTTCAACTAAGTTAAAATCTAATAAACCAACTAATCCCCAGTTAATACCACCGATTATGGTAATGCATAGACATATCTTTTGTAATGTCGACATATTTAACCTCTTTTCTATTCATAGTATGGACTATCAAAATAAAAATATACTCCAAATTATAACCTTCAAATTTTTTAAAATAAGTGCATAAAACCAAAACTTAAAAATATTATTAGATAGGAGGTTAAATGAAAAAATTTGTTGTATTTGTTTTATTAGTACTTATGATTACCGGGTGTGGTAAAAAAACAAGTGGTGACGTAAAAGAAAACTTTATCACTAAAATAGAAAAGAAAAATTCTTACTTAATGAAAGGAACAATGAATATTACCAGCAACGAAGATGTATTTTCCTATAATGTAACTGCAGCAAAAGACAAAGAAAACTACCGCGTAAATTTAGTAAACCAAATAAATAATCATGAACAAGTAATCTTAAAAAGTGGTGAAGACGTTTACGTTGTAACACCTAGTTTAAATAAAAGTTTCAAATTCCAATCGGAGTGGCCAGATAACGGTTCACAAGGATATCTAATTGACTCCCTAGTAAAAGACATCAAAAACGACTCAGAAAGCAAAAGCGAGAAAGTTGATGACGGCTACATCATAACAGCAAAAGTAAATTATCCAAACAATGCTAATCTAGTAAGTGAAAAAATCTATCTAAATAAAGATGAAGACATCACTAAAGTAGAAATACTAGATGAAAGTGGCAATGTCAAAATAACCGTAAACTACACATCTGTTGATTTCAAACCGACATTCAAAGATGACTATTTTAAACTAGAATCCTTAATTGACAACAACATTCCCTTAGAAGAAGAAACTAGTAAAACAATAGACGATATAGTATATCCACTATACTTACCTAAAAATACATATCTAAATAGTAAAGACGTCGTATCAACAGATGAAGGAAACAGAGTAATCCTAACATTCACAGGAGATAGCCCATTTACTTTAGTTGAAGAAGTTTCTAAAGCCAGTGATGAATTCGAAATAATTCCTGTATTTGGTGAACCACTATTACTAAGTCAAACAATGGGAGCATTATCATCAAACTCACTATACTGGACAAGCAATAAAATTGACTTTTACATCTCAAGTAACAAACTAACTGGCACAGAACTACTAACAATCGCTGAAAGCGTATCAAGTGGAGCCCTTAGTGTTGCTAAAGAAAAATAATTACTGCGCATCAGCGTAGTTTTTTTGTCTAACACATTTTACTTTTACCTCAAAATATGATATATTCTTTAAAGTGATATTTATGAACAACTTATCCTTAGCATATTTAGGTGATGCCGTATTTGAACTTTACATAAGAGAATACTTAATAAACAAAAAAATCTATAAAGTAAATGACTTACAAAAAGAATCTCTTAACTACATTACTGCACCATCTCAAAGGAAAATACTAGAAAATTTAATTAACGAAAACATTCTAACAGAAGAAGAAATTGAAATAGTAAAAAGAGGCCGTAACGCATCAAGCCATAAAAGTAAAACAACTGACATCGTAACTTATCATATGTCAACCGGCTTTGAATGCTTAATCGGATATCTATATTTAAATAACAAAGAAAGACTAAAAGAAATAATGGAGAAAATATTATGAGAGTATGTGGAAAAAACGTTTTTAACGAACTAGACAAAACTAAAATAAAAAAAGTATATCTAAGTAAAAATTTTCATGATGAAAAAATAATAGAATCCTTAAAAGAACATCATCTAAAATACGTTCTAACTGAACCTAATATAATGGATAAAATGATGAAAAACAACCAAGGAATAATTTTTGACATGCATGACTACGAATACAAAACACTAGACGCTATTGGTGATGAAAAATTCGTCTTAATTCTTGACCACTTAGAAGACCCTCACAACTTTGGAGCAATCATCCGTTCTTGTGAAGCAAGAGGCGTAAAAAACATCATCATCCCTAAAGATCGCAGCGTAAGCGTAACTGATACAGTAATGAAAACAAGTACAGGTGCTATCGAAAACGTAAACATTATAATGGTAAATAACCTAGTAGCAGCAATTAACAAACTAAAAGATAAAGACTTCTTTGTTTATGCAGCAGAAGCCGATGGTGAAGACTATCGCAAAGTAGACTATGCGGATAAAATATGCCTAGTAATTGGTAGCGAAGGATTTGGCTTAACAAAAATCGTAAGACAAAATAGTGATGTAATTATAAGTATTCCTATGAAAGGACATGTAAACTCACTTAACGCATCAGTATCAGCTGGAATACTTCTATTTGGTATAGGTAACTAATGGAATATAACGATTATGAACTAAGCCAAATGTTCAACGAAAACGATGAAAATGCCAAAGACGTTATATTTGAAAAATATAGTTATATTATCGACATAATAATTAACAAATACAAAAAAACATTCTATGCTCTTAACATGGACTTAAGCGAAGTAAGACAAGACGCTAACCTAGCATTCACTGATGCAATCATTAGATATTCTTGCGAAAAAGAAACTAGTCTTCCAACATTTATATCAATTGTCGTTGAAAGAAAGATTCAAAACGCAGTAAGAAAAGCTGAAACAATCAAAAACAAGATGTACACATCTGCTTACAGTTTAGATTACGAATATGATGTTTTTCAAAAACCACTAACCGAAATTATTGGTGACACCAGTGAAGAGCCACTAAATAATATGACTAAAAAAGAAGAATACGAAGAACTTGTCAAAAAAATAGATAGCATTCTTTCCCCAAACGAAAATGACGTTTACAAACTATTAATTAGAGGATTCAACTATCATGATATTGCTAAAATACTAGGAAAAGAACCTAAACAAATTGATAACACTATCCAAAGAATTAGACAAAAAATAAAAGATCTAATAAATGAATAAAGGCAAAAGATTTAATTTGCATATAATTTAGGAGTATGCTATAATAACGCATGAGCGAAAGCTCCTTGCTTATATATTAGTATAAGCCAATAGACCAGAAGGAGGTAAATATGAAAAATTACGAAATGATGTTCATTGTTAAAACAACTTTAGAAGAAGCTGCTGTTAAAAGTACTGTAAAAGAATTCTCTGATATCATTACAAGTATGAATGGCAAAATTACTAACACTAAAGAAATGGGACAAAGAGAACTTGCTTATCCTATTAATAAAGAAGTTAGTGGTTTCTACTATGTATTTAATTTCGAAGCTAATAATGATATTATCAACGAATTAAATCGTAAAGCTAGAATCAACGAAAATATTATTAGACACCTAATTATTAAATTAGACGAGGAGTAAAAATGAACAATGTTACTTTAGTAGGAAGAATAACTAAAACTCCAGAATTAAGAACTATTGCAAGTGGTCAAGTTACAACTAATATCACTGTAGCAGTAAATCGTACATTTACAAATGCTAATGGCGAAAGAGAAGCAGACTTTATTCCAGTAGTAGTATGGCGTAAACAGGCTGAAAATGTTTGTAAGTATTGCACACAAGGTTCTCTTGTTGGAGTTACTGGACGTATTCAAACTAGAAGTTATGATGGCCAAGATGGTCAAAAAAGATACGTTACTGAGGTAGTAGCAGATAACGTAACATTCTTAGGAAGCAAAAATAATAATACCGGCAGTGCTTCATTTACTGAGGCACCTATTAACAATAACGTAAATCAAAGTCCAATTGAAACAACAGACGTAACTGAAGACCCATTTAAAAACTTTGGTTCAGAAGTAGTTTTAACAGATGATGATTTACCATTTTAGAAAGGAATAATTAAAATGGCTGAATTTTATCGTAAGAAAAAGAAAATTTGTCAAATGTGCGCTGGTAAAAGCGTAGACTATAAAGACGTAGCTATTATTAATAAATATATCAATGAAAAAGGCAAAATCATGCCAAGAAGAATGACTGGAGCATGTGCTAAACATCAAAGATATATTGCAATGCAAATTAAAAGAGCTCGTTTTATGGCTTTAATCCCATTTGTAAAATAATAACATTAAATAGCAGAAATGCTATTTTTTTTATGCCAATAATAAAGTAAAGAAAATGTTAAGGTAGCACAAAATTCATTAATAGAATAATTTTAACAAAATATTAACTAGACACGGGGGGGGTTGTTATATAATATCTATAGAAAGATAGTGATAAAATATGAACCAAGAAGAAATAAAAAAGAAGCAAAAGAAAGTAATGATATATATACTTGTCATATCGCTTATATGCGTTGTAGGTGTATCATATGCATTCTTTACTGCCGGAATGAGTTCTGAAACAAGCACTACAGTAAGAGCTGATGCCGGAACAATGAAAATAACTTATGATGGCGGAAATGATATAAATCTTGCTGGAATATATCCTAAAGATGATGTATGGGCTACAAAAACTATAACAGTAACTGGTAATAATACAACAGATGCTGAAATGTACTATAAACTAACTTTAGTAGTAGACTCAAACACATTTAAAACAGATGATCCATTACAATATGAACTAGTAAGTACTAATACTAGTACTAATGGAGAAATAATTCCAAATATAACAAAAACTGATATAACTGGTACATCTATAGAACTAGGTAGTGGACACTTTGTAAAAGCAAATAATGCTAAACATACATATCTATTAAAGATATATTATCCTAAAAAGGCTACTAGTCAAAACGCAAATCAAGGAGCAGCATTTAGTGCTCATGTAGAGATAACAAGTGCTAAAGCACCTACTACACCTACTTTTGCAGAAACTATACTAGCTAAAAATGAAGTTAAGGCTCCAATAACTACACCGGGAGCAGCAATATCTACTGCAAGTGAAGCGTTACTAGCAAGCACAGAAGATGATTATGGTACATCTTATTATTTCAGAGGAGCAGTAACAAATAACTATGTAGAATTTGCTAATAAATGCTGGAGAATAGTTAGAGTTGGTGGAGATGGCTCTGTAAAACTTATCTTACATAATGATAATAAAGCAGGAGTTGCTAGTCCTTGTGATCCAGCAAATAATAATGCTAGCGCAGCATTTGCAAGATTCTCTGGAAGCGAATATACAAGCACATTTAATATAAATGGTAATGACAATGCTTATGTAGGATTTATGTATGGAACAGCAGGATCAACTGATTATGCAACTACTCATGCAAACACTAATAAGAGCACAATACTAACTAATTTAGAAGCTTGGTATAACAATAATCTAAAATCATATGAAAGTGTAATAAAAAATAATATGTGGTGCAATGATAAAACAAATGTAACAGATACAACATATAATCCATGGTCATATGGTGGAACTTCAACCAGCCTTGGATATGGCACAAATAAAACGTATTACACTGCAATTCAAAGATTGGTTAGTGTAAGCAATAGTGCTGGAGGCACGGGCCCTAGTTTAAAATGTAATGGTGACTTAAGCAAAATAAATTCAAAAGTAGGATTAATAACTGCAGATGAACTAGCATATGCAGGATATGCATCTGGAACAGAAAATACAACAACATATTTACAAGAAAATGCTAATGATAATTTTTGGTGGTCTTTGTCACCAGGTGGCTTTGACGGAGACTTGGCTCACGTATGGAGTATTAATGGCAGTAATGGTTTCTTTGGCAGCTACTATGTAAATTCCATTTATGCAGTCCGCCCTGCAGTCAGCCTTGTCTCATCAACTTCAATTTCTGGTGGGTTTGGGACCTCAGAAGACCCATACGTTATAAATCAAAAATAAATCAAGATTTTATAAGGTGAAAACCCAAAGTTTTCATCTTTTTATTTTTAGATAAAACCTAAAATATATCTTTTTTTGCATATATTTGATATAATACTTTGTAGTTAAGGAGGTTCTATGAAAGTTATATTATTAAAAGACGTAAAGAAACAAGGAAAGAAAGACGACGTAATAAATGTTAGTGATGGCTTTGCCCAAAACTTCTTAATTAAAAATGGTTTAGCTATCAAATACACTGACGGAAGTAGTGAGCGTCTAAAAAAAGAAATAGATACAAGAAATAAAAATGAAGAAGAAAAAATAAAAGAATGTGAAGAAATTAAAAAGAAGATCGAAAGCATAACATTCACATTTAAAGTTAAAACTGGCAAAGAAGGTAAAATGTTTGGTTGCATTTCAACAAAACAAATTGCTGAAGAAATAAATAAAAAAGGCTTTAACATTGACAAGAAAATGATTAAACCGCTTATTCCGGTTGACACTCTAGGAGTTCACAACGTTGACATCGAACTTCACAAGAAAGTAATTGCCGTAGCAAAAATTGAAGTAAAAGAGGTGTAATAATGGCTGAAAGAAAACTCCCACAAAACTTAGAAGCTGAAATGAATGTTTTAGGTTGTGCCTTTTTAACAACCTACGCCTTAGAAAAAGTATGTGAAGAGCTTTCTTCAGATATGTTTTTAAGTGAAGCAAACAAAAGAATTTTTGAAGCAATATATGAACTTCATCAAAACAAAATTCCATTAGATTCAGCAACTGTTAAAAATGAAATTGAAAAAAAAGGCTCAATTAATATCATTGGTGGTATTGAGTATTTAAGTGATGTAATAGACTCAGTAATAACCGCGGCAAACGTTGATTATTATATTGATATAGTAAGAGATAAAGCCTTAAGAAGAAAACTTATTGATGTAACAACAAATATTACAACCAATGCTTACAACGAAGAATCAGATACCAATGACATTATAGATGACGCAGAGAAAAGAATCTTCAGTGTTACTAAAGCCCGTAAAGCTGGCGAATTTAAATCAATAGGTGAAGTTATTCGCTCAACTCAAGAAGAATTAGAGCGTTTAGCTAAAAATAAAACTGACATAACTGGTGTACCATCTGGCTTTTATGATTTAGACAAAATGACTAGTGGCTTCCATCCAAACGAACTTATTATCCTAGCAGCTCGTCCAGCAATGGGTAAAACTGCCTTTGGTTTAAATTTAGCCGTAAATGCTGCCATAAGTACTAAAAAAAGTGTTGCTATATTCAACATGGAAATGAATGCTGAACAACTAGCAATGCGTATGATTGCATCAGCTGGTGGCATCGAACTTAATAAACTTAGAACAGGACGCCTAGAACATAACGACTGGCGTAAAGTTAATGAAGCTATGAGTGAACTAGGAGATACTCATCTTTACATCGAAGACTCATCAGGTATGACTGTATCTGAAATAAGAGCAAAATGTAGAAGACTTGCAACTAAAGAACCAGGCCTAGCAATGGTCGTAATCGACTACTTACAGCTAATCCAAGGTGGAGCAAAATACGAAGGGAACCGTCAACAAGAAGTATCTGAGATTTCGCGTTCTCTAAAAACAATGGCAATGGAATTAAAAATACCAGTAATTGCACTAGCGCAGTTATCTCGTTCTGTAGAACTTCGTGAAAACAAAAGACCAATCATGAGTGACTTAAGAGAATCTGGTTCAATCGAGCAAGATGCAGATATAGTTGCATTCCTATATCGTGATGACTACTATAATAAATCAGCAGCAGAACAATCAAACGTATCTGTTACTGAACTAA
Source organism: uncultured Mycoplasmatota bacterium (assembly GCA_900547775.1). Taxonomy (GTDB): domain Bacteria; phylum Bacillota_I; class Bacilli_A; order RF39; family UBA660; genus CAG-533. The sequence goes on along the minus strand of URHW01000001.1, from coordinate 295,309 downwards.
TACTAGGAAAGCACCGTAACGGTAGCACAGGAACTATCGAACTACTCTTTGAAAGAGACATGTCAAACTTCAGAAATTACATCAAAAAAAATGAAGAAAAATAAAGGAAGGTAATATGAAACCGAAAGAAATAATTATATCGTTACTAGTAACAATTATTCTTGGAGCATTCGTAATCTTTATATGCTCAAATCGAAAAACAAATACCGAGCCACAAAACGTTTACGAAGTATTCTTAAATGGTAAATCAGTAGGTCTCCTAGATTCAAAAGACGACTTACTAGCTTTAGTAGATGACAAACAACAAGAAATCAAAGACAAGTATAATGTTGAAAAAGTATACCCACCAGCAACTCTAAAAACAATCGAAAAAACAACCTACAGTGATAATATTAAAACTGCTGATGAGATATATCATACAATCGAATATAATGAACCATTTACTATTGAAGGTTATACAATAACTATTAAATATGACGATGAAACAAAAAAACCAGTTGTCTTACAAGTTTTAAATAAAGAAGACTTTGCTAGTGCCTTTTATAGTACAATGGCATCATTCATCGGAACAAAAAAACTAGAAGAATACAAAAGTAAAACCCAAAGTGAAATAACCGAAACTGGTACTAAAATCAAGTCAATTTACTGGGATGAAGAAATAACAATTAAGAAAACATACCTAAATACAAACGACTATATTTTTACAAACGAAAATGATATCAGTAAATTCTTATTATTTGGTACAATTGAAAAACAAAAAGAATACACCGTAAAAGAAGGTGATTCAATTGATAAGATTCTTGAAGATAATACATTAAATATCGAAGAATTTTTAATTGCAAACCCAAACATTCCTAATGCTAATGCTTTACTTACTCCTGGGCAAACCGTATCAGTTGGACTTATCTCGCCAATTGTAACAATCGTAAATGAAAACGTTGTAGTTGAAGACATTCCAAGCAACTACGAAACCGAATATCAAAATGACGATACAATGTATAGAGGGCAAACAAAAGTAATTCAAAAAGGTTCAAATGGACTTAATCGTGTTACCGAAGAAATTCAGTACAAAAACGGTGCAATTGAAAAACTTGTTATTACCAAAAAAAGCGAAATAACTCCAACCGTAAATGCAATTGTTGCTAAAGGAACTAAAGTATACACTGGCGGTGGTAGCACAACATACATTAACACTGGTAGTGATACATGGTACTGGCCAACAACTAGCCCATACATAATTACAAGTTATGTTGAACCAAGATGGGGTTCATATCATAAAGGAATAGACATCTCTGGTTCAGGATATGGTTCACCAATTAGATCATCAACTGACGGAGTAGTAATTGAAACCCATAATACCTGTCCGAACTTTGGTAGTGGATACCGAGACATGTGTGGTGGATCATATGGAAATTACGTATTTGTCTCATATAATAATGACGAATTAATCGTAAAATATGCCCATATGACTAAAGACGTTCAAGTAAAAGTAGGTGACACCGTTAGCCGTGGTCAGATCATTGGCTACATGGGATCAAGTGGTTCATCAACTGGAACGCACTTACACTTCGAACTTAGAAAAGGCAGTACATATGGTCAAATCGTTAATCCATGTAGAAGCGTATTCAAATGTTAGTTAGTGTCTTAGCAAGTAGTTCAAAAGGTAATTCTGTATATGTTAAAACACAAAACCATGAACTTCTAATAGACGCTGGAACTAATGTAAAATATCTAAACGAAAAATTAAAAGAAAATGGCACTGACCTATCTAATATAGATTACATTTTAATAACTCACACCCATTCAGATCACGTTAGTGCCCTTAATAACATCGTAAAAAAATATCATCCAACAATCATAATGTCAGCTCTTATGTTCAAAGATCTTCCTTTTTTAGAAGACTACGAGCATATCCTAATATTATTTGATGATATTGAAATAGACACATTAAAAATTGAAAATATTAAAACTAGCCATGACACAACCGACAGTCGTGGCTATATCATTAGTGAAAACGGCGCATCTATAGTAAACATAACAGATACCGGATATATCAATCAAAAGAACTTTAAAAAAATCTCAAATAAAAACGTGTACATAATGGAAAGTAATCACGATATTGAAATGTTAATGCATGGTAAATATCCAGCATGGTTAAAACAAAGAATGTTAAGTGATACGGGCCACTTATCAAATGAAGCATCTTCTTACTACTTAAGCAAAATAATTGGTAGTAGTACTAAAATGATAATCCTAGCCCATCTTAGCGAAGAAAATAACACACCAGAACTTGCACTTAAACAAATCGAAAATACATTTAAAGAAAACAATATCGAGTTTACCAACATTATCACAGCAAAACCAAAAGAAAAAACGGAGTTAATCGAAGTATGATAAAACTAATTGTCGTAGGTAAATTAAAAGAACAGTACCTAGTTAACATGGTAGAAGATTACAAAAAAAGAATTAACAAATATCACAAATTAGAGATAGTTGAAATAAATGATGATGGAATAGAAAAAGAAGGAATCAAAATTCTAGAAAAACTATCTAAGAAATCATTCAAAGTTGCTTTAACTATAAAAGGACAAAAACTAAGTTCACCAGAATTTGCTAAATTTATAAATGATCACTTAATGGAAAACGCTAATATTGATTTTATTATTGGCGGATCAAATGGTATCAGTAAAGAAGTGCTTGATAATATAGATTATGAACTATCATTTAGTGACCTTACTTTTCCACACGGTCTATTTAGAGCAATTCTACTAGAACAAATTTACCGGGGATTTAAAATAATTAACAATGAAACATATCACAAATAAGGAGTAAAAATGGATAATTTAATGTATGTAGTAGGCACAGCCTTCATTAGTAACGGAAAAGTATTAGTTAGTATGAGTCAAAGAAGCTCAAAAAAAGGCAAATACACTCTTGTAGGTGGTGGCGTTGAAAAAGGTGAAACATTTAAAGAAGCAGCTAGAAGAGAATGTTTAGAAGAAATAGCAAATGGCTTTAACATTGAAGAAAGAGAACTAGAAGAAATTATTTGTTTTAGAGAACCAGCCCTATCTGACCCAAATCTTACAATTGAAATGCATATGATGCTAGCCCATAAAAAAATCGATGTAGAACTATTACCTAATGATGAAATAATCGAATATAAATGGCATGGAATTAATGATGATGAAGAAGAACTTGCAACAGCAATTAAAGATCATTTTATACCATGGGCCATTGAAAATAAAATAATGTATTAGGTGACATATGATTGGCAACGATTGGGATAACGAATTAAAAATAATCTGGGATAGTCCTGGTTTCCACAAATTCTGGGATATCATAATGCATGAATATGCTACTAAAGATATCTTTCCAGAAAAAGAAAATATCTTTAATGCACTTAAATTAACGCCATACAGTAAAGTAAAAGTGGTTATAGTTGGTCAAGACCCATATCATGGAGTAGGTGAAGCTCATGGATTATCTTTTTCAGTCCAAAAAGGCGTAAAACTTCCTCCATCACTAAAAAATATTTATAAAGAAATATATGATGATTTAGGTATTATTGAACCAAACTGTGGTGACCTAACAAAATGGGCTAAAGAAGGGGTACTTCTATTAAACTCATCACTAACTGTAATCAAAGACTGTGCTAACTCTCATCAAAATATTGGCTGGAGTAATTTAACAGATTATATAATCAAAAAAATAAATCAAAAAGAAGAACCGGTAGTATTTATTCTTTGGGGAAACTTTGCTAAAAGTAAAAAAGTGTTTATTACAAATCCTAAACACTTAGTACTAACATCTCCTCATCCATCACCATTTAGTGCTAGATACGGTTTCTTTGGAAGCCATCCATTTTCTAAAACAAATGAATTTCTAGAAAAAAATGGTGAAGAAAAAATAAACTGGGACCTAAATTAAAAACCACATCTGTGGCTTTTTTTATAACTTAAAATCTTTAATTTCTTCATCAAACATATCTTTACCATCAAAATAAGCTTTAACCTTAATATGATGAAAACTTGCAATCACATTTGATGGAAACTTCTTAATTGCTGTATTAAGTAAAGTAGTATACTTATTATAAAATGACTTAGCAGCTTCTAGCTTCTCATCAATCTCATATACGTCTTCAAAATAATTACTAAAATCTTCATTGCTATCCAATTTATCATAATCTAACTTTATCTGATTAATTAAACTATAAATCTCAGTTAATTTTCTATCTAAATCAAAACTAGAAATATTCACATTTTTAATTTTCTCAAAAACTTCAAATGTCTGTTCTGGCAAATCTGTTTCCTTTAAAATAATACTTTTCATATTATCTAAATTATCATACTTTTTTCTAAGTAAATCATCAATAATACTTTCAGCCTCATTAATCTTAATATTAAAAGCTTGAATGTTATTATATAAAATAATATAAGTAACGACAATAATGCCAGTAAAAATCACTATAGTTAACAAAATAGTTTCCACACTAAAACCTACCTTCTAATAAAATTATAACACGTCATTATGAAAAATAAAATATTTTTGCTATAATAATAAAGGTGATTTAAATGCAAATAAAAATAGTAACAGTAGGTTTTTTAGCAACAAATTGTTATATATTAGAAAATGATAAAGAAACTCTTATAATAGACCCAGGAGATGAAGCAGAAAAAATAATACCTAACATAACTAAAAAAGTAGTAGGTATTCTAATAACACATCATCACTTTGATCACGTTGGTGCAGTTGGTGTTCTACAAGCAAAATATAACTGCAAAGTTTACGATTACCAAAACTTAAAAGAAGGACAAAATAAAATTGGTTCCTTTACATTTGAAATGATAAGAACACCAGGTCATAAAGACGACTTAATATCATTCTTATTTAACAAAGATTTATTCTGTGGTGACTTCATCTTTAAAGGAACAATTGGAAGATACGACCTAGATGGAAGTAATTTCAAGGACATGCAAAACAGCATCCGCAAAATTCTAAAATACGATAAAGATATAACTATCTACCCAGGCCATGGAAATAGCACAACCCTAAAAGAAGAAGAAAAGCAATTAAAAAACTATGTTTAATATTTATCAACATAGTTCTTATTGTAGCTAATCGCTTCATCAAACTCTACATAATTTAAATAAATAAGTAAGATAAGTTCCCATTTACCAGTAGAAGGATCACTCATAACTAAATGATCTTTGCCAGCTTCTTCAATTACTCCCTCAAACACTTTATCACGCCACGCGTTTGAATCTGTAAAAGAAAAATATGCTTTAGCTTTCTTACCCTTATTTTGTCTTAAAATATTTTCAATATAACTTTGCTCGTTATCTACATTACCAATTGGTGCAGTCGCTAAATTAAGTGGCTCTTGATAACCAGTATTCTTATAAAATTGTCCGTTCATAATTCACCTCTAATTAAAACTATGTAAAATAATTTGAAAATATTAACAAATTTCTATATAATCGTATAAAGGAAGAAGGACTAACATGAAAATTGACAATTTATCTCTTAGTTTCGGAACTGCCGAAGTCTATAAAAATTTAACGGTTGAATTTAATCAGAATGATAAAGTTGGCATAATCGGTGTTAATGGGGCTGGTAAAACAACATTGTTTAAATTAATCTTAGGTGAGCTTACACCAGATGCTGGTACCATAACAGTATCGTCAAAAATTGGTTACCTTCCACAAGTTATTGAAGATAACTTCGATAAAGAAATGTCAGTTTTTGATTACCTTCTGTCAGCTAGACCCATTAAAGAACTAGAAAACAAACTAAACAATCTTTACGAACAAATAGCAACCGAAAAAAATGAACATAACCTAAAAAAATATATGAAAGATATCACTAAAGTCGAAGATGAATTAACATATTATGAACAATATAATGCAGAAAGTGAACTTCTAAAAATAATTGCTGGTATGAACATCGATGATGCTTTACTAGATTTAAAACTAAAAAACTTATCCGGTGGTCAAAAATCAAAAATTGCATTTGCAAGACTTCTATACTCCAAACCAGAAACTCTATTATTAGACGAACCAACTAACCACTTAGATTTAGACACTAAAGACTATATTATCGAATATCTTAAAAATTATAAAGGACTAATTTTAGTAATTTCTCACGACACATCCTTCCTAGATGAAATCACTAACAAAACATTATATATAGATAAAAATAAAAAAACCGGCACTTTATATAATGGTTCATATTCAAAATACGAAAAAATCAAAAAAGAAAGAGAACTAGCAACATCAAGGCTTCACGATAAACAACAAAAGGAAGAAGAAAAACTAAAAGAAATAATAGCTCGTTATATAAGAGGTAATGAAAAGAAAGCTAATATCGCTAAAGATAGACAGAAGAAACTAGAAAAACTACTAAGTGAAAAAGTAGAAGTCGAAAAGAAAAACAAATATACAAAATTTAAAATTAATATAAAATATCCAAGCTACTCAATTCCCATAAGCTGTAACAACCTAACATTCGGGTACACAGAAGAGAATTTACTTTATCAAAATTTAACCTTTGATCTTATTAGAGGCGAAAAATTTCTAATAGTTGGAGAAAACGGTATTGGAAAAACAACTCTTTTAAAACTTATCATGAACATTTTAACACCTCTTGAAGGTTCTATTAACATATCAGAAAAAACCCTTATTGGTTATTATGCTCAAGAACACGACTTATTAAATAAAGAAAAGACCATTAAAGAAAACTTTAGTGATAGTGGTCTAACAGATTATGAACTAAGAAGATTCCTTGGTAGCTTTCTATTCACAAATGACGATATCTTCAAAAAAATAAATATCTTATCTCCTGGAGAGCGTTCTAGAGTAGCACTTGCTAAAATAGCTTTATCTGGCGCAAACACGCTATTACTAGATGAACCAACTAACCATTTAGACCCAATGACCCAATTAATTATCGCTGACACCTTCAAAGATTACGAAGGCACTATGTTAGTCGTATCACATAATCTAGAATTTGTTGATAACCTAGGAATTGAAAGAATGCTTCTTTTACCTAGCGGCCGAATCATGTATTATGACAAAAATGTTGTCCTTCATTACGAACTTTTAAATGAAGAAGTTGACAAAAACTAAAACTTCTGGTATTATCTAGGCATAAATCGATGAAAAGGACGAGTAATATTAACACTTACTTATAGAGAATTAACGGTTGGTGGAAGTTAATAGTAAACTAATATGAATAAAACCTTGGAGAGAATATCCGGCAGACTGCCGTTATCAGTTAAGAGAATCAGTTAATGATTAAAGAAGGGTGGTACCACGAACAAAATCGTCCCTTTAATCATTAACTTTTTTTATTAGAAAGAAGGAATATTATGAGAGAACTTACTGATCAAGAAATTATTAGAAGAGAAAAAGCCGAAAAAATTAGAAGTTTAGGTATGGACCCATTCGGTCATGTATTTAAACGTACTGCTTTTGCTAAGGATATCAAAGAAAAATATAAAGATGTTGACCATGACGAGTTTGAAAACATAACTGACGAATACACTGTAGCGGGAAGAATAATGTTCATAAGAAAAATGGGTAAGGCATCATTCTTCACCATTCAAGACAAAACGGACAAAATTCAAATTTATATTTCAATCAACGACATTGGTGAAGACGCTTACACTTTATTTAAGAGTGCTGACATTGGTGATATTGTTGGCGTTAAAGGTAGAGTAATGAAAACAATGACTGGTGAAATTACTATCAAATGTTTAGAATACACTCACTTAGTTAAAGCCTTAAGACCACTACCAGAAAAGTTCCATGGACTAACAGACATCGAAGAAAGATATCGTAGAAGATATGTAGACTTAATCATGAACGAAGAATCTAAAAGAGTAGCGTTCCTAAGACCTAAAATTATTAGATGTATTCAAAACTTCATGGATAATCGTGGATTCACTGAAGTTGAAACACCAATTTTAAACACATTACTAACGGGGGCATCAGCTAGACCTTTTATCACACATCATAACACCCAAGATTTAGACATGTACTTAAGAATTGCACTTGAACTACCTCTAAAAAGATTACTAGTTGGTGGTATGGAAGCTGTATACGAAATTGGCAGAACATTTAGAAACGAAGGCATGGACCCAATGCATAACCCAGAGTTTACCCTAATGGAAGCATACCTAGCATACTCTAATTTAGATGGTATGATGGAAATGACTGAAAGCATGTTTAAAACAATTGCTAAAGACATCTTCCATAAAGACACATTCATATGGAATGGAAATGAAATAAATATTGCCGGTGAGTGGAAAAAAGTTAGTATGACTGATGCTATCAAAGAAAAAACAGGTATTGACTTTAGAACAGTTTCTGTAGAAGAAGCCTTAAAACTTGCGGAAGAACACAAAATAGAAGTAGCTGAACATGAAAAAACACTAGGCCACATTATTAATCTATTCTTCGAAAAATATGTAGAAGAAACATTAATTCAACCAACATTCCTATATGGTCATCCAGTAGAGATTTCTCCTCTAACAAAGAAAAACCCAGAAGACCCAAGATTTGTTGACCGCTTTGAATTATTCATTGGTGGAAAAGAATTTGCTAACGCTTACACAGAACTTAATGACCCTGTTGATCAATTAGAACGTTTTGAAGACCAATTAAAAGAAAGAGAACTTGGAAACGAAGAAGCAAATGACATCGATATGGATTTTGTAGAAGCTCTTGAGTACGGCATGCCTCCAGCTGGTGGAATCGGTTACGGAATAGATAGACTAGTTATGTTCTTTACTGAAAGTGCATCAATTAGAGACGTTATCCTATTTCCAACTATGAAACCACAAGGAACTAAACAAGTAATAAATAAGCCAAGTACACCAACTACTCAAAAAATTGATTTTAGTAAAGTTGAAATTGAACCTTTATTTGAAGACTACGTTGACTTTGAAACATTTAGTAAATCAGACTTTAGAGCAGTTAAAGTAAAAGAATGCGAAGCCGTACCTAAATCAAGCAAACTTCTAAAATTTGTTCTAAATGATGGCACAGGTGAAGATAGAGTTATCTTAAGCGGCATTCATGCTTACTACGAGCCTGAAGAACTTGTAGGTAAAACTCTAATAGCAATTACAAACCTACCAGCAAGAAAAATGATGGGAATTGACTCATGTGGAATGCTAATTTCAGCAGTTCACAGTGAAGAAGGAGAAGAGCGCTTACACCTTCTAATGGTTGATGATGCTATCCCTGCAGGAGCAAAACTATATTAATAGGCCACTAGAGCCTATTTTTTATGCAAAAAATTGTCAAAAACCTATTTAAATAAGGAATATCCGTGTTATAATGTTAAGTAGAGGAGGTTAGAAATGAAAAAGTTTTGGGAAAAGCATGACTTAATCAAAGTTTCAGGTTTAATGGTATTACTATCTGTTATCCTAACTTGGATTATCCCACAAGGATACTTCTATAGTGGTTCAATTCAAGTTGGCGAAATAACTCGTGTAGGAATATTTGATTTCTTCAACTACGGATTACTTGGAATGTATTACTTTACTGTATTAGTAACATTCTTATTCGTACTTGGAGCATTCTATCAAGTACTTGCTAAATGTAGCGGATATCAAAAACTAACTGATAGTCTTGCAAAAACATTTAGTGGAAAGGAATATCTTTTTGTACTACTAGTATTATTCATTATTTCTGCAATAACTGCAGTAACTAATGAATACTTCGTAATGTTAAGTGTAGCACCATTCTTTATCACAATCCTAAGAAAAATGGGATTAGATAAAATGACTGGCTTCATTACTACATTTGGTGGTATCCTAGTAGGTATCTTAGGTTCAGTATACAACTCTAAAGTTGCTGGAATGAACGTAAGCACCCTAAGTTCATCTTACACAGATTACCTATGGGTTAAACTAGTTATCTATGGTGTATCATTTGTACTATTTAGTTTATTTGCAATTTTACATATTCGTAAAATTAAGAAAGCTAACAAAAAAGATATTGCCGTAATTGAAGAAGTATACGAAACAAAAAATACTACTGAAAAGAAATCTGCATGGCCAGTAGCAACTATTCTAATTTTAACTGCTGTAGTTGGGATTTTAGCATACCTTCCATGGGAAGCATGGGGCGTAACTATATTTAGTACAGCAACAACTAAAATTTTAGAATGCAAAGTATTTGATGCTACAATCTTCCGTTACATTCTAGGTAACGTTCAAGCATTTGGCAAATGGGATATCTTCGGAATGCAAATACTAATGCTAATTGCCGCATTACTAATTAAATGGATTTACAAAATGAGTTTTGATGACTTCGCTGAAAGTTTTGGTGAAGGATTTAAAAAATCTGGTAAACTAGTATTAGTTATGTTAATGGCATACTTAGTATTAGAAATTGCAGTAATGTTCCCAGTAGTTCCTACAATCGTAGATTGGTTCATGAAACTTGCAAGTAAGTTTAATGCAATCCTAGGTACTATCGCTGGCTTATTCACATCATTATTCTCTGTAGAATATCAATACACATTAAGCCTTGTTGGTAGTTATCTAACAACTGCATACTCTGACTTTGCAAAACAAATTCCTATAATGTTACAATCAACTTACGGATTAGCAAGTATGTTTGCTCCAAGTTCAGCTATTCTACTTATCGGTTTATCTTACTTAGGTATAACTTATAAAGAATGGATGAAATACATTTGGAAATTCGTTCTTGCAATGTTTATCGTAATTCTTGTACTTATGGTAATTATTTGCTAAAAGGCGCTCAGCGTCTTTTTTTTATGTCTAAGTCATGATACAATAAAAATAAGGTGATACTATGGAAAGAGTTTCGAATACTGTTTTATTAGACGCACAAGTCTTCGAAAAAATATCTAACGACACAAATAAAATAGTTGCTGAACAATTTCAGTATCCAGTTGAACTCCTAGAATATACTTTAAATGATGAGCAAACTTTTAAAACACTATTTAATATTTTTCAAAATGCTCATAAATTTAAAATTGCATCTGATTCCTCTATGGACGCCGAAACATATGAATATGAAAAAATACCATTTTTAGAAGCAATCGAAGTCGCTAGAGATAAAGGTTTAATAAAATTAAACAGAATAACATATTCAAGGTATAAAACATTATTAGATTTGATTAGCTATGGAATTTTAAAAAAACAACTTCAAAATAAAACTATTCAAGCCAAAGTCGATGGTATAACATATAATATTCCAGCAAATAAAATAATAGAGTTCCTTGAACTTGACACAAAAACTCTTGACGATTATATTAACACACCTAACCGTAAAGGAAGTATTTCTAAAGAGGCGTTTCTTTATATAGTAAGAAGATTTATAATTAGGGAAGAATTAATGGACAATTTTATTTTTCCGGAAAATATAGAAAAAAGAATAACTGACATTGTTAACTATGAAATTCTAGATTTTGAATCACAAAATACTTACCTGAGTGACGGAAACTCTTTAACGAGCAAAACTAACCTAAATCCAGAACTAATTGAGGCCATAACCAAAGATATTCCCGCAAACTATTCCACTTTAGAAAAAGCAATCTTTATCTACATTAAAATGTGTAAAATCTTATCTTACAACGATGAATTCTTTGCCGCAAAACAAAGAGGCCTAGCCGCTGAAAAACATCGAATGATTGATTACATAGAAACCATCTCCCCACAATTTCCTGAAGTCGTATGTTACGAATTCAATGCTATCTACGCTAAAATGCTCCACTCACTTGGGATCAACTTTCAAAGAGAATGCTTTAGCTGGAAAAACAAATATGGAGATGGCCACGAAAATTTAAGTTTTAGAGTTGGTAAATATATCATTGAAGCAGACTCATCAAGACATATTTTAACAGGTGACCTATTTAACGCCAAAGTAGGAAATAGTATAAAAGGATTAAAATGTCGTAATCAAAACTTTGATACTTATATGGACTTTGATGAAATTTTAAGAAAAGTATACAAAGACATCAAAAAAGAAGACAAAAGCACATTTAGTGAAGCCTTAAAAGAATATGAAGAACTAACAAATGCTAAACAAGCACATATACCTTTTAACACTCGCTTTGACCTATTTCTTGAAAAAATTAGAACATCATCCTTTAAAGGATTAAACATCATGTCATACATTCTCAGACTGGTAAATGTATTATTTACTGAAGAAGAAAGAGAACATTACATAGATTTTGAAATAATAAGAGATAACAATCCTAAAGATGAAGACAAAATAGTTGCAACTTGTGGTATAATAACAATGAACGAAAAAGGTATATTAAAAGACGAAGAACATAATAAATACTATATTTATATAAATGGTGAATTAAAAAGAATTCTTAAAAGGACTCTCATTCGTAACATCATAACAGGTACTCTTGGATTTATTGACAGCGAAGAACAATATATTCCGGGAATAAGGTAGGTGAAAAAATGATAAATAAACTAAAAACAATGAACGAAAGCCTAATAACCATATACAAAAATCAACCGGCAGAATTAAGAAGGCAAGAACTAATCAAAACCATTTTAGAAGAACCAGAAGCTTTCTTAAAAATGAGTATTGAGACAGCTTATAAAGTATTAGAAGATTTAGGAATAAGCCCTTTAGATATACCTAAAATCTATAGTGAACTAATTGATGCTCAAAATATTGACGAATTGCAAAATTAATGTTAAAATCTAACTTGTAATGCGAGGAAGATAACCCTAGTAGTCCATTATATTCTTTAAAGAGAGTAAATATTGATAAGCTGAGAGTATTTACAAAGAGAGATAATAGATGAATTTCAATTATCAGAGCATTAAGCGTATAATCGCGTTAAGATTAAAGAGCATGTAAATCATGAATTAAGGTGGTACCGCGGATTTTATTCGTCCTTTAGTTTATGATTTTTTTTATGGGAGGAAATATGAAAGAGAAAATTGAAACAATAATCAAAAACGCCAAAGAAGAAAGCCTACTTATTAAAACAGAAGCAGACTATCTTAACATCAAATCAAAATATCTTGGCAAAAAAAGTGAACTAGTAAGCCTTATGAGCACTATCAAAGACATGACTAAAGAAGACAAACAAATCTATGGCCCACTATTTAACAAAACCAAAACAGAGTTAGAAAACTTGTTTAAAGATGCCCTAGAAAAGAGTACTACTCAAAGTTTAAAAACTTTTGATCCAACACTTCCAGTAGATAAAGAATCAGGTACCATTCATCCAGTAACAATCGTTGCTAAAGAAGTAACCGACATCCTTAAAAATATGGGATTTATCGTTTTAACTGGCCCTGAAATGGATAGTGAGTACTATAACTTTGAAGCCTTAAACGTACCCAAAACTCATCCTGCAAGAGATATGCAAGATACATACTGGCTATCAAATGGAATGCTACTTAGAACGCAAACAAGTGCCCTTCAAGTAAGAGGTATGCTTAAATATGGTTCACCTATCAAAATGTGTGCTCCGGGAAGATGCTTCCGTAATGAAGATCTAGACGCTTGCCATGAAAACACATTCTTCCAATTAGAAGGAATGGTAATTGGTGAAAACATCTCAATATCTAACCTAATATACACAATGGAAGGAATGCTAAAAGAAGTATTTAAAGAAGACGTTAAAGTAAGACTAAGACCAGGATACTTCCCATTTACTGAGCCAGGATTCGAACTAGACTGTTCATGTACAGTATGTGGCGGAGTAGGTTGCCCAACATGTAAAAACTCAGGCTGGTTAGAACTTTGTCCATGCGGAATGGTTCATCCAAACGTATTAAAAGAAGGTGGCATCGACCCAGATAAATACACTGGCTTTGCTTTTGGACTAGGCTTAACAAGACTAGCAATGATGAAATACAAAATAGATGATATCAGAATCCTAAATAGTGGAGACATCAGATATCTAGAAAAATTTAATATAAAGTAGGTGAAAAAATGAAAATATCATGTAATATTCTAAAAAAACATATCAAAAATAGTGAAGACATCGACTTCTTAAAAATATGGGATAAATTTACTATCAGAACTGCTGAAGTAGAAGGCGTTGAAGTAAAAGGAAAAGACATTGATGGCGTAGTAACAGCTAAAATACTTGAAGTTGCAGAGCATCCAAAATCAACTAAACTACATATCTTAAAAGTTGACGATGGCAAAGAAATTAAACAAATTGTCTGTGGTGCTCCTAACGTTAAAGTAGGTTTAATAAGCGCTTTAATTGAAGTGGGTGGACACTTAGGTGATATCGAAATAGGCGTAAGACCACTAGTAGGTGTAGATTCTTATGGTATGATGTGTAGTGCCAAAGAGCTTGGTATCTCAGATGACCACACTGGAATAATTGAACTACCAGAAGATACCCCAGTAGGTATTAATATTAAAGAGTTAATGCCAATTGATGATATCATCGTTGAAATTGATAATAAATCCCTAACTCATAGACCAGACCTTTGGGGACACTATGGAATAGCAAGAGAAATCGCCGCAATCACAAACCACGAACTCTTACCACTTGACCTATATACAGAAAATCCAGACGCTAAAGACCTAGATATTAAAATAAATAACCCAGAACTTTGCTACAGATACATTGGTACAAAGATGGAAAACATTACAAACAATGTAACCCCATTATGGATGCAAGTATTCTTATACTATGCTGGCATGCGCTCTATAAACTTACTAGTAGATTTAACCAACTACATCATGCTTGAACTAGGACAACCAATGCATGCTTTTGACGCTAGAGTCGTAAAAAATATTGAAGTAGGCTTAGCAAATAACGGTGATAAATACACAACCCTAGATGGTACAGAAAGAAATCTAACAAACGAAGACTTAATGATTAAAAATGGTGGAAAGTACTTCGCAATTGCTGGTGTAATGGGTGGACTAGATAGTGAAATAGTAAATGACACTACAAGCATTGTTTTAGAAAGTGCAACATTTAATGCTTACACAGTTCGTAAAACAGCTCTTAGTATTGGTTTAAGAACAGAAGCAAGCGCAAGATACGAAAAAAGCCTAGATCCAAACCTAGCAATGTTAGCTGCAAGAAGATTTATAAAACTTCTTAAAGATGAAAACAAAGACTTAACATTCGCATCAAACATCACTGACATCTATCCAAAAAAGCAAGAAGAAAATCACATTGAATTAAAGAAAGACTATTTATATAAAAGCCTTGGCTTTGAAATTGAAGATGAACTAGTAAATAAAATCTTAACAAGTCTAGAATTTAAAGTAACTCCAAAGGAAGATTCATTTGAAATAATTGCCCCAACATTTAGATCAACTAAAGATATCACAATTGCAGCAGATATTGTTGAAGAAATATCTCGTATGTATGGATACGAAAACTTCGAGCATATCCCATTAAAAATGGATTGTACATTTGCTCCTAACGAGCCAGTATTTAATGATGAATACGAAGCAAAAAGATATCTAGCAAATAACAAAGGATACCATGAAATTCATACATACCTATGGCATAAATCATCATTCCTAAAGAAACTCGATATCAACTTAGAAAACACCTACCTTCTAGGTAAAACTGATGATAACATCTTAAGAAAAGACCTATCTCTAGCAATGCTTGAATCAGCAATTATTAACCTAAAAAACTATAACGAATTCGGTCTATTTGAAATAGGAACAACCATAAACGATAAAGAAAACCATCGTAGATTATCTTTACTACTAGTAAAAGACGCTGATAAAATCAAAGAAGCATACTATGAAATTAAAACTCTATGCTACAATTTATTTAACGATCTAAAAAATATCAAAGTAGAATTTAAAGAAGGCACAGCAGAAGAATACTATGAAAACGATCTAACAATGGATATATATGGAATTAATAAATGCTTAGGTCAAATTAAAGTATTTAATAGTACTATCACAAATAAAATAAATAAAAAGAAAGTATTTGTTGCGCTAGACATTGACTTTGACTTATTTACTGAACTAGAAAATCAAACAATTCCATACGAAGAAGTAAGCAAATATCCAGTATCAACCTTAGATTACACAATCATATCTTCAAAAGACATGCTTTATAGCACATTAGATAACATTCTAAGTAAATATAATAATGAAATTATTCTAAATTATAAACTAATGGATATTTACGAAAATGACAACAATAAGAAAATTACTATAAGATATAATTTAGGCTCAAAAGAAAGAACCTTAACAAGTGAAGAATTAGAAAACTTCAAAACAGAGTTCATAAACCACATTAGAACAAACAAACTTGAAATTCAAGAAAACTAAAAAGGAAGCAATCACTTCCTTTTTTACTTGCTACTTTTTTTTCTAACCTTAGGTTTTCCATATCCTTCTTTACCTTCAGCATACGCCCTAGATAAATTACCATCTAAAGTAAAGTTAACCTTTTCTTCAAACTCATTAACACCTTTAACTGTAACAATAACTCGATTACCAATCTTATACTTTTTCTTAGTATGACGACCAATCAACATATAATTATTCTCATGGAAGAAGAATGTATCACCAAGAACATCCCTAAACGGAATCGTACCACTAATACCATTATCTGTTGTTACACTAACTTCTTTTCTATCAATCATATTAATAACTGCTTCAAAATGTTCTCCTTCTAAAGATTTCATATAATCCATAATCTTACGTCTACTAGCTTGAAACTCAGCTCTATCTGCTTGTCTTTCTCTAATAGAAGCATAATCACAAGCTTCCTCTAACTCAGATTCCAGCTTCTTCAAAGTATCATAACTAATACTCTTATTACCTAAAGCAACATCATTATAATAATCTAATAAAAAGTGTACCATTGTATCCGGAAAACGTCTAATCGGACTAGTAAAATGTGTATATGCATGAGAAGCTAAAGCAAAGTGCCCAATATTATCCTTTGAATATCTAGCTCTACTCATACTAACTAATAACAAACTAGAAAGAAGAGGGAACTTATCACTATCTTTAGCCTTATCTAAAATATCTTTAATAAGTCTTGGACTTTTCATTATCTTACTTTCTGGAATACTATAACCTAATGTATTAATAATCTTTAAAGCTTCTTTTAACTTAATTGGATTAGGCCCTTCATGAACCCTATAAACAAATGGTAAATCCATCATATCAACGTAACTTGCTACCGTCTCATTTGCTAGAATCATAAATCTTTCAATTAACTTTTCAGCAGACAAACTAGTTCTTTTACTAACACCAGCTGCCTTACCATCCTTATCTATCTCAACATTTGTCTCCGTAGAAAAGAAAGTAACTTCACCATTATCAAACTTCTTAGCTCCAATTATCTTACTTAACTTATCCATCTGTAATAATACATCTTTAAATTTCTCATATCCTTTTGGAACAATACCATCTTCTAAAATTCTATTAACATCATCATAAGTCATTTTCTTTTTAGAATTAATTACTGAATCACAAATCCTTGAATTTACAACATTACCCTCACTATCAATTTCCATAATTACAGATTTTGCTAATCTATCCACATTTGGATTTAATGAACATAACCAATCTGATAACTTAGGTGGAAGCATCGGTATAACCGTATTAAGCATATACAAACTAGTACTTCTTTCTTTAGCTTCAGCAAGTAAATGTGGACACTTCTTTAAATAATGAGATACATTAGCAATATGCACGCCCAACTCATAATTACCATTAGGAAGTATCTTTAAACTAACCGCATCATCCATATCTTTGGTATCTGCACCATCAATCGTAAATATAAGTTCATCTCTAAAATCGTTTTCTTTACGCTCTTCAATCTCTTCTTCTGTAACCTCATTTGGTAGAGCATTTACCTCATTAATTGAAGCCGGCGAAAATTCAGTATCAAACCCGTTACTAAAAGCAACAAGCGCTAAATCTCTATCAATCTTACCATTTAGTACTATTGGCTTAACTACTTCGCCATCATACATGCCATACTTCATTTCTTTATCAAGCTTAATTAGTACATAACTACCGCTACCAATTTTACTAAGAACATCTTGACTAATATTTATATTAAGCATACCTCTAACTTTTTTAGGTTCAAGCTTATACTTACCATTATCTTTTTGTATAACCTCACAAACAATATTTGGACAGTTCCTCTTAAGAATCTTAAGAACCTTTACTTCATCATTACTAACATCATACAATACCTCATCATTAGGTAAAGCACCTTTTAAATTAGCAGAATCAATTCGTCTTTTCTTATCACCATCCATAATAAATAGTGTCCCGCGATGTGTAACATCTAACACACCTCTTTTAGTAGTAGGTCTAACAACTCTATAAAAACCATTAGATGAATAAATAATCCCTTGCTGTTCTAATTCAAATATAGTTTTATCTACATCACCAATATCTGGACATTCATCCAAAATAATCTTCTTTAAAGACTCATAATCATACCTCATATAGCAATCATTTTCAGTCTTTACTCTTAAAATACGAATAATTTCTTCCATTTTACACCCCACACTCGATATTTTTCCTAATTAAAGAATACCCCAAAAATCAAAATTAGTAAAGTTATATATTTAAATTTATGCAAAAAAACTTGAAAAATGTTAGTTAAAGAGTTAGAATTAAATTAAGAAAATATTAACGAGGTAGCTTATGAAAAAAACTGTTGGTGAAAACCTAAAAATGTTTAGAATAAAAAAAGGCTTATCAATGGAAGAAGCCGGCAAAAAAATTGGCGTATCAGCTCCAGCAATACTTAAATATGAGCGCAATAAAATAATCGCATCCCTAGAACGTTTAGAAGAATTTGCTAAAATATATGATACAACTATAGACGAAATTTTAAATATTGATGCTAGTATAAATATTAAATACGATAACATCTTCTTCAAAGAAAAAGCATCAAATATCAAAAAAGAAAATATTAAAAATTACATAAACAATAAAATTGAAAATTATTTTAACTTACTAAAACTTTCAGGTATAACCTTACATAACAAATTTGGTGTCCATCTAGTAAACACTAACAAAGAAGCTCAAAGCCTAGCAACTAAACTAAGAATTTTCTTCCAAATCCCAATCGAAGCACCAATTCACAACCTTATATACTTACTAGAAAATCACAACATAATAATATTAACTGTGCCTAAAAAAGTAAGTGAAGGCTTATTTGATGGCTTCTTTGAAATAATTAATAATATACCAGTCATAATCGTGCCAGTTGCTGAAAACGGCTATGAACAAAGATACCTAGTCGCAAAATATCTAGGTGAACTTCTAATCATGTCAAACAATAATAAAGAAGAACTAGCTGAAAACTTTGCCAGAGCACTTCTAATGCCAGAAAAATCTTTAAAAATAGAATTTGGCGAAAAAAGAACAAAAATTCACTTTAATGAAATAATCGCTTACAGTAACACTTATAAAGTATCATACAAAAACGTTGTTAAAAGGCTTCTAGAAGAAGAAATCATCACCGCATCAAATGCTAAGTATACTAATATTTATATTAACAAAAATAAACTTCATGAAATTGCTTTTACAGAAGAACCATACAACTATGAAAAAATGCTATACAAACTAATTGCTCAAGGTTTAATCCAAAGTGATTCAAAATACATCTAAAAGAATTTAAGAAAAATACAATTGTTCGCTACAATTTTCTTGGAATTCTTTTTTTTATTTGCTATAATATTTATATCAGAAAATGAAAGGCATAATTATGGAATTATTAAAAAATTTAAACAAAGAACAAATCGAAGCAGTAAAAACTATAGATGGACCAGTCCTAGTAATGGCCGGAGCCGGTTCTGGTAAAACCAAAGTACTAACAACTAGAATTGCCTACCTAATCGAAGAAGGCATCCCATCATACAACATCCTAGCAATAACCTTCACCAATAAAGCAGCAGCTGAAATGCGTGATCGTGTATCAAACCTTATCGGTGATGTTTCCTCATTCATCGGAACATTTCACTCCTTAGGAGTTCGTATCATAAGAGAAAACCATGACATATTAGGTTTACCAAACAACTTTACCATAATAGATAGTGATGACACTAATACTATTATCAAAAAACTACTAAAAGAAATGAACCTAGACTCTAAACAATACTCGCCATCATACGTAAGAAATAGAATCAGCTTTATCAAAAACCAAATGCTAACAGATGGTGAACTAGATAGACTGTTTAACACACCAATGGATAAAGTAGTCGTAGAGGTCTATCACAGATACAACAATAAACTAAAAACCAGTGCATCAGTTGACTTTGATGACCTATTACTACTACCAGTTAATCTATTTAAAGAACGTAAAGACATCCTAGAATATTATCAAGATAAATATAGATACATTCTCATAGACGAGTATCAAGATACAAACCCAGTTCAGTACAAACTATCAGTAATGTTATCTAATAAATACAAAAACATCTTTGTCGTAGGTGATATGAACCAAAGCATCTATGCTTTTAGACAAGCAGATTTCAGAAATATTTCTAACTTTGAAAAAGATTTTAAAGGTGCAAAAGTCATTAAATTAGAGCATAACTATCGTAGTACAAACAACATTCTATCAGCAGCAAACGAAGTAATTAAACATAATACAGAACGCAAAGACTTAAAACTGTTTTCAGATAATGGAGACGGCGTAAAAATAAAATATATGCGTGCATATGATGAAAAACATGAAATTGCCTTAGTAATTGACGAAATAAAACACCTGCTTAGTGAAGGATATAAAAACGAAGATATCGCTATCCTTTATAGAACCAATGCTCAATCACGTGCTATTGAAGACGTTTTCCTAGCAAAAGGCATCCCTTACAAAGTATTTGGTAGTTACTACTTCTACAATCGTAAAGAGATTAAAGACCTTATTAGTTATCTAAGATTAATCTACAACCCACATGACGAAATAAGTTTAAGAAGAGTAATTAACACCCCAAAAAGAGGTATAGGCGAAAGCGCTATAGCAGCAATCGAAGAGCGCGCTAAACAGCAAAATATCAGCATGTTTGATGCATTAGAAACAAGAAAAGAATTAGAATTTAAAGAAATAATTGAGGACCTAATTAAAAGAAGTGAAAGCTTGTCTCTTACCGAACTAATTGATGAAGTTCTAGAACGCTCTGGCATGAAAAAAGAACTAGAAAGCAGTAAAGCTCTAGAAGATGAAATCAGACTAGAAAACTTAATGGAAGTTAAAAGTATCACCGCATCCTTTGAAGAAAGAACAGGTTCCGCAAACTTAGGAGATTTCCTAGAAGAAGTATCCTTAATTGCAGACATCTCAAATCACACAGAAGATGGTGATGTTGTAACCCTTATGACCCTTCATAGTGCTAAAGGCCTAGAATTTCCAGTAGTCTTCCTAGTCGGCATGGAAGAAGGACTATTCCCTCACAACATGTCTTTAATGGAAAACAACCTTGAAGAAGAAAGAAGACTATGCTACGTAGGTATCACTAGAGCAAAAGAGCGTTTATACCTAACAAACGCTAAAAGAAGAATGCTTTATGGAAAAGAAAATATGAACATTCCATCAAGATTCATAAGTGAAATAGACGAAAAACTAATTGAAAAAATAGGTCCTAAAGAAGAAAATAAAGTAATCGATAAAAAGCAAATGTATACAAACGACAATAATGATATTACTGAAGGAAGTATCATCAGCCACGAACAATATGGAACCGGCGTAGTCGTTAAATGTGATGGCTCACTAATCTCCGTAGCATTCAAAACTGGCATCAAAAAACTAATGAAAAATCACAAAAGTATTAAAAAAATTAATTAAAAAAAGGAAATTGGTTAAAGACTTACAACAATAACTAATAGGAGGTACTATGAAATACATCTCACTATTAAATCCTATAACCATTAAATATCTTATAGATAATCCTAATACTAAATACTTTATAATTAACACATTAAAACTAATATTAAATGATGAAGATTTTGAACTATTAAACTATTTCACTCACGAAGAAGAAAACGTAAGAAGCTACACAATCTTTAAAAATACATCTAAAATAATACTTATGGACTATAACATTAATGAAAATAAAGACCAATTCAACGATGACCTAGATATCATAAACTTTATAAAAGAAACATCAAAAGAAGAAGTCCATCTAGTCTATTTTACAACTGAAAAAGGTTCAAACATCTATGACGAAAACATCCACATAATAAGGAAAAACAATAAAAATAGTCCTTACCTAAAACTAATATTAGCAGAAAACTATAAAGAACAAAAACAAACAGAATTTAATGATATTATAGATTACCTATATAACTTAGATAACCAATTTCTAAAAAGATATTTAAAAGAAAGAGAACTTCTTTATAATTACAAATAAATGGATTATAATAAAAGAGTAATCTGAAAGGAAAAGAACATGAAAGAAAGATATGACGAACTCATAAAACTAATTGAAAAGGCAAACGTAGAATACTATACATTAGACAACCCATCTGTAACCGATAGAGAATATGATAACTGGATGAGTGAACTACTAGATATTGAAGAAAAATACCCAGAACTAAAAAGAAAAGACTCTCCATCAGAAAAAATAGGTGGTGAAGTAATTGGTGAATTCCAAAAAGTAACTCATAAACATCCAATGTTTAGTATCGCTGATGTCTTTAACGAAGCCGAAATAGTCGCTTTTGATGAAAGAATTCGTAAAGAATTTCCTAATCCTAGTTACGTTTGTGAACTAAAAATAGATGGCCTAGCAGTATCTCTAACATACGAAAAAGGGATCTTTAAAAGCGCTGCAACTAGAGGAAACGGAACAATTGGAGAAGATATCACCCACAACGTAAAAACCATCAAAACAATCCCGCTAAGATTAACTGAACCAGTAGATATTGAACTTCGTGGAGAAATCTACATGCCTAAAAAAAGTTTTGAAAAACTAAATGAAGAACGCGCTAAAAATGGTGAACCACTATTTCAAAATCCCAGAAATGCCGCCGCAGGTAGTATTAGACAATTAGATAGTAGTATCGCAAAATCAAGAAATCTTGATGCCTTTCTTTATCATGTCCCAGAAACTAAAAGACAAACTCATTATGAAGCCCTTATGGACTTAAAACATCTTGGATTTATCGTAAACCCTAATATAAGATTAGTTCATAATGTAAATGAAATATTAGACTACATTGAAGAGTGGACTGAAAAAAGAGACTCTCTTCCTTACGAAATCGATGGAATTGTTATTAAAGTAAACGATATCCACATGCAAAAAGAACTTGGCAACACTGCTAAATATCCAAAATGGGTTATTGCATACAAATTTCCAGCAGAAGAAGTAAAATCAAAATTAACTGATATCGTCTGCACAGTCGGTAGAACCGGTTTAATAACTCCAAACGCAGTATTCGAACCAATTAAAATTATGGGCTCAACCGTAAGAAGAGCAACTCTACATAACCGTGAATATATTAAAGACAAAGGATTACTTATTGGTGATACAATCCTTGTAAGAAAAGCCGGAGATGTCATCCCAGAAGTAGTAGGTCCTGTAATAAATGAAAGAACTGGTAACGAAAAAGAATTCATAATGCCAGACACATGCCCAATATGTAATGCAAAACTTATTCCAACATTATCTGGAATTGACTTAAAATGTCCTAACGACAAATGCCCTGCAAGAAATATCGAATCACTTATTCACTATACAGATCGTAAAGCCATGAATATTGATGGTTTAGGTGAAAGAATAATTGAAGACTTCTACAACATGGGTATCATAACTAAACTAATTGATATCTATAACTTAAAAGACCGTAGAGAAGAACTAATTGAACTAGAAGGTTTTGGACCAAAAAGCGTTGATAACTTACTTGACTCAATTGAAAAGTCAAAACATAACTCCCTAGAAAAATTCTTATTTGCTATTGGTATCAAAGGAATTGGTGAAAAAAATGCTAAACTAATTGCTAAAAAATATCTAACTCTAGATAATCTAGCAAACGCTTCATTCGAAGAATTAAACAATATTCCTGACATCGGTCCAATTCTAGCCAAAAGCATAACTGAATTCTTCAAAAATGAAGACAACATGAAAGTAATTGAAGACTTAAAAAATGTAAATGTTAATATGACATATCTAGGTAAAAAAACTAATGAGTCATCATTCCTAAATGGAAAAAGAATCGTTGTTACTGGAACCCTAGAAAACTATACAAGAGATCAAATACAAGAAATCATTGAAGAAAATGGTGGTTTATGGAGTTCTTCAGTAACTAAAAAAACATCAGCAGTTCTAGTTGGTACAAATCCAGGAAGCAAATATGACAAAGCTAAAGAACTAAACATTCCTATATGGAGTGAACAAGATTTTCAAAAAATGTTAGAAGAAGCATAATTTGCTTTTTCTTTTCTCTTAAAGAGTAAATTGAAAAGTAATAAGTAATATAGTATAATAAAGATACTTAAAGAGGTGAAAGATTATGAAAAAATTAAAGGGGTTCTATCAAAATAACCGTATATACTGCATTCTTATGATTGTAAGCATTGTTTGTATTATTCTAATCGCATCAGCATTTGTTTACTACTTCATTGAGCAAACAAGAACAGATGTATATGGCAAAAGACTATATGGAATTGAAAGCGTAAAAATATCAGATGATAAGCAAAAAGAAATCGAAGGAAAAATAAAAGAAAACGAAAAAATAAGCAAAGTAACATTTGATTTAAAAGGCAAAATAATCTATCTTGCGATAGAACTTAAAGAAGGAACTACTGAAGATGCCCAAGCCATAGCAATCAAATCATTAGAGTACTTATCAACTGAAGAAAAAGAATTCTATGATATTAACTTTATCTTCACAAACACAGCAGAAGATGACAATGCAAAATTTTTCCCACTAATGGGTTATAAAAAAAGCGATGCAACACTTATATCATGGATTAAACAAAGTGAGAGAAAGTAGGAAACTATGAAAAAAAATAAAAAAATAGTAGTGACCATTATAATTATCATACTATTAATCGCCACAGGAGCAGTAATTTACTTAACAACATTTAAAAATAGTAATCAATTAAATATTAAAGAAAAAGAATGGATAGATAAAAATAAAACAAGTATCGTAACTGTTAATCTACCAAACGATTTAAATGTATTTAGTACCGATGGTAAAGGAACCGTAAACGAATTCTTTGATGAACTATCAAAAGAATATGGTATATCAATAAACAAAAATGTGTCAGACTATAAAACTAACACTTCTCTTGGATTAACTGTATCTGAAAGTAAACCAGAAGAAGGATTACTATTATTTACTGATCATTACGTACTAATCTCTAAAAACAGAGAACTAATTAACGAACCTTCAGACTTAAATGGCAAAAAAATTGGTGGACTAAATGAGGGCATTGCATATATCTCAAAAGGATATAAAATTACAAGCACCTTTGTAACTTATGAATCAGATACAGCTCTAGCACAAGGTCTAGAAGATAAAGCAATTGACTATGCACTAGTGCCTTTAAATGAATACATTGATAAAATTCTTGAAAAAAATTATATAATAACATACCATTTACCAGAACTAAAAAAATACTACTACATTCACCTTGGAACAGATGAAATATTAAATAGTATCGTAAATAAATTTTACAATATTTGGTATAACGATGAATATGAAAAATCTTACTATACAAACCTTTATAACTTATTTGTTGAAAAACTAGCTCTAACTGGACTAGATACAGATAAACTAACTAGTAAAACTTATAAAATAGGTTTTACTGAAAATCCAGCCTATACATCCCTAAGTGGTAATAAAACTGGTGGTATCTTATTTTCATATCTAACAGACTTTAGTAAATTTGTAAACACAGACTTTACTTATACTAAATATAAAACCGATAGTAGTTTAATTAAAGCATACAATAACAAAGATGTTGATATAATAATCAACAATACAGACGAAACATTAAATGATTATACAATCAAACTTAATTTACCTTATAAATACTATATAATAAATAATTATGAAAACAGTAACAAAGTATCAGATATCTCTTATGTAAGTGATACTGTATATGTTATAAAAGGAAGCAAATTAGCAAACTATTTAGATAGCAAAACAACAACTAAACAAGTTAAAAACATAAGTCACTTAATCAAAGCTTATAATAAAGGATATACAATAGCTATCGATGCTAACGCTTACAACCTATATCACAACAAAAAAATAAAAAATAGCATTATTAATTATAGTGGATATATTCCAAACAATATGGAATTTAGATATCAAACAAACGATGACGCTTTCTATAAATTATTTAGTAACTACTCATTATTCTTAGACGACAACAAAATCTTATCTGAAGGTTTAGACACATATAGTCAAACTAACGCTCAAGAAAATATTGCAGGCGTAGTAGCAAAATACATCCTTGTCGCAGTATCAATTGGTGTCGTAATTATCGGTATAGTTATTGCTTCTAAAAAACACATCAAATTAGATACTAAAATCCGTAAAGATGAAAAATTGAAATTTATCGATATGTTAACAAGTCTAAAAAATCGTAACTACTTAAATGAAAAAATGGACGTATGGAATAAAAATACAATTTATCCACAAGCAGTTATCGTAATTGACTTAAACAACTTAAAATATATAAATGATACATTTGGTCATGAAGAAGGCGATAAACAAATTAAAGCATCCGCAGGTATCCTAATAAAAACTCAACTTGATAACTCAGAAATAATGAGAACAGATGGTAACGAATTTATGGTATATCTTGTAGGTTACACTGAAAAACAAGTTATTAACTATATTAAAAAATTAGTAAAAGAATTTAAAACACTACCATATGAATATGGTGCTGCCATTGGCTTTAGTATGATAGTAGATGACCTTAAATTATTAGATGATGCCATCAATGAAGCTAGTATTCAAATGCGCGAAAACAAAGAAACGATTGAGACAAATGAAAAAGAAAGTTAATACTATAATTGAAAAAAGAAAAACTAACGTAACAAAGTTTTTAAAAGACGTATGGGTAATTCTTAACAAACCATACATGATGGCTCTTCCTGGACAAATAGCATTCTTTCTAATACTATCACTAGTTCCAATAGTAACCTTAATTGGCTATGGAGCATCACTATTTAATATATCAATTGATTCCATTATTGAATTAATCAAAGCAAACTTCAATGATAACATAGTCAATATGATTGTTCCTATTATTGACGGTAAAACTATCGATGCTAAATTATTAGTAATAATTATAACAATGGCATACTTATCATCAAATGCAGCTGACTCCATAATCTTTAGTGCAAACGAAATCTATGGTTGCAAACAAACGTCATGGATTAAAAGAAGAATTAAAGCAATACTTATGACTTTACTAATTGTTGTACTTTACTTATTCATTTTACTAGTACCAGTATTTGGTGAAAAAATAATAAATGCAATTGACTACTTCAATATAAAATCAGTCATAACAAGTATTCTTGAAATAATGCAAGGACCGATATCTTGGTTAATTATCTTTATCTTTATTAAAGTGATATTTACAATGGCTCCAAACAAAAGCATTCCAGCCTCTCAAATTAACTTAGGAGCAATATTCACAGCAGCTGGCTGGATAATAACAACTGAAATATATAGTTATTATATATCTCACTTTGCTAGATATGATATCTTCTATGCTGGATTATCTAATATTGCAGTACTAATGCTTTGGATCTACTTTTTAAGCTGTATCCTTGTTATTGGACTAAGTCTAACTGTTAAATTTGATAATGACGAAATGGAAAAAACTGGAAGAATTAATATCATCAAAAATGATTAAAATACTAATGTGCACACGAATATTACTTAGTGCACAATTTGCCTCATAATATCAATCTAATTCAAAAGAATTAACGATATCATGAAGTAATATTTGAGAAGCCTAAACAAAAAGGCTTCTTTTTTAAAGAACTTGTGATATAATATATGCAAGGTGGTTTAGATGAAACAAAAAAGATTAAAAAAATATGAAAGTGAAGATTCAAGTGAAATAAGAAACTTAATCATCATAACAGTTATAATTGCTTTAATAGCAACCGGGTTATACTTCCTAACTGAAAAAGTATTAAATAAAAAAGAAAACAATAATACTTCAGAAGTCACATTTAATTATGATGAAGCAACAATTGGTACAATGTTTAATCGCCCATACGATGAATATTATGCTTTTATCTATGATAGCACAGATGACAACAGTGCCGTATACAACAATATCGTTAAAACATATAGAGCAAAAGACAATGCTAAAAAAATTTACTTCATTGATTTAAACGATGGCTTAAATAAAATAGCAGTATCTGATACAACAAACAAAATGCCTGCAAGCAGTGAAGAAGTAAAAGTAAATGGCAGTGCTCTTTACCTAATTAAAAATGGTAAAGTAATATCAGCATATACTGAAAGCTATGATAAAGTATTAAAATAGACGTAAAAGTCTATTTTTTATAACTAAAAATATAAAAACTATGATATTATTATTATGGAGAGTCGTATGAAAAAAGAAAGCAAAAAACCAACATTTAAACTTTGGGAAGTAATCGTTATTTCCGTAATTTCTTCATTAATAATGAGCCTTGGAACCGGTTATATTGCATATCGAAATATAAATACTGGAAAACAAAATACATCAAATAATAAACACCTACAAGAATTTGTAAAATCTTATAACCAAATACTTGATAACTATTATGATAACGTTAACGAGGAAGCCCTTATAGATGCAGCAATTCAAGGTATGCTAAACTATTTAGGTGATCCATACACAACCTACCTAAACGAAAGTAGTAAGTCATATCTTACATCATCTTTAACCGGAACATATGAAGGCATCGGTGTTTTATTTACCAAAAATGACAATGAAGAATTTGAAATAATAAATGTTTATGATGATACACCAGCAAAAGAAGCAGGTATCCTAACAGGTGACATAATCACCAAAGTCAACGATGAAAGTGTAGCTGAAAAAACATCCACAGAACTTGGCACCTTAATAAAAGAAAGTAAAAAAGATACTGTCAAAATAACAATCAAAAGAGGTGAGGAAGAACTATCATTCAACGTTAAAAGAAAAACCCTCTACAACCCAGCAGTATCTAGTAAAGTTATAGAACAAAACGAAAAAAGAATTGGATATATTGCACTTACTAAATTTTCTGATACGGCTTATGAACAGTTTAACAAAGAACTAAAAAAAATAGAATCTTCTAATATAGATTCACTTATAATTGACGTTAGAAACAACACTGGTGGTTACCTAAACGAAGCAACGAAAATAGCCGAACTATTCATTGAAAAAGGTAAAACAATCTACTCCTTAGAAAATAAAAATAAAACTGAAATAACTAAAGATGAAACAGAAGAACAACGCTCATACAAAGTAGGCATCTTAATTAATGGTAGTTCTGCATCTGCATCAGAAGTTCTAGCAGCTGCCTTAAAATATAGTTATGGTGCATCACTAATTGGTACTAAATCATACGGAAAAGGCAAAGTACAACAAACATCAAATCTTAGTGATGGAGCAATGATTAAATATACAACAGCTAGATGGCTTACTCCAGAAGGTAACTGTATTGATGGTGTTGGCTTAACTCCAGATGTTGAAAAAGAACTACCTGAAAGTACAGAAGAAGGTCAAGTAGTTGAAGACACACAGTTAAATGCAGCCGTAGAATACCTATCAAATTAGCAAAATTGCTAATTTTTTTTATTTGCTTATTGAATATGAAAAATGCTATGTTATAATAATTATAATGGATGGGGGAATATCTAATGGAAAAACTAGAAATACAAGAATATAATCTAAATATAAAATTAGATGGGGTTGTAAATATAATTGGCTTGCCAGCATCTGGTAAGACATACTTACTAAAAAAACTAATAAATAAAATACCATCAACTGACATATTCATAGATGGCCAAAATATAAAAAACCTACCACTCGATTACCTACAAAAAAATATTGCAGTAGTCTTTAATGACAATAAATTTAACACAGAATATGCCGAAGAAGAACTAATCTATTATCAAGATAAATTAGGTATCTCTAGAGACCTATCAACCGAAAAAATTAAAAATCTAGCAAAATACTTTAACATCGAAGAGTTACTAGTTTCTAAAATAAACCTCTTAAAAGAAAATGAAAAAATTCTTATTAAAATCTTATCACTTCTAATAATAAACCCTAGCATTCTCGGCATAGATAACCTCCTAACTTACTTAACAATTGAAAATAAAATGAAACTTCTTAAATATGCCAAAGAAAACAATATTACTATTTTAAGTGTAACCAATAACAAAGAAGAACTCTTACTAGGAAACTATATCCTAATAATTGACAACTATAAAGTAGCCGATTATGGAAAAACGGAAATTCTTCTAAAAGATGAAAAACTACTAAGCAAATACGGAATGAAAATGCCATTTATAATTGAACTAAGTAGTGGGTTAAATTACTATGATCTACTAAAAAATGATTACTCTGACGAAAAAACATTAATAGGTGAAATATGGAAATAATGTATTTAAACGAAGACAATCTTATCTTATCAAACAAAAACTTTATCTCATTTATGGGTGAAATAAATGACCTTGAAATATTGTCGCCAAATATTAATCATATATCTCTTAAACCAAATAAAAAAGTAAAAACATACATAAAAAATAAAGAATACTTTACTAATTTAAAACTAACTGATATTAGTAAGAAAAAAATAACTGAACTTAGTTCATATGAAGAAATGTGCACCAAACTATTATTTACAATTTACAAAAAGCCCAAAGTTATAATCTTATATAATACTGATGCTTGCATCTGTGAAAAATACAAAAATAAATTTCTTAACTTCATAAGACTTATAAACGCATCAATGCAAATTAAATTCATAATAATTAGTAATAATCCAGTTTATTTAAACAATATTAGTAAAGATATTATTGTAATGAAAAATCAAATAATTAAATATCAAGGTACAATCATAAATGGAATCAAAGCTGGCTTCATTCCTAAGAATGAAATTATCAACTTCATAGACGAAGCAAACAAAGAAAAAAACGCCGAGCTTGAATATTATTTAGAAACTAAAGAACTATTAAAAGCAATATATAGGAGTGTATTTTAATGAGATATAAAGCAAGTATTAGTTATGATGGAAGTAAATTTTATGGATTTCAAAGACTAAAAAATAAACTAAACATCCAAGAAACTTTAGAAAAAGCTCTAACCAAAATAAATAAAAGTCTTGTCGTAGTTAAAGGTGCTGGAAGAACAGATAGGGGAGTGCACGCTTATAATCAAATGATTCACTTTGATCTTAATGTAAATATCCCAGAAGATAGACTAAAAAATGCCATAAACTCACTAGTTGAACCACACATTCATGTAAATTATTGTGAAAAAGTTGACAATAACTTTCACGCCAGATTTAGTGTTGTAACAAAAACTTATCAGTACGTAATAAACATGGGTGAATTTGATGCCTTAGATAACGATTATCTATATAACTACTGTCACAAACTAAATATTAAAAAAATGAAAAAAGCATCAAAACTTCTACTAGGTTTCCACTCATATAAAGCCTTTACTAGTGGTGAAAGAGAAAACTATAATAGTATAATATATAAAATAAAATTTACTAAAAAGAAAGATATCCTAGTTATAACCTTCATTGGTAAAAGTTTCTATAGATACATGGTTAGAAATTTAACTGGTGCTCTTATTAAAATAGGCGAAGAAAAAGCAGATGTAGAAAGCATCAAAGAAATGTTAGAAAAAGAAAAAAATACTACCGGCTACACAACAGCACCATCAAACGGATTATATTTAGTAGATATTACCTACTAAATTTCTTTTTATTTATAAAAGAGTAGTGTATAATAATATTAACGGAAGTGATTAAATGAAATATGCAGTTAACGGAAATAGTATTCTAATAATTTTACTTGTTACATTTATATCAAGTGTATTACTAGTACCAATTGTAAAAAAAATAGCAGAACATGTAGGTGCAATTGACTATCCAAACGAAAGAAAAGTACACAAAAAACCTATGGCAAGACTAGGTGGACTTGCAATATTTAGTTCATTTCTAATTGGCTATATCTTATTTGCTGAACCAACAGTTCAAATGAACTCAATACTTATTGGTGGCTTTATCATAATTCTTCTAGGAATCTTTGATGATATAAATCCAATATCTGCTAAATACAAATTTATCGTGCAGCTTATTGCTTCATCTATTGTAGTATACTACGGAAACATCTACATATCAGAACTGAGTGCCTTCGGCTTAAATATCTCATTCGGTGTAATTAGCCAGCCAGTAACCATATTATTTATTACGGCAATCATGAACGCTATTAACTTAATAGATGGTTTAGATGGCCTAGCCGCAGGAACAAGTTCAATATACTTCTTAACTATTGCAATAATTGCTTATTTCTTAAATAGATTAAATGGTTTAGATGTAACATTATGCTTAATTATGCTAGGAGCAACTTTGGGATTTCTAGTATACAACTTCAATCCAGCATCTATCTTTATGGGAGACACTGGAAGTACATTTTTAGGATTCATGATTGCTGTTATATCACTTTTAGGCTTTAAAGCTGCAACAGTAACTTCTCTAATAGTACCACTACTTATCTTATTCTTACCAATTATTGATACAATCTTAGCAATCTTTAGAAGACTACTTAAAGGTGGCAATATCGGTGCTCCAGACAAAGAACACATTCATCATCAGTTACTTAAACTAAACAAATCAACAAAGAAAACAGTCCTAATCATGTATGCAGTTGATGCCTTATGTGCAGCAATTTCAATATTTTATGTTCTAGGAGACAATCACCAAGCAATTATTCTATATATTATATTACTAGCAGTACTAATAACATTAATTCTAAAAACCGATATCTTATTTATTCACGATAAAAGAGACAAAAAATAAAACTGATATAAAAAATCTATATCAGTTTTTAAATGCATAATTTTATTAACTATTCAACAGTAACAGACTTAGCTAAATTTCTTGGCTTATCAATATCACAACCATTTAACTTAGCAACATAATAAGCTACTAATTGTAAATAAATAACTGGAAGTATTGGCATAACAAACGAACTAGTTTTTCTAATTTCAATAAATTCATCTGCAGCTTCTTTCATATGTTCATCACTTACAGAAGAAAGCACTATACTATATGATCCTCTTGCTTTAGTCTCCTTAATATTACTTAATGTCTTAAGAGCAATATCATCATCAGTAATAATACTAATAACCGGTGTATCCTTACTAATTAAAGCAATAGACCCATGCTTAAGTTCACCAGATTGATAAGCCTCACTATGAATATAAGATATCTCTTTAAGTTTTAAGCAGCCCTCTAAAGCAACCGCATAATCAACCTTTCTTCCTAAGAAATAAATATCATGAGAAGTATATATCTTTTCAGCTATTTTTTTAGAACTAGAAGCATTATTTAATAAATTATCTGCATCATCACCAATACTATAAAAACTATTAATAATATTCTTCTTGTCTTCCTCACTTAATAACTTCTTATCACTAGCCATCTTAAATGCAAGTAAACTAAGTAGTGCACACTGAGCAGTAAATGCCTTCGTAGTAGCAACTGCTATCTCAGGCCCAGCCTTAATATACAAAACATCTTTAGCTTCTCTAGCAATAGAAGAACCAACAACATTAACTATCGCAAGCGTATCAACACCTTTTTCCTTAACTAATCTTAAAGAAGCAAGAGTATCTGCAGTCTCACCAGACTGACTAATAACAATAAGTAAACTCTTTTCATCTAAAAAATTCTTCTTATACCTATACTCACTAGCAATATAAGTATTAACCTCTGCATTAGCATAATCTTCAAAAATAAACTTAGCAATACATCCAACATTATAAGCACTACCACAAGCAACAATATCAATTCTATTATATTTAGTTAAATCAGGTAGCCCAATAAACTCACCATCTTTTAAATACTCATGAATAGTCTTATCAAGAACTTCCGGTTGTTCATAAATCTCCTTAAGCATAAAATGGTCATATCCACCCTTTAAAGCAGTTTCAATATCATACTCAAAGACTTGTTCTTCCATCTTTTTCTCTTTATCATCAGCATAAACAACAATATTCTTATCATCAATAACTGCAATATCATTATTATCAAGTAAATAATATCTATTTGTATACGCTAAAATAGCTGGAACATCACTAGCAATAAAATTTTCATCATTACCAATACCAACAATTAAAGGTGAATCCTTTCTCATCGCATAAAGCCTATCATCTCCATTAACAAGTACTCCAAAAGCATAACTACCAACAAGAATCTTTTGTGCTTCCTTAAGTGCCTTAAGCATATCTTTCTCTTTCTTATATAAAGCATCTATTAAAGCACATGCTACCTCTGTATCAGTCTCACTTTCAAAAGAATAACCACTAAGTAATTCACATTTCTTTAAAGATTCATAATTTTCAATAATTCCATTATGTACTAACGTAATATCTCCAACTTTATGTGGATGACTATTAACCTTGTTTGGTTCCCCATGAGTAGCCCATCTTGTATGCCCGATTCCTAAATGAGACTCCTCATTAAAATCTAATTTTTCCTTTAAATTAACAATCTTTCCAGTTTCTTTAATAATTTTTAACTCATTATTAACATTTCTATAAGCAATACCAGCAGAATCATAACCTCTGTATTCTAAAGTCTCAAGACCACTAATAATTACTTTAATCGCATTTTTCTTTCCAACGTATCCTACGATACCACACATAATCATCTCTCCTTTAATGCACACTAAAAAATGCTGGGAAGATTACTTATGTTGTTATAATTTTAATTTTATTTTTTATAAATAATCTAACGATTTTCCTACCGCAGTGGCACCCGCCGAATATTTCGATACTCCACTGACCTCGTCACCCATAAAGGGCCTGGCGCTCATTATACCATTATCCTCCTTTTAGGATATAACTAACCTCATTATATCTAGCAAAAATTAAAATGTCAAAACTATTTTAGAAATACTTTACAAAAATTAAATTCTAAATATTTAAATTTTTCATGATAATAAAAAATATAAAATTTGTAAAAATTCTAAAAATAATCAACTAATACTAGCCAAAAACAAATATTTCCTCTATAATTATAATTAGGTGATAACTATGGAAAAAAATAAACGTCTAATTATTAACGTACTTTTAGTAGCAATCTTAGTAGTAATAGCAATTGGTAGAAGCTACTCATATTTAAGCGTAAATGATAGTAGTAACGCTAAACCAGAAAATCTAAAATTACCAAATGGTGATATTGACATCGCCTTTAGTGGCTCAAATACAATCGAGTTTTCAAGCCCTAAAGCTAAAAATACTCCAGTAGTAAGTAAAACATTTACCTTAACTGGAACAAATAATAGTAAAGAAAACATATCTTATTACGTAACATTAGTAATTAATGAAAACACTTTTAAAAACGGGTCATTAAGATATAATATTGTAAGCAATAACTACTCAGATAGTGGCACAGTAATTGAAAACATTAAACCTGCAAAAGAACTTAATGGAACTACAAACATAACAATGGGCCCAGGCACATTTGCCCAAGGCAAAAATTCAGTACACACATACACAGTTAATATTTACTATACAGATGATAAAAATGATAATGGAACATTTAAAGGAACAATTGGCATTAGTGCTAAATAGATAGTATAGTAATATACTATTTATTTTTTTAAGAGGAATTATGAGCGAAAAAATATTAGGAATTAAAGTTACAACAAAATCAAAAAAAGAAATTTTACAAGAACTAGAAAAAGACATTAAAAATAATAAAAGAAACATCTTATTTAATGCAAACCCACTTATAATTTGTAATTTTTATCGTGATAAAAAGATGGTAAACGAAATAAACAAAGAAAGCTTAAATATACCAGATGGCTTTGGAACTGTACTTGCATCTAAACTAAAACACGGCCAAATAAAAGAAAGAATTGCTGGAATTGAAATGTTTGATGAACTATGCAAACTATCTCTCAAAACAAAAAGCAAAATATTTATATATGGAGCCAAAGAAGAAAATCTTGATCTAGCAATTAAAAACATAGAAAAAAAATACAAAAATATAAACATATGTGGCTATATCAATGGATATATACATGAAGAAGATGCGCTAAAAACAATACTTAAAGCAACCCCAGACTTTCTATTTGTCGCATTAGGTTCTCCAAAACAAGAAAACTTTATAATCAAAAACAAACAAAAATTCAAAGATATAAAAGTAATAATGCCAATAGGTGGAACAATAGACGTTTATAGTGGCAAAATAAATAGAGCTCCAGCATTTTATCAGAAAACTCACACAGAATGGTTATATAGAATGATAAAAGAGCCAAAAAGATTCAAGCAGATATTTACACTAATAAAATTCGTAAACCTAGTAATATTCAAAAATAATTGTTATAATGAAAGCGGTGATCAATAAGTGATAAAGAAAATATTATACAGTCTAAAAAAATATAAGTTCTTATTAAATCAATTAATAATGAGAGACTTTAAGGTAAAATATAAAAGAAGTGCACTAGGAGTATTATGGAGCATTCTATATCCATTACTAATGATGAGCGTTATGGCCTTAATATTCTCTAACATGTTTAAATTCAGTATGGAAGGTGTTAACTACTTAGTTTACTTAATGAGCGGTTTATTAATCTTTAACTACTTCAGTGAAGCAACAAACAACTGCTTAACATCAATAACAGGAAACTTTTCATTAATAAACAAGGTATACATGCCAAAGTACATCTTTCCACTAGCAAAATGCTTATTTGCAGGAATTAACTTTCTATTTACCTTAATTCCATTTTTCCTAATTATCTTACTATCAGGAGAT
The DNA here is from genome assembly GCA_900547775.1 of uncultured Mycoplasmatota bacterium. Classification (GTDB taxonomy): domain Bacteria; phylum Bacillota_I; class Bacilli_A; order RF39; family UBA660; genus CAG-533. The sequence continues at coordinate 258,363 of URHW01000001.1, read as the reverse complement.
CCTGCAGCTGGAACAAAATGTACAATTAATATTTGGTATTTATACTTACCTTATGTATTCTTATGTGCACTAATGTTTACTATTGGTATAGGATATATCTTATCAACAGTAACTGTATTCTTAAGAGATGTAATATATATTTGGGGAATCCTGCTAACCATCTTAAACTACTTCACCCCAATCTTTTACTCCCTTAGTATCTTACCGGTTTATCTTCAAAATATCTTCAAATTAAATCCATTATATCAATATATTAATACCATAAGAGAAATAGTATTATTTGGAAATGGACCATCCATTAAAAATGTTATATTATTATTTTTAAGCGGGTTCATAACAATGGTTATTGGTATGTTTATATTCAGAAAAAAACAAGACAAATTTGTCTATTACATGTAGGAGGCTCTTATGATTATACTTAAAAATGTATCGATGAAATTTAACTTAGGAGTCGAAAAAGATAACTCTCTTAAAATGATATTTATAAATCTTTTTACTCCTAGAAAGAAAAAAAAGAAGGATTATTTCTGGGCATTAAAAGATATTGATTTTAGAATAAACAAAGGCGATGTCGTTGGAATTATTGGTGCTAATGGAGCTGGAAAAAGTACACTTCTTAAAGTAGTAAGTGGCGTATATAAACCAACAACAGGAACAGTAGAAGTAAATGGCAAAATTTCACCTATGATTGAGCTTGGAGCAGGATTCGACCCAGAACTTACAGCAAGAGAAAACATTTACCTAAATGGAGCAATTTTAGGATACTCGAAAGAATTTTTAGAACAAAAATTTGATGACATTGTTGAATTTTCAGAACTAAAAGATTTTTTAGACGTTCCAATAAAAAACTTTTCATCAGGTATGGTCGCTAAATTAGCATTCTCAATATCAACAATTGTTGATCCAGAAGTACTAATAGTTGATGAGATTTTATCAGTAGGTGATATCAAATTTCAAGAAAAAAGTAAAAACAAGATGATGTCGATGATCGAAGGCGGAACTACTGTACTTTATGTATCACACTCTATAGATAGTATTAAAGAATTATGCAGTAAAGTTATTTGGCTAGATCACGGTAAAATTGTTAAAATGGGCGACACTAAAGAAATCTGCGACGAATATTATAAAAAATTAATGAAATAGGTTATAATTAAATTATAAATTAAAGGAAGGTGTTACAATGATTATAACAAGAACTCCATTTAGAGTAAGTCTATGTGGTGGCGGAAGTGACATAAAGTCATTTTATGAAAAACATGGAGGATGTGTACTAAGTACAACAATAAATAAATACATGTACATAACTAGTCATCCATCTTTCGATAAAAAAACAACCGTATTAAAATACTCTAAAACAGAAACAGTTCAAAATATCAATGATATAGAGCACAACATATTTAGAGAATGTTTAAAACAGGAAGGATTAGAGGGATTAGAAATAACTTCAATAGCCGATGTACCATCAGGAACAGGATTAGGATCATCTAGTTCATTTACAGTAGGTCTAATTAAGAACTTAAAATGTTATAAAAGAGAATATATTTCCAAACCAGATGTTGCAGCTGCAGCATGTAATATGGAAAATAATATTGTTCATACTACAAACGGAAAACAAGACCAATATGCAGCAGCATTTGGTGGATTAAATTTCTATAAATTTAATAAAGATGGTTCAGTAGATGTTGAACCTGTCTTAATGGATCACGAAGCATTTAAGCAATTAGAAAAAAATTTGATAATGCTATATGTAGGAGGTGAACATAAAGCATCTGCAATTTTAGAAGAACAATCTAAAAATATAGTTAGTGCTAAAGATAAAGAAGAAGGCCAAAAAAGAATTATGGAAATGACCTACGACTTAAAATATGAATTAGAACACAATAACATTGATGCAGTAGGTAAAATCCTAGATGAAAACTGGAAAATTAAAAGAACTCTAGCATCTGGAATTAGTAATCCTCAATTCGACGAATGGTACGAAAGAGGCATCAAAGCTGGAGCAACCGGCGGTAAACTTTTAGGAGCTGGTGGAAGCGGATTCTTCCTATTCTATGTACCAGAAGAAAAGCAAGAAAAATTTAGAAAAGAAATGAGCGATTTGCCAGAAATGGAATTTAAATTTGACCATCAAGGTACAACCGTAATATTTGTAAATTAGGAGGTAAAAAATGAAAGCATTAGTAACAGGTGGAGCCGGATTTATCGGAACTCACTTAGTAAGAAATTTATTAGAAAGAGGACTTGAAGTTGTAGTAGTTGATAACTTTACATTAGGTAAACAAGAAAATGTAGACTGTTTCAAAGACAATAAAAACTATAAATTTTATAACATTAATATTGAAGAAACAGAAAAGTTTTGTGAACAACTTAAAAATGAAAGCATTGATATTGTATATCATTTAGCAGCAAACTCAGATATCCAAAAAGGTGGAAAAAATCCAAGTGTTGATTATAATGACACATTTATGACAACTTATACAGTGTTAGAATATATGAGAAGAGAAAACATCAAAAATTTATTTTTCTCATCAACTTCTGCAATCTATGGAGATAAAAAAGAATTATTAACAGAAGTAACAGGTGATTTACATCCAATCTCATACTATGGTGGAGCTAAATATGCATCAGAAGGATTTATTTCTTCTTATAGCTTTATGAATGATTTTAATACAGTAATTTTCAGATTTCCAAATGTTATTGGGCCAAATCTAACTCATGGCGTTATCTTCGATTTTGTAAAAAAATTACAAAAAAATCCAAATGAATTAGAAATCTTAGGTGATGGAACTCAAACTAAACCATATTTATATGTATTAGATTTAGTTGATGCCATCGTTAAATTCACTCTAGATATTGAAATGAAAAAAGGTGTAGAAATTTATAATGCAGGTGTAGAAACCGCAACAAGTGTTACTACAATAGCAAATATTGTTTGTGAAGAATTAGGATATGAAAATGTTGAGTATAAGTATACAGGCGGTAATGTTGGATGGAAAGGTGACGTTCCAAAATTCCAATATGATTTAACAAAAATTCATAATGCCGGATGGCAAGCACACCATACTTCTGATGAATCAGTAAGAGAAACAGCAAAATTTATAAAGGAACATTACTAACATGAAAGCAGTTATTCAGGCGGGAGGAAAAGGAACAAGAATTTCCGAAATAACTGGAGATGTAATTCCTAAGCCAATGCTAGAAATATCAGGATATCCAATTTTATATCATCAAATGATGAATTTAAAGAAAAATGGAATCACTGATATTACAGTTATCATTGGCCATCTAGGAAATGTTATCAAAGACTATTTTGGAGATGGTAAACAATTTGGATTAAACATATCCTATGTTGAAGAAGATCCACAAAAGCCACTTGGGACAGCTGGTTCACTATATTTTCTAAAAGATAAACTAAAAGAAAACTTTGTATTCTTATTAGCCGATGTTTTCATTGATATTGATTTTGAAAAAATGGAACAATATCATATAGCAAATAATGCAGATGTAACACTTTTAACTCATCCAAATGGGCATCCATTTGATAGTGACCTAGTTGTTGAAGAAGGCGGAGTAGTAAAAGCTTTCGATTATAAATCAAATGATAGAACAACATACAATTATAAGAATTTAGTAAATGCAGGAGTAATGATATTTTCACCAAGCGTTTTTAAATATTTAACAGAGTTAAGAAAATACAATTATGAAAAAGATATTATAGTTCCACTAATTAATGAAGGAAAAGTAGTATCATATAAATCAAGCGAATATGCCAAAGATATGGGTACTCCAGAAAGATATCGAAGAGTACAAGAAGATTATAATAGTGGAATATGTGATGCTAAAAATTTAGCAAATAAACAAAAAGCAATATTCTTAGATAGAGATGGAACAATAAATGAATATGTTGGCTTCCTAAGAAAAGAAGAAGACTTCAGACTAATACCTGGAGTTTCAGAAGCTATTAAAAAAATTAATAACAGCGGTTATCTTGCAATCGTGGTAACAAATCAACCAGTAATTGCTAGAGGCGAAGTAACTGAAGAGGAACTAGAAGAAATTCATAAAAAGATGGAAACACTTCTAGGCTTAGATGGAGCATATATAGATGACATTTACTATTGTCCACATCACCCAGATAAAGGATTTGAAGGAGAAATTCCAGAATTAAAAATAGAATGTGATTGTAGAAAGCCTAAAACAGGAATGTTAGAAAAAGCAGCAAGAGAGCATAACATTGACTTATCAAGTTCTATAATGATTGGTGATTCTACACTAGATATTAAAATGGCAGAAAATGCGGGAATGCAAAGTGTATTATTAAAAACCGGTCAAAAGGGTGAAGACGGAAAATATGATGTATCTCCAACTCTAATAGCAGAAGACTTAAACGATGCTATAAACAAAATTATTTATAAAAAAGTTTCAAAGAAGCTTTAATAGAAAGAAGGAAAAGAAAATGGATTTTAAAAAAGCAATTAAAGAATATTATGAAAGAGAAATAAGCGTAATAAACAGACTTAACCTAGATGAAATAAATGAATCAATGAACGCAATACTAGATGCCTATAATAGAAAAGGAACAATCTATATTTGTGGAAATGGTGGTTCAGCAAGCACTGCAAGTCATTTTCAAAATGATTTTAATAAAGGAATTAGTGAATACGTAGACAATAAATTTAACTTTTATTGTCTAAATGACAACGTAGCAACTATCATGGCAGTAGCAAATGATATTGGTTATGAAGAAGTATTTAGATTCCAATTAAAAAATAAGATTACTCCAAATGACTTGTTTATAGGAATTAGTGGTTCAGGAAATTCTAAAAACGTTGTTAATGCAGCAGAATATGCAAAAGAATGTGGAGCAAAAGTAGTTGGAATTACTGGTTACACAGGTGGAAAATTAAAAGAATTAGCAGACTACAAAATGCATGTTGACGAATTAGATATGCAAATAGATGAAGATCTACATATGACTTTTGATCATATGATGATGAAAATTTTCTATAATTATTTAACAAAAAACGAAATTACAGGAGAAAATATTAACGACAAACATTAGTGCATCATGAAAAAAAGTTATCAATTAGTGGATATAGCCAAATTCTTTTTTTCAATATGTATTATAGGAATTCATACTCAGTTTCTGAGTGAATACAAAATAGGGTATTATATCAAAACAAATATTTTTAGAATAGCAGTTCCTTTCTTTTTCATATGTAATGGATACTTTATAGCTAAAAGTATGAATCAAAAAGTTCCGGACGGCAAAAATTTAACCAAAATAATTAAACAATATTTATTTTGGTGCTTATTTTATACGGTGCTATATAATGCTTTCGTAACATGGGAATTTAGTCTAAAAAATTTTGTTACAGACATAGTAAACGTTTTTACTTTTAGATCAACCAATATTATGTGGTATCTAGGAGTATTACTGATTTTTTCGCTAGTAGTATGGTTTGTAAATGACAAGAAAAAATTAAAAATATTTTACATACTGAGCATTATTGGATACATAATAGGTTTATTAATTTTTACTTATAAATATTTATTTATAGGAACAAAATACGGAATAATTGTAAATTTTTTAAATAAATGCTTTAAATCAAACAGATATTTCCCATTTACAATTATTTTCCCCTTTATGGGGTATTTCTTATATTATAATAATAAAATTGATAAATTACCGCTTCATAAATTACTGTTTTTTCTATTTTTAAATCAAATCTTTTTACTTATAGAAACACACTTGTATTATGATAATAGTCTGATATTTTATGAATATGATTATTTTATATTTACTCCAATAGTTTCCTTATTGTTATTTGAAACATTAATAAAAATAAGTATAAAAACAGAAATCAATACTACTGCATTAAGAAATTTATCTAAATCTTTATTTTTTTATCATTATATTTTTATTTACGCATTTCTCTTGTATGATAAGATTAAATACAGTAAAATATATGGTGCAAGCAAAATTGTTATTTGGTTTAGACAAAATAATTTAAGAATGTTCATGTATGTTTTAATATGTACTATGATTGTGGCTATAATTTTTAATAAAAAAACAAAGAAAAAAATAAGTGGAGGATGATATTTATGAAAAATAAAAAGGAATTAGCAATCGTTTTTGGGATCACAAGTGACTATGATTTTGCCTTAGCAAATGTATTAATTGGAATAAAAAAACATTTTAATTATAAAAATGAGTACGATATTATCGTATATCATGACGGCCTAAATGAAGAAATAAAAGAAACATTAAATAAAATTATGCCTTGTACATTTTTCAAATTTAAAAGTAGAGTAAATGAAAAATTATTATCAGAAGAAAATTTAAAATTATATTCAAATATGTGTCTTGCAAGGTTTGAATGCTTTGATTTATTAAAAAAATATAGAAAGGTTATATGGCATGACGTGGATATTTTAATTCAAGATGATTTTTCTGAACTTCTTAAATTAGGGGAAAAATCTGGATTAGCAATGACTTACACGGATATAGATTTTTTAACCGAAGCAAACTTTAATGAAATAATACCAAACTATAATATGTTTTTGCCACTATTAAATTCAGGAATTATGGTTTTTGGAGATAAACTAAGCAGGTACGAAGAAATGACAGACTGGTGCTATAAAAAACTATCCGAATTAAATAAGAAAGTTAGATATTTAGATCAAGGAATATTAAATCTTCTGGTACAAGAATATAACATTAACGTTGAACCAATAGACATCAATAAATTCTGCTGTCATCCAGCAAGAAAAAATTATAAAAAAGCATCTATTATTCACGCGTACGGATTTGATAAATTCTGGAATGCAAATTATCTTTATGAGAAATTTCCTGAATGGCAAAGTAATCTTTTAGAGTGGGCAAAATTAAAAAAAGAATATTATTTTGAAAACAGAAAAGATGAAAAACCTCTAGTCTCTGTTATAATGTCAATATTTAAAAGAGTGTCCTTCTTAGATGAAGCCATAGAAAGCATTTTAAATCAAACTTTTGCAAATTTTGAATTATTAATTGTCGTTGAGTACTCAGAAGAACAAGAAAATATAAACAATTATATTTTTAAAAAATTTAAAGATAAAAGAATTAGAATTATCAATAATAAAGAAAGACTTGGTTTTGCTGAATCATTAAATGTTGGCATAAAGTCTGCAAAAGGAAAGTATATTGCTAGAATGGATGATGATGACATTTCACTACCATTAAGGTTTGAAAAACAAGTTAACTTTTTAGAAAAAAATAAAGATATCGATATTCTAGGTACATCAGTAAAAGTTTTTATGAACGAAAACTATGAAGTCTATCCTCAAACCGACCCAGAAGTTATTAAAGCATTTAGTTTAATAAATAACCAAATGTATCATCCAACAATTATGATGAGAAAATCAACAATTGAAAAAAATAATCTATATTATGATAGCAATTATAAAACAGAAGATGCCGAATTATGGTCAAGAGCTGTAAAAGTAGCAAAATTATCAAACCTAAAAGAAATATTATTAAAATATCGTTCAAGTAGTGAAAATGAAACTGTCGTTGCAAAAAAAGCAGTTTTTGATTCTGACATAAAAATTATCCAAAAACAATTAAAACAAAATTTGGATATAGATATACCATTAAATGAAGTTATATATCTAAATGGAAGAATAAACAGTTATACATATCTTTATAATAAAAAAGAAATAATGGGACATAGAAAAAAAATAATTAAAAAAGTATTAAAGCAAAATAAGAAAATAAAATTTTATAATCAAATGCATTTATGCGAACTATTTGAAATTAAAAGCATGAACCCGATCAAACGTGGCGCAAAAAAAATAATTAAGCCAATATATACTAGGTTAATGTTTAGAATAGAGATGCTAATAAATGATAAATTATGGAACTTCAAAAATGAGAACCTATAAATTTACAATTATTATCCCAATATACAATGTTGAAAATTATTTAAGAAAATGTCTGGATTCAGTTGCCAGCCAGACTTATAATAATTTTGAAGTAATTATTGTTATAGATAAATGTGATGATAATAGTGAAAAGATTGCAGATAAATATATAAATAAATATAATTGGACTAAATTATATGAAGAGCGTACTGGACTTGCGAAGGCAAGAAATATAGGCATTCAAAAAGCAATAGGAGATTACATAGTTCTACTGGATTCTGATGATTATTTAGAAAATAACTTTTTAGAAACTATTAATAAAGCTTTAAATGATAAACCAGATATTTTAAGATTTCAGGTAAGAGATATTATCAATGACAAAAAAATAGAACGCCATGAAATTGGATTTGATTCAACCAATGGAATAGATGCCTTTAATAAAATAGTTAGATATCACTATATTGAAAATGCTTGGGCTTATGTTTATAAAAGAGCTTATTTTAAAAAAAACAATTTTAAATATATGGAAAACTGTATTGCTGAAGATTATGGATTAACACCACTTGTAATTGCAAAAGCAAAAAGTGTAAAATCAATTTCTTATATAGGGTATAACTATGTGCAAAGGGATAATAGTTTAATGAACAATACTGATTACACAAAAAAAATTAAAAAAATGGACGATATGTTGAAACAATCTGATTATGAAAAAGAGCAAATCAAAAACATCGATAATATTGAATCAGTTTTAAGGTTTTTAGATAACTCATTAATTTATTATTCTACAACTTTAAAATATAGTGATTACAAAAAATATAATAAAATATTAAAAAAGAAGGATTGTTTTAAACATCCAATAGAAAATGGTTTAAAATCAAAAGTAAGAAGTTTAATAATTAAAGCAAATTCTTATCTATTTTATAATTATTTAGTGAGGTAATAATGGCAAAAGTAAGTTTAGTAGTACCAATTTATAATTCAAGTAAATATTTAAATAAATGTATAGATTCCCTAGTAAATCAAACATTAAAAGACATTGAGATTATTTTAATAAATGATGGTTCTACGGATGAATCAGAAAAAGTAATTAAAGAATATAAGGATAAAAGAATTAAATATATTTCGAAGAAGAATGAAGGCATTGGTAAAACAAGAAATAGAGGAATTAAAGAAGCAACTGGAGAATATATTGCTTTTGTAGATTCTGATGACTATTTAAATGAACATTTTTGTGAATATATGTACAAGAAAGCCCATGCTGATAAATGCGATTTAGTAATCTGTAATTTCTTTGAAGATAGAGGAAATCTTTATGGAATAAAATTTAAAGATTTTAAAGATACTTCATTAAAAGATAATCCAAGCCTGATCAATAATATTAATCTTGGGCCATGCAATAAATTATATTCACTAGAATTATTAAAAAATAATAATATTTACTTTGAAGAAAGTCTTAAATATGAAGATGCCCCATTTGTTGTTAAAGCCATAAAAAGCGCGAATAAAATTGGTAAAGTAAATGATTTTTTGACATATTACGTTATTCATGAAAATAGTGAAACAACAACTCGCGATGGAAGAATATTTGATATATTTAAAATTTGTGAAATTATTATAAAAGAATTAGACAATGATAAATACAAAAAATCTTTAACAAACTTGATTACAATGATACTTTTAGATTATTGTGCACAGCAAAGATACATTAAAGAACATAGTCAAAGAAAGAAATTTATAAATGAAGCATTTAAAATGTTAAATAATCTAGATAAAAACTGGAGAAAATGCGATTACGTATTTAAACTTAATAAGATATCAAGAATAATAAAAACAAACAAATTATTATTAATACTTTACTGTGATATCTTTGCCCATAAATATACAAAATAAGATTAATAATATGGAATAATAGATTTTATTCCTTTTTTTTTGTATAATAAGTGCAAGGAGTAGAGTATGATGAAACATTCAAGAAAATTAGGAACATATTTTTTGCTATTGCCATTTTTAGACATGATAACAGCTTTGTTAACAAGAAATACAAGCTTAAGCGTAACCCCGGGTATCATAATAAAAAGCATTTTTCTTCTCTTTATGGTATTGTATATTTTTAAAACAAAATCAAAATATAAAAAAGCATCACTTGGTTTATTACTTTTAATATTTATATACATGATAGGTTATTTTCTTTTTAAACCGGATCTTCTAAATTGGACGCATATTATTAAAGAACTTACATTTATATTCAAATTAATTTATTTTCCAATCTCATTTATGGGGTTATTATGTATTTATGATGACAATAACTATAGCAAAGAATCAATTTTAAATATAATTAAGAAAACACTTATTATTTATGTATTTTTATTACTAACACCATTAATTTTTAACGAAGCTTACACCACATATCCGAAATCATTAAAGGGGTATATAGGACTTTTTTATGCTGGAAATGAAGTAGCAAATATATTGGTAATGCTATTTCCCATAGCATATTTATATTTAAATAATAAAAAATTTAATTTTTTAATTTTATTCCCAATAATTTTAAGTATTTTATTAATTGGCACTAAAGTTGCAACATTTGGTTGCTTAATTATAACACTAATAACATTAGTATTTAGTATAATTAAAAATAAATTTAAAATGACATATACTGTCATTAAATGCCTAGCAGTATTTATATTTACTCTTGTACTTAGCCTAAACTCATACGCAGTATATAATTATAAATACATGAAAAATCACTACTATAAAGATGAACAAAAAGAAATAATTATAGACGAAAATAGCAAAGCAGAAGTAGAAGAAATAAAAAATAAATTAATGTTATTTTATAATAGGAATCAGCTAAGCAAAATTGTTAAACCTCTTATTAGTGGACGTGATATGCTCCTAGCAAATACTTTAAGCGTCTATAATGATATTAATGATGATTCGAATATCTGGTTTGGTATTGGCTTTTCAAATACTGAAAAAGTTAACAATACGAACATTGCTAGATTAATCGAAATCGATATATGCGATTTATACTTCCATTTTGGAATAATGGGTTTAATTATTTCGCTATATCCAATTATTTTTATTGGTTACTTATTAATTATAAATTATAAAAAATTAACATTAAATTGTTACTATCTAATTACAATATTATTGCTTCTTGCAGGTATATCAACATTTAGTGGGCACGTGCTATTCGCCCCAGCAGTATCAATTTATTTAGTTTTATATTTATTACTTATTACAGAAGAACTAAACTTAACCGGAAGATGTGAGTTAAAAGAAAAAATCAGTATTCTTTCATTACATCTAAATGTCGGTGGTATAGAAAAAGCAATTTGTGACCAAGCAAACATGTTGAGTGAAAAATATATTGTTGAGATTATCACATTGTATAAAATGAACAATACTATACCATTTAAACTAAATAAAAATGTTAAAGTAATATATTTAAGCGAAGTAAAACCTAATAAAGAAGAATTTAAAAAATATTTAAAAGAAAAAGATATTATAAACACGTTCAAAGAAGGAATAAAAGCAATTAAAATCCTATATTTAAAAAAACAACTTATGGCGGAATATATTTATAACTCTGATTCCAAAATAATTATTTCAACGAGACTATATTTTACTAAATTATTAAACAAGTACAAAAATCCAGAAGCTATAACAATTGCTGAAGAACATGTTTATCATCATGAAAGTAAAAAATATTTTCGTAAACTAGATAAGTCATTAAAAAATATAGACTATTTATTACCAGCAAGCAAATATTTAACAATAGATTATAAAAAGAAATTAAAAACTAATACTACTATTGATTACATTCCTCTAACCATAAATTACTTTCCAGAAAAAATAAGTAAACTAGAAAAAAATAATATTATTGCAGTTGGCAGATTAGAACCAGAAAAAGGATTCGAAGATCTAATAGATATTATGTCCAAAGTAATTAAAAAAAATAAGAATTTAAAATTAACTATTATTGGTGATGGTTCACAAAGAAATAAAATTGAAACTAAAATAAAAAGTCTTAAACTAGAAAAGGACATAATAATAACTGGTTATTTAACCCAAGAACAAATGAAAAAATACTATCAAAAGGCATCTCTTCTAATCAATACATCATACGAAGAATCATTTGGTTTAGTTTTAATTGAAGCAGCAAGTTATGGCATTCCTTCTATTGCATTTTCATGTGCATTGGGTGCAAAAGAAATAATAGATAATAAATATGGAGTAATAATTGATAATCGTGATCTAAATAAAATGAGTGATGCAATCATTGACTATACAAATGGCAAAATTAAATTTGATTCAGATGATATAAGAAATCACGCTAAAGAGTATTATACAGAAACAGTAAAACATAAATGGTATAAATTTATTGAAAATGCTATAAAACTTTTTAATTCAAAAAAAGTAATGTTTATTTCAAGCGAAGGTGGACATTTTAGTGAATTATTACAACTAACAAAAACAATGAACCAATATAATTCATTTATTGTTACAGAAAAAAACTTTTTAAGTGATGAATGTAAAGCAAACTACGGGACTAGAATAAATTTTTTATTAAATACAAAACCCAAAAAACCAAGTTACGTTATATTAGCTCCAATTAATATTCTATATTCTTTATATTATTTTATAAAAATTAATCCAGATGTTATCATTACTACGGGCGCGCATACAGCAGTTGCAATGTGTTATATTGCTAAATTATCTGGCAAAAAAATTATTTATATAGAAACATTTGCAAACCTTGAAAGTAAAACTATGACAGGAAGACTTGTTCATCCGATTGCTGATGTATTTGTAGTTCAGTGGGAAAGTATGTTAAAACTATATCCTGATGCTATTTATTTGGGAGGTGTATACTAATGATATTTGTAACGCTTGGTACAAGTGATTATCCTTTTACTAGACTCTTAAAACAAATAGATGACTTAATTGAAAATAATATCGTAAAGAATATTATAGTTCAGTGTGGGAACGAAGACTATCAGCCTAAAAAGTTTACTATAATTAAAAACTTGGATAAAAAAGAGTTTAATGAGTATTTAAAAAAAGCAGAGGTCGTAATTACTCACGGAGGAGTTGGCACAATTATTGATTGCATAAAAATGGGGAAAAAAGTGATAGCTTTTCCAAGAAAAGCTGAATATGGTGAAGCTAAAAATAACCATCAAGAACAAATTATAAACAATTTAAAAAATACGGGTTCAATACTTACTGGAGAGATTAATGATTTAGCAAAATTATTAGAGGAAGTAAAAACTTTAAAAAAAATAAAACTCAAATCAAATAATGATAACTTTAATTATCAATTATGCAAAATAATTGATGCCCTATAAAAATGTGTTTATTAAAGCACATTTTTTTGATATAATTTACATGTGATGTAAAATGAAATATTATTTATACGATTTTGATGGAACTATTTATGATGGTGACTCATCAGTAGATTTCTTCAAATTTTGTTTAAAAAAAGATAAATCCATATATAAAATGTTACCAAAGATGTTTATTAAATTTATAGCATATAAATCAAAGAACATAACTGATACAGAACTAAAAGAATACATTTTTTCATTCTTAAAGAAATTTAAAAATATAGATTCTTTAGTAGATGAATTTTGGCAGACACATAAATCTAAAATCAAAAACTTCTATTTAGAAAAAAAGCATGACAATGATATTATAATATCGGCTTCACCAGAGTTTTTACTTAAACCAATTTGCAAAGAATTAGGGGTAAGAGATTTAATTGCTTCAGATGTAAATAAAAAGACAGGTAAGTTTAATAAGCCTAATAATAGAGGTGAAGCAAAAGTAAAAGTCTTTTATGAAAAATATCCTAATGCAGAGATATTAGAAATGTATAGTGATAGCATGCACGATAAACCATTACTTGACACAGCTAAAAAAAGTTATTTTGTAAAAAAAGACAAGATAAATGATTATGAAACTTATAAGCCAAATTTAATCAAAAGATTTTGGAACTGGGGTTGGGGAATCTATCATAAAAACGAAGAACTTTGGAATTATCTAATTGTTGGCGGATTAACAACAGTTGTGTCAGTAGGTTCATATGCAATATTTTCTAAAATCTTAAAAATAGATTATTTAATATCCAATATTTTATCTTGGGGATTGTCAGTTGTATTTGCTTACTTTACAAACAGATGGTTTGTTTTCCATAGTAAAAATAAAAATAAGATAAACGAATTTTTAAAATTCACTGGTTCTAGAGTATTAACTTTATTATTAGATTCTGGGCTTATGGTACTTGGCGTAGAATATTTGAAAATAGATGATTTAATTACAAAAATACTAGTCCAAATTATAATAGTAATATCAAATTATATAATAAGTAAACTTATTGTATTTAAGAAGGAGAAAAAATGAAAAAGAAATTTATAGGTTTTTATAGAGACTGTGACCTATTAACAATGACAGGAACTTGCATGGCATTATTAGGATGCGTATTTGCAATTAATGGTAATAGATTAATACCAATATTCTTACTTATTCTATCAGGAATCTGTGATGGTTTTGATGGAAAATTAGCAAGAAGACATAAATCTACTGAAGAACAAAGCACATATGGAGTACAACTAGATTCATTATCCGATTTAATTGCTTTTGGTGTATTTCCACTTGTTTTAACAATTAGTGCACTTCCAAAAAATTGTTACTATGCTTGGGTAGCATTAATATTTTATTCTATTTGTGGAATGATAAGACTAGCATATTTTAACACATTAGATATTTGTGACAAAAGTGAAAAAGGTTACTTTATAGGGGCACCAATAACAACAATATCTATAATATATCCTATTGTATATTTAGTATGTTTCTATTTCAAGTTTGCTTACTTTGATATTATTGCTACAGTATTCTTTATTCTTGTAGGATTATCATTTATTTATAGAATGAGAATCAAAAAATTAGATGATAAAGGAAAAATAATTCTTTCTATTTTAGGAGTTTGTTTAATAATTGCAGTTCTAGTAAAATTTATATTCTTTAGATGAAAAGTCTAATAAAAAAGCAATTTGTTATATATTGCTTTTTTGGAACTTTTGCTGGTTTAATTGAAATTGTATTATTTACAATTTTATATAACTATGCAAAGTTACCTCTATTTGTTTCTAATACATTAGCTTTTATTATTTCTGTTCTTTTTTCTTATTATGTAAATAGTAAATATGTTTTTAAAAGAACATTCTTAACCAGAAGAAAAGCTATTAAACAATTTAATATCTTTATTTTATCTAGAATAGCAGGAATATTTTTTGATAGTTCAATTCTATACTTTTGCATTCATTTTATAAGAATGCCGAACTTAATTGCAAAAACAATATCTTGCACATCAACTGCATTAATTAATTATTTAATTGGTAAACATATTTTTAAAGCCTAACTAGGCTTTTTTTCTTTTCTTGAAAAAAATTTAAAATAAAAAAGGAAATAAAGCCTCTTCTTACAACAATAACTAATAGAGGAGGTGAGATAATTATTTGAAATAATTAAATGTTTACACACGCTATAAGTTATGTTATATTCTTAATGAGAAACACCGGACATAATTAATATAATTGTCCGGTAAAATAAAAGAGGTGAAATAATGCTATATAGAACTGATGAAATATTAAAAAAATATAAAACAAACATTGAATTAGAAAAAGCTATAAAAAATAAAAAAATATTTAAAATTGATCATGGAATATATTCAGACAAAGAAATAGTAGACCCAATGATATTATTTTCAAAAAAATATGAAAATAGCATAATCACAATGGATACAGCATTCTATTTTTACAACTTAACGGATATTATTCCAGACAAAGTATATCTTGCTACAAACAGAAATTCAAATACTATTAAAAGAGAAAATATAATACAAGTATGGGTGCCTAAAGAAAAATTAAACGTTGGAAAAGAGAAAATTAAAGTAAATGGTAATACTATAAATATTTATAATAAAGAAAGACTGTTAGTTGAACTAATTAGAAAAAGAAACCAGATACCATTTGATTATTACAAAGAAATTATCAATAATTATAGAAAAATTGTTGATACTTTGGATTCTTACAAAATAGAGCAGTATATTGCCCTATACAAAAACGAAAATACTTTAGGTAATATTATACTTAGAGAAGTATATTAGTGAATTTAGAAAAATTCGTAGAAATATACTATAAGCAAGGTTATGAATTAAATAGTGCCCAAGCAAAGGTTGCACAAGATATTATTTTATTAAAACTATCTGAAAGTAAATATAAAGATAACATAACAATCAAAGGCGGAGTAGTAATGCATAACATATCGCATTTTATGCGACGTGCAACTAGAGACATTGATTTGGACTTTATCAAATATTCTTTAGATAATAATTCCATTTATAATTTTATTGAAACACTAAACAAAATGAATGATAATGTGCAAATACAAATTGAGAAAATAATTGCTCTAAAGCATGAAGATTATAACGGAAAACGGGTATACGTGAAAATAATAGATAAATACAACTATTATATAGAAACAAAACTTGATATTGGCGTTCACAAATTATTTCAAATTAAACAAGAACAATATTATTTTAATCTATCAATAATTAATGAAGAAGTAACATTACTTATAAACTCTAGTGAGCAAATATTTACTGAAAAATTAAAATCTTTACTAAAATTAGGTATTAACTCTACTAGGTATAAAGACATTTTTGACTTATATTACTTAATTAAATGTAACAAACTTGATAAAAACAAATTATTATTTAATTTTAAAATAATAATATTTGATAACAAGCAAATGAGAGAAAACCATCTAGATAATATCATAATAAGATTAACCCAAATCTTTAATTCAAATATTTATATGAAAAATTTAACAAATCCAAAAGTAAACTGGATTGATAAAAAAATGGATATAGTAACAACATTAATTATTAATTATCTAAAAAATTTAAAATAAAAAAGGAAATAAAGCCTCTTCTTACAACAATAACTAATAGAGGAGGTAAAAATGATTACATTAAAAAATATAAATAAATCATATAATAATACCAAGGTATTAAAAAATATTAATCTAACTTTACCTGATAAAGGATTAATTTGTATTCTAGGTGCATCTGGTTCCGGGAAAAGTACACTTTTAAATATAATTGGTAAAATTGAAGTTCCAGACAAAGGTGAAGTATATTTTTATAATAAAAACATAAAAGATATAAAAAGTGAAATGTATCACACTAACTATGTAAGTTTCATATATCAAAACTATAACCTTATTGATGCTCTTAGCGTAAAAGACAATTTAAATTTAATTACCAAAAATAATGAGTGGATAATTAATAAACTTGGTCTATCCAAAATTAAAAATATTAAAACAAATAAAATAAGTGGTGGTGAAAAACAAAGAACTGCAATAGCTAGAAGTATTTTATCCGATTCATTAGTTTATCTGGCAGATGAACCAACAGGTGCTATAGACACGGCTAACAGTATTAAAATTATGCAAATATTAAAAGAGTTATCCAAAGAAAAATTAGTTTTAATGATTACTCATAATGAAGAATTGGCACATGCTTATGCTGACGAAATTATTTATTTAAAGGATGGAACCATAAACAAAAGAAAACCTACTAAAGAATGCAATACTTATAAAGAAATTTTTAAAAATAAAAGAAAGTTAAGTTTTAAGGACATTTTCAAAATATCCATGGGTTACCTAAAAGAACAAAAAATAAGAAGTATTCTTACTATATTAGCTACTACTATAGGCCTAACTAGTTTAACAATAGTTCTAGGAATAAATAATGGGTTAAATGAAGAAATAAAATCACTAGAAAAAGAAGCATTATATTCATATCCAATAATTATTCCAAAAGAAAAAGTAACTCTTAATATGAGTTTAAATAATAAAAATAGTAAAACTGAAATAGGAGTTACATCAGATTATAATCTTATCAAAAACAAAATAGATGATAATCTTCTAAATAAAGTCAAAACTTTTAATAACACTTATATAAGTTATTATCACGAAATAAGCAATCAAAAATTTTTAGAAAACTCATATATCTCACCAAGTGAAGAATATTTTTCTCTTATCAAGGGCAAAATGCCTCAAAGTAAAAACGAAATACTTATTTTGTTAAATAGTGAAAATTCAATAAGTGAATCCTTAAAAGATTATTTAAAATTAGAAAAAATGACTTATGATGAGATACTAGACAAAACTATCAATGTAGAAAACAAAACTTTAAAAATAGTTGGTATAGTTAATAGTAATAATGGTTATTTTTCTGCCCTAAGTGGTATTCTTTATAGTAATAATCTTTTTTCTGGTGAAATAACAGAAATTCACATTTATCCACAAAATTATAAGGCAAAAGAACACATAAAAAATGAACTTAAAAATTATAATATAATTGACGATGCATCATCTGCTCTTAATGTTACACGAACTTTAATTAACACAATAACTATAACTCTAACTATATTTAGTATTATATCTTTAATTGTATCAGTTATCTTAATTATTACCATTACATACATAAATGTCCTAGAAAAAAATAAAGATATTGGTATATACAAAACACTAGGAATAAACAGAAAACAGATTAAAAAAATATTTCTAAACCAAAATTATATTCTTAGTCTTACAAGCAGTGCTATATCAATTATAATAGTATTTTTAATAGGTCTTAACATAAATGAACTAGTAAGCTCAAAAATAGGTATAACTAGTCTTGTTAAAATAAATAATAATATAATAATATCAATAATATTAATAAGTATTATTATCACTAAAATCGCATCAATTGTTCCAATAAATATTGCAACAAAGAAAAAAATAATTGACAATTTACATAATAATTAGAAATAATACCAAACTAAACCTAGAAAGAGGTATTATGGAAACAAATGAATTATTAAATTATGTATACGAAAATGCAAAAATGGGTAAAGAAAGTTGCGACACCCTACTTAAAGAACTTGATGGCAAAGAAAATAAAATTATAGATGCAGTAGAAGACATTTTAAAAGACTACGAGGACTTTGAGATAAAAGCAAAGAATATGTTAGTTGACGATGACAGAGAGGAACCAAACATGTTTGCAAGAATTAGCGCTAGCATGGGAATTAAAATGAAAACTAAATCTGATAATAGTGATGCTAATATTGCCGATATGTTAATTGAGGGGCTTACTATGGGGGAACTCGAAATATCTAAGAAAATAGAAAACACTAAAAAAAGTACTAGCAAAGAAGTTTGCAATCTAGCATGTAACTTTAAGAAATTTCAAAAAAATGCCATTGTCAAATTAAAAAAATTTTTATAGTGTAAACAAAAGTAAATTAAAATTTGAAGAGATTTCTTTTATGATATAATGTTTTCAAGGTGATAAAATGATAGTACCAGTAGGAGTAAGTAAAAGACATGCTCATATATCGAGGGAAGTTGCATTAATTTTATTTGGCAGTGATAAGTTGCCCATAAGAAATAATCTTAAACAACCAGGGCAATATGCTAGCGAAAGAACACTTAATTTAAAATGGGATAATAATATTATAGAGCATGTAAGAATAGTTGGCCCTATCAGAAATTATAATCAAGTAGAGCTATCAAAAGATGATGCGGATTATCTTGGCATAAATCCACCAACTAGAAAAAGTGGAGACTTAAAAGATTCTTCTCCAATAATTATTTTTAATGATGAAGCCGAAATAAAATTAAAAAGAGGGGCAATTCTAGCACAAAGACATGTTCACATAGGTGAAAAAGAAGCCTTAAAAGAAGGCTTTGAAAATGACGAAATAGTAAACGTTTATAAAGAAAATAAATATCTTTTTGATGCACATATAAAAATAGAACCAGTGTCTTTTACCGAACTACATATTGACACAAGCGAAGAAATAATATATGATTTACACCAAGACTGTGAAGTGGAAATAAGAAAATGTGGAAAATAGGAAATATAGAAATTAAAAATCAAGTAGTTTTAGCTCCAATGGCTGGGATCTCTAATACAGCATATAGGCAAATCATCAAAGAAATGGGTGCTGGATTAATATATGCTGAGATGGTAAGTGATAAAGCAATTTGCTATGGTTCAGAGAGAACTTATGAACTTTTAAAAATGAATGAAAGTGAGCGCCCAATAGCCCAGCAAATCTTCGGCAGTGATCTAACATCATTTGTAGAAGCAGCAAAAAAAATAGAAGATTATATGCACCCAGACATAATTGATATAAATATGGGGTGTCCTGTCCCTAAAGTAGCAATAAAAAATCAGGCAGGCAGTGCTCTTCTAAAAAATCCATCAAAGATAAAAGAAATAGTATCGGCGGTAGTAAACGCAGTAAGCGTTCCAGTAACCGTAAAAATCAGAAGTGGTTGGGATGAAAATAGCATAAATGCAGTTGAAGTAGCAAAATGTATCGAAGAAGCAGGTGCTAGCGCCATAACAATCCATGCCAGAACTAGAAGTCAAGGCTATAGTGGCCATGCCGATTGGAATATTATTAAAAAAGTTAAAGAAGCGGTAAGTATACCAGTTATCGGAAATGGTGATATAAAAACATGCTTTGATGCTAAAAGAATGCTTGAAGAAACTGGTTGCGATGCCGTAATGATAGGTAGAGGTGTTCTTGGGAATCCATGGCTAATTAAACAATGCGTTGAATACTTAGAAAATGGTAAATTACCAGAACCAGTTAGTAGTAAAGAAAAAATCGAAATGTTAAAAAGACATTATAAATTATTATTAGAAAGTACGAGTGAAAAAGCTGCAATCCTAGAAATAAGAATGCATGCTCTATGGTATATTAAAGGCTTGCCAAATAGTAGTACAATCAAAGACCAAATTTGTAAAACTAAAACTAGTGTGGAAATATTTACTGTACTAGATAATTATTTGAAAGAACTAAGCAATATTTAATTTGCATTAATATCAAACTTATATTATAATTGAGATAAGATAAGAGGTAGAGTTATGGATAAAGAAATTAAGAAAAGTACAAAGCCAGCAAAAAAAACAAGCACTAAAAAAGTAGAAGACTTGAAAAAAGAAACTGCTAAAGTCGCAGAACAGATTAAAAAGGATGCAGAAAAAACTAAAAAGACAGTTGCAAAAAAAGCAAATACTGCTAAAAGAAAAGCAGCGGTAAAAGTTAAAAAAGCTGAAATTGAAACCGAAGTAAAAGTTGCAAAGGCTAAAAGAAGTGTTAATAAAAAAGTTAATGAAATTAAAAAAGATGCTGCTGCTGTAAAAGAACAATCACTAAATAAATTAAATGAAGTAAAAGAGGAAGCTAAAAAAGAAATCAACAACATAATAGAAGAAAAATTAGACGTTCAAAGATGTAAGTATTGTCATAAATATTTTGATAAAGGACTTACCGTTTGTCCTCATTGCCGTAAAAATCAAAACATAAATGCAGTAGGAATCATGACATCCATCTTAATCGCGCTATTTGCTCTTTTAATGCTTTTTACCTACTTTTATATGAACAAACAAGCAAATAAAACAACCCCAGGTGAATATAAAAGCACATGCGTTTTAGTATCATACGAAGATTTAATTAGATCACCTAAAAACACTTTAAATAAAACTGTTAAACTTATTGGTAAAGTTGTATCTGTTGAAGGCCATGATAATGGTATCACAGGAAACACTATGACTATAACTCTAAACATAAATTTATTTGATACTGGAACAGAGCAATTGGTAAAAGTACAATTTACTGACGAAAACTATTCACAAGGTTTCTTAAAAGACGACCTTATTGAAGTATATGGAGTTTATAGTGAAATTAACGGTAACATGCCAACAATAACTGCTAAATATATTGATTTCGGAAACTAGTAACAACTTTCAAAAAGTTGTTATTTTCATCTTGACTTTTACAAACAATTGTACTAACATAGAAAATGCCAAAAAGGTTACTAATATTTAACTTAAAAAAGGGCAAACTAAAGATGTAAAGGTGATAGTATGGATAAAATAATAGTAAAAGGTGCAAGAGAAAATAATTTAAAAAATGTAAACATAGAACTGCCTAAAAATAAATTAATTGTTATGACGGGCGTATCAGGCTCTGGAAAGTCAAGTTTAGCATTTGACACAATATATGCTGAAGGAGAAAGACGATATATAGAATCCCTAAATGCTTACGCTAGACAATTTTTAGGCAACTCTGAAAAACCGGATGTTGATTCAATTGAAGGTTTAAGCCCAAGTATATCTATAGATCAAAAAACAACCAATAATAATCCACGTAGTACAGTTGGAACAGTAACTGAAATTTATGACTATTTAAGATTACTATTTGCTAGAATTGGAACTCCATATTGTCCAATTCACCATAAACCAATCAAAAGTCAAAGCATTGATGAAATGACAACTAAAGTTTTAGAATTAGGAAAAGGTACTAAAATAGAAATTCTTTCTCCGATAGTGCATGGCGAAAAAGGTACTCATCAAGACTTATTAGATGACCTAAGAAAAAAAGGGTTCACTAGAGTTAGAGTAAATGACAAAATGTACGACTTATCAGATGAAATTACTTTAGAAAAAAACAAAAAAGATAATATTTACGTAGTTGTAGATCGTATCATAGTAGATGAAGAAGAAAGAGGAAGAATCTTTGAAGCCATTGAAACAAGTACTAAACTAGCAGAAGGGAAAGTACTAATTAACATAATAGATGGAGAAGAAATTTTAATGAGTGAACATTATGCTTGCCCAGAATGTAATTTTTCACTTCCTGAACTAGAACCAAGACTATTTTCTTTTAATGCCCCATACGGTGCTTGTCCTGATTGTAAAGGATTAGGTTTTAAACAGCACATAAGTCTAGATTTACTTATACCAGATAAAAATAAAAGTATATTAGAAGGTGGAATTAAAGGCTTTAGTGCTGATCAAAATATGGCACTAACTCAGTTAGAGACAGTCTGTGACTATTATGGAATAGACCTAACTAAAAAAATTAAAGACCTTACAAAAAAAGAACTTGACATCATTTTATATGGTTCAAATAAAGTATTAGACCTTGAATATGTAAGTAAGAACGGTAACAGAAGACAAACAAGAGAAACATACGAAGGAATCATAAACAATCTTGAAAGAAGATATATCGAAACTAACAGTGCATGGATCCGCGAATGGATTGGAACATTTATGGCTAACCAGGATTGTCCAACATGCCATGGAGCAAGATTAAGTGAAAACGTTTTAGCAGTTAAAATTGGCGGTAAAAATATCTATGAAATTTGTCTTATGAGCATCAAAGAATTAATCCCATTCTTTAATAATCTAAAATTAAACGAAAGCCAAAAACAAATAAGTGACCTTATCGTTAAGGAAATCCTAAACAGATTAACATTCCTAGATAACGTTGGACTAAGTTACCTAACCCTAGCAAGAGAAGCAAGCACATTATCTGGTGGAGAAAGCCAAAGAATTAGACTTGCAACTCAAATAGGCAGTAAACTTACTGGTGTTCTATACGTGTTAGATGAGCCAAGTATTGGGCTTCATCAAAAAGATAATGATAGATTAATTAACTCTTTAAAAGAAATGAGAGATTTAGGAAATACTCTTATCGTGGTAGAACATGATGAAGACACCATGAGAGCAGCAGACTATCTAGTTGACATCGGCCCCGGTCCAGGTGACTTAGGTGGAAAAATTATGGCTTGTGGAACTCCAGAAGAAGTCATGAAAAATCCAAATAGTTTAACCGGTAAATACCTAACTGGTAAGTTAAAAATTGAAGTACCAGAAAAAAGAAGAAAAGGAAATGGTAAATTTATTGAAATTAAAGGTGCCAAAGAAAATAACCTTAAAAACATAAATGTTAAATTCCCACTTGGAACACTTACACTAGTAACAGGTGTATCTGGTTCAGGCAAAAGCACACTAGTCAATCAAATTCTACTAAATGCTTTAAGAAGTAAAGTATATGGAACAATGGTAATTCCAGGAAAACACAGATCAATAAAAGGTTTAGAAGAAATCGATAAAGTAGTAAATATTTCCCAAGAACCAATCGGTAGAACCCCAAGAAGTAACCCTGCTACATATGTAGGCGTATTTGACGACATAAGAGACCTTTACGCAAACATGAAAGAAGCTAAAATGAAAGGTTATGATAAAGGAAGATTCTCATTCAACGTCAAAGGTGGAAGATGTGAAGCCTGCTGGGGAGATGGCGTAAAAAAAATTGAAATGCATTTCTTACCAGACGTTTACGTACCATGTGACATATGCCACGGAACCAGATATAATAGTGAAACTCTAGAAGTTAAATTCAAAGGCAAAAACATTGCGGAAGTGCTAGACATGCGAGTTAGTGAAGCAATTGAGTTCTTTGACTCTGTACCTAAAATAAAAAATAAACTTCAAATAATGATGGACGTTGGACTATCTTATATCAAATTAGGACAAAGTGCACCAACTCTATCAGGTGGTGAAGCAGGCAGAGTAAAACTAGCAAAAGAACTACAAAAGAAACCTACTGGCAAAAGCGTCTTTATTCTTGACGAACCAACCACTGGCTTGCACACTGACGACATCAAAAAGTTGCTAGTAATTTTAGAAAGAATAGTTGATAATGGTGATACAGTAATTGTCATTGAACATAACCTTGACGTTATAAAATGTGCTGATTACATAATAGACTTAGGCCCAGATGGTGGAGACGGCGGTGGAACTATAGTAGCAACTGGAACTCCAGAAGAAGTTGCTAAAGTTAAAACATCATACACCGGTGAATATCTAAAATCTAAATTAAAATGTTAATAAAATGTTAATAAATAAACTAAAGATATAAAATAACTAGAAAATTTTATATAATAATAATAGGTGATTTTAATGAATATTTATAGTGAACAAAAAGACTTAAAATGGAATGTACTCGAGTGGGGGCTAACCCTAGTATTAGATGCACTAGTACTAATGTTAGCATCAAGCATCTTTAAAGGATTCTACATCGAATCATTTTGGTATGCCATTATTACATGTATCGTTATCATGCTTCTTAACATTACTGTCAAGCCATTTCTAAAAATGTTAGCATTGCCAATAACAATGATATCCCTTGGTTTATTCTACCCATTTATAAATGTTGCTATATTAAAACTAGCCAGTTTAATTATGGGAAGCCATTTTGCAGTTGAAGGTTGGATCATCCCATTCTTTATATCATTATTTATATCATTTATGACAATAATGTTAGACACACTAATTACGAAAAGGATTATTAAAAGATGAATCCGGTTATTGTAACATTAGGTAGCTTTGAATTAAGGTGGTACTCTGTGCTAATTTTAGTTGGAGCACTCCTTGCTTTATTTTTAATTGAAAAAGAAGCAAAAAGATTTGGTATTAATAAAGAATTTGTCTTTAATATGTTATTCTGGGGAATTATATTTGGATTTATTGGTGCTAGGTTATACTATGTACTCTTTGAATGGAGTTACTATAGTTCACATATATCAGAAATCTTTAAAATATGGGAAGGCGGCCTAGCCATCCATGGTGGAATAATTGCTGCCTTGCTAACTATAATTGTTTATACAAAAAAATACAAAGTAAGAACAATAAGATATTTAGACTTTATATGTGTACCCGTACTATTAGCACAAGCTATTGGTAGATGGGGGAACTTCTTTAATAGTGAAGCACACGGCGTAGCAACCACATACGAACATTTAAAATCATTAAGAATTCCTGAATTTATAATTAACGGAATGCATATTGACGGCGTATATTACACACCAACATTCTTTTATGAATCAATTGCTTGCTTAATACTATTCATAGTTCTTCTCTTCGTAAGAAGAAGCAAATACGTTAAAGTAGGAACACTTTCAGCGTTATACCTTATCGGTTACGGAATAATTCGTTTCTTCATCGAAATAAGCAGAACAGACGCCTTAATGATTGGTGCATTTAAAATAGCTCAAATCGTAAGCATAATAATGGTAATTGTGGGTATAGTAATACTAATGATAAATGCAAGAAAAAGCAAATTCGAAGATTTATACAACGACGAAAATAATATAGAAAAAGTAAGATTTTAGGTGATAAACATGTACGACTGCATAATAATTGGCTTAGGCCCAGCTGGAATAAATGCAAGCATCTATGCTAAAAGAAGTAACTTAAATACCCTTGTAATTGAAAAAAATATGCCAGGAGGAACACTCCATAACATTAAGGAAGTTGATAACTACCTTGGATACGAGCATATCACCGGTAGTGAACTAGCTAAGCAATTCTACAAACAATTCAAAGAACAAAAAATAAAACAAGTATCAGACGAAGTTTTAGAAATAAATGATGACACCAATTACAAAGAAGTAATAACTAAAAATGGCAGATACGAAGCACGAACCGTAATAATTTGCACAGGACGCGGTGCTAAAAAACTAAATCTTAAAAATGAAGACTTACCTGGTGTAAGCACATGCGTACTATGTGATGGAGCACTATACAAAGACAAAACAGTAGCTTTATATGGCAACAAACCAGCAGTACTAGAAGAAGCCATCTATCTAAGTGGTCTTGCAAAAAAACTATATCTTATAATAAATAATGATAAACTTCTAGGTCCAGACAATCTAATAAATGAAATAACTAACAAGGACAACATTGAAATAATTAAAAACGAAAAAATAACTGCAATTAATGGCGACATGAAAATTAAAGAAATAGAGCTTACTAAACAAAAACTAGAAATAGACGGTCTATTTATAAATAACGAATATGGGCCATTAACTGATTTTTGCAAGAATCTAAACATAACAGACGATAAAGGATACATAATCGTTGACGAAAAAGGTTGCACGAACGTTCCAGGGATTTTTGCCTGTGGGGACTCAACTAAAAAAGAAATATATCAAATCATAACCGCAGCAAGCGAAGGAGCAACATGTGCAATTAGTGCCTACAAATATATAAAAAATATCAAATAGTCATAAAAGCAAATAAAAACTAGACAAAACGCCTTAAAAGTGCTATATTACATATAGACACGCAGGTGTTTTTATTTTGAAATAAAAAAGGAGCCGTAAATGGAAAAGAAAAAAGAAGAAAAAAAATTAACTTCAGTTAAGAAAACAAAAGAACAAAAAGGGAAAGAAAAAAATATTACAAAAGTAAAAAAAACAACTACCAAAGAAAAGCCTAAAAAAGAAACAAAAGTAAAAACGCCAAAGAAAACTTATGGTGAAGAAGTAAAAGCAGAACTAAAAAAAGTGAAATGGCCAACAAAACAAGAAATGGCAAAATATAGTATTGCCGTATTTATCTTCATTATTTTATTTGGTCTATACTTCTATGGACTTGATGCTTTCTTCGCATGGATAACATCTTTAGTGAAAGGATTATAATATGGAAAAAGAATGGTATGTAGTTAACACATATAGTGGACACGAATCTAAAGTTAAAGAAAAATTAGAAATGCGTGCAGAATCTATGGGATTTCAAGATAACATCTTTAGAATCATCATCCCAGAAGAAACTGTAAAAGAGCAACAAAAAGACGGAAGTTTCAAAGAAAAAAAGAAAAAAATGTTTCCAGGTTATATCCTTGTTGAAATGATTATGACTGACGAAGCATGGTACATCGTAAGAAACACCCCAGGTGTAACTGGATTTATCGGTTCAAGTGGAAAAGGCGCTAAACCAACTCCGTTAAAACCACAAGAAATCGACCGTATCCTCGCTAACATGGGTATGACAAGAATGGATGTAGATAAAGAACTTACTGTTGGCACTAAAGTATCAATCGTTGATGGCCCATTCAAAGGTATGGAAGGCGTTATTAACTCACTAGATTTAGAAAACAGCAGACTAACAGTTTTAATCGACCTATTCGGACAAGAAACTCCAGTAGAAGTAGAACTATTCCAAGTAACAGCAATCAATTAAGATTGCTTTTTTTTAAAAAACTTGAAATTAACTAATAATTGTGTTATTATCTTAACTGCAGTTATATATTTTTACTGGTGACTGCATATAGTGGCAGGGAATGCGGATTGCCCAGACCACTAAGCGAAAATATGAAAGGATGTGTTTTTCGTGGCAAAAGAAGTCGTAAAAAGAATTAAATTACAAATTCCTGCTGGTAAAGCTACACCTGCTCCTCCTGTTGGAACAGTTTTAGGACCTGCTGGAATTAACCTACAAGATTTTTGTACTAAATTTAATGATGCATCTAGAGACAAAATGGGAGACGTTTTACCTGTTGAAATCTCAATCTATGATGACCGTTCATTTGATTTCGTATTAAAAACTCCACCAGCTGCTTTCTTACTTAAAAAAGTTGCTGGAATTACAAAAGCTTCTAAGAAAGGTGCTAATGAAATCGTAGCAACTATCTCTAAAGAAGACCTTCGTAAAATTGCAGAAACAAAAATGCCTGATTTAAATGCATATACTATTGAAGATGCAATGAAAATCATCGAAGGAACTGCACGTAACATGGGAATTGCTGTTAAAGGTGTTAATGACACTGAATTAGCTGAACAAGCAAAAGAAGCAGCAATTGAAGAACGTGAAGAAGCAAAACGTGAAGCAGAACTTGAAAAAATGGAAGAATCTGCCGCAAATGCCAACGCTGAAGTAGAAGTAATCGGCGAAAGCAATAAAGAAGAAGAATAATTTATCCGCAAATCTACCACGATTGGAGGGAAAATAAATGAGAAAACTAGGAAAAAAATACGTGGAAGCTTCTAACAAAGTCGAAAAGAATAAAGCTTACGGCGTTGAAGAAGCAGTAAAATTAGTAAAAGAAACAAGTATTACTAAGTTTGATAGTTCTGTTGAAGTTGCAATGAACCTTAACATTGATACTAAAAAATCTGATCAACAATTAAGAGGTTCAATCGTATTACCAAACGGTACTGGTAAATCTAAAAAGATTTTAGTACTAGCTAAAGGTGCAGCCGCTGCTGAAGCCAAAGAAGCAGGAGCTGACTTCGTTGGTGACACTGACTTAATCGACAAAATTGCTAATGAAAATTGGTTCGATTATGATACAATCGTAGCAACTCCAGAAATGATGCCTGCCTTAGGTAAAATTGGTAAAGTATTAGGACCTAAAGGCTTAATGCCAAACCCTAAAACTGGAACAGTTACAACTACTCCAGCAAAAACTGTTACTGATATTAAAAAAGGTATGGTAGAATACCGTGCAGACTCTTTAGGAAATGTTCATGGTATCATTGGTAAAGTTTCATTTGATGAAAAGGCTTTATCAGAAAACTTAACATATTTCA
Source organism: uncultured Mycoplasmatota bacterium (assembly GCA_900547775.1). Taxonomy (GTDB): domain Bacteria; phylum Bacillota_I; class Bacilli_A; order RF39; family UBA660; genus CAG-533. The sequence goes on along the minus strand of URHW01000001.1, from coordinate 229,161 downwards.
TTAACACAATTATCAAATCAAAACCTACAACTATAAAAGGAAAATTCGTTAAGAGTATTTCTATTTGTACAACAATGGGTCCTGGAATTAAAATTGATTTAAATTCTTTTGACAAATAATTGTTAATGTAATATAATAAATTCGTTAAAAAAACTTTTTGCCGTAGACAGTAGGGGCAAATGCTTAATAATCCTACCGAGGAAAGTTAAATCTAAACTCTGATTGCTTTCCGTATGGAAAGTTTTTTTATAAAAAATATAAAGGAGGAAAATATGGCAAGTGAAAAAAATCTTAACTTAAAAAAAGAAATAGTTAACGAGATAACAGAAAAGTTTAAAAATTCTGAATCAGTAGTATTATTTTCATACCAAGGTTTAACAGTTAGTGACCTATCTGAACTTCGTAAAAACCTTAAAGATGCTGATGGTGAAATTAAAGTTTACAAAAACACTTTAGTTAAACGTGCTGCAGATGAACTTAATCTAGATTTAGACACTTACTTAGAAGGACCAAACGCTATCCTATTTGGTGAAAAATTACTTGAACCAATTAAGGTACTTAGCAATTTTGGTAAAGATCATAAGAACGTTAACATTATCTCTGGTGTAATCGACGGTAAAGTTGTTGAACCAAGCGTAATTAACGAATATGCATCTATTCCATCTATGGAAGGCTTACTAACAATGCTTGCAGGTGGTATGATAGAACACGTAAAAAATCTATCTATAGCATTAAACTTATATGCTGAAAAATTAGAAGAAAAGTAGAAAAAGAAAGGAAAAGATTGAAAATGGCAAAATTAAACAAAGAAGATTTTATTAGTGCTTTAAAAGAAATGACTATTCTTGAAGTTAAAGAATTAGTTGACGCTATGAAGGAGGAATTCGGTGTAGACCCATCAGCTGTTGCTGTTGCTGCTGCTCCTGCTGCTGCTGCAGAAGAAGGACCTTCAACAAAGACTGTTGTATTAAAAGAAGCTGGAGCTACTAAGATTGCTGTTATTAAGGCTATCCGTGAAATCACTGGTCTAGGACTAGTTGAAGCTAAGGCTTTAGCTGACAATGGTGGAAACATCAAAGAAAACGTTTCAAGTGACGAAGCTAATGAAATCAAAGCTAAATTAGAAGAAGCTGGCGCTACAATCGAACTAGCTTAATTAAAACCTCATTTGAGGTTTTTTTCTTGGCAAAAAATAAAAAATATACTATAATTAAAAACAAGAGGTAGATATTTATGAAATTAAATAATAAAGGCTGGGGCTTTAGAGCAATGTTCTTCCTTATGGGAATCTTATTTTGCTTTTTCCTAGTGGCAATATATCTAATATATCAGTTCTATGATAGTTATGAAAACAAGTATCCATCAGGAAATTATACGGAGGTTAGTAAATGAAAAAAATATTATATGTTTGGATAGCACTTGCTATAATTCTAGTAGGTGGATTAACATTTATTGGAGTAAAAGTTAAAAGTCAAAATGCTCCATATACCGAAATAGAAAAAGAATTAGTTTTTGCAGCCCAAAGCTATATGGGCCAATTTATAAGTGAAATGCCTGCAAGTCAAACTACTATAAGTTATAAAAAGTTATTAGATAATGGGCTCATCAAAGAAAATGAACATAACTGTGATGGCTATGTTTTCATCAAAAAAAATTTAGCAACATTCGACTATAAAGCATATATCAAATGCGATAAATATACAACCAAAGATTTTGACGAAAGCAAGGTAGAAAAATGAAAAAAATCATCATGTTATTTGCTTGCTTATCATTTATTACTGCATGTTCTCAAAAAGAACAAAATGCATTTGCAAAAGACTTCGAGTTAGAAAACCAAATCATTGAAGATATTAATTTGCATAATCTGAAAACAGTATCAAATGATACTGGAATCCTCTTCATCGGAAATAAAGAGGATATTAACGCAGCTCAATTATTTATAGAATCACTAGAAAAAAAGTCTATTAATAAAGCTTATTATCTTAAAATTGATGATCGAAACAAGGAAGAAATACTTAAAAAATTTGAGGTTACTAACCAACCAGTTATCATTGCTTATCAGAGCGGCAAAAAAATAGCCACACTAACTGAAATAACTAAAGATAACCTTAACACATTAATAGATGAAATCTATCCTCAAACATGTACAGATAGATGCTAAAGTTACTATCCTGTAACTTTTTTTCTTGACAAAGATATAATATAAATGTATTATTGTATTAGTTAAGTAATACAATTAGAAGGAGAACATATGGATGCAGTTTTTAATAATTCAGTACCCATTTATTTGCAAATAGTAAGTGAAATAAAAAAACAAATTGTTTCTGGAAAACTAATTCCTGGAGAGCGTATTCCATCAGTTCGTGAACTTGCTTTAACATATAAAGTTAATCCAAACACAATGCAAAAAGCCCTAATTGAATTAGAAGAAAATGGACTAATTAAAACCGAAAGAACAAATGGTAAATTCGTTACTGAAGATGAAAATATAATAAACAAAATCAAAAATGACTATGCAGATAATTTAACCCAAAACTATTTATCCGAAATGATTTCCTTAGGTATTACTAAACAAGAAATAAAGGAAAGGATAAAATAAAAAATGGAATTACTTGAAATAAAAAATCTCTATAAAAATTATGGAGAGAAACAAGTACTTAATAATATTACCTTAACAGTTCCGCGAGGAAAAATAATTGGCTTGCTAGGTAAAAATGGAACTGGTAAAACAACCTTAATTAAATTAATTAACGGACTTCTTACGCCAACTGAAGGTGAAATAATCTTTGAAGGAGAAAAAATAGGGCCACAAAGCAAACTTAATATAGCTTATCTTCCAGAAAGAACATACCTAGACAAAAGCATGACAATCAATGAAACCTTAAAATTTTTCAAAGAATTCTACTCAAACTTTGACATTGACAAAGCAAAAGATTTACTAAAAAAATTAGACCTAGACGAAAATCAAAAAATAATAAAAATGAGTAAAGGAATGCAAGAAAAAGTTCAACTAGTTCTAGTTATGAGTAGAAAAGCAGACCTATATATCCTAGATGAACCACTTGATGGTGTAGATCCAGCAACTAGAGATTACATCCTTGACACAATTCTAACAAACTTTAACGAAGGAGCCAGCATTATTATTTCAACCCACTTAATATCTGACATTGAAAGAATTCTTGACGAAGTAATTTTCATCGATAAAGGCGAGATTAAACTTATTAGTGATGCCGATGAACTAAGAAACAAAGAAAACGCTAGTATTGACGAAATCTTTAGGAGGATGTTCAAATGTTAAAAAAAATACTAAAATATGATCTTAAATGGATTTTAAAAGTAGAGTACATCTGGAGTGTGATAACCATAATCTTTGCTATTTTAACAAGATTAACAAGTCTTTTAAATGAAAGTGTAATCACAAGCATTATTAAATCTGTCCTAACGAGCATCACCATAACAGGCATGTTAAACGTTCTATTTAATGGTATAATTCGTACTTGGATAAGAGTAAGAAACAATCTTTATAAAGATGAAGCGTATCTAACACACACACTGCCAGTCGAAAGCAAAACTATTCTTTCGTCTAAAGTTTTATCTGGAATCATAACAATGCTTTTTGGAATACTAATAATTACAATATCTTTCTTTATTGCATTTTATAATGAATCACTAATTAATTACATAAAAGAAAGTATGCAAATTGTAGCAACAACCTTAAATAGTTCGATAACTAAATTATTATTAATTCTATTTATCGTATTATTTCTAGAGTTTACTTTTATTTTAATGGTTGGTATTACTGGTATAATCAAAGGTCACGAAGCAAATGATGGTAAAGTGATTAAATCGGTTCTATATAGTGGAATCTACTGGCTAGCTTTCTCAATCTTATCACTATTAATAGCATACCTAATCAGCTTAACAAATAAAGATATGAACGCCTTATTCACCGGTACAGGAGTAATAAGTTATAGTGCATTAAAAATATTTTTGCTATTAGTAATTATAATTTACATAATATATATCATAGTACTTTACCTCATAAGTAAACACGAACTTAATAAAGGAATAAACATCGACTAAGCCCAAAAGTTTTTTTTCTTTTAAATACACCAAAAACTAGCAAAATTTGTAATATTCATATTGACAAATAATATAATAAAATGATATATTATTTGTGCATTTAATTTTAAGTTCTATCCCAGGTAGGACTTAACTTTAAACAAAATACAACACACCAGGATGTGTGCATGGGAAGGGAGTTAAAAATATGCCTACAATTAATCAATTAGTTAAAACTAAGAGAAAACCAAAAGTAAGAAAAGGAAAGAGTCCAGTACTTAACGTTGGATTTAACAGCATGGAAAGAAAATCAACAGAAACTAATCATCCACAAATGAGAGGTGTATGTACTCGTGTTGGTACTAAAACACCTAAAAAGCCAAACTCAGCATTAAGAAAATATGCTCGTGTTAGACTATCAAACGGACGTGAAGTTGATACTTACATTCCAGGTGAAGGACACAACTTACAAGAACATAGTGTAGTACTAATTCGTGGTGGACGTGTAAAAGATCTTATCGGTGTACGTTATCATGTAATTCGTGGAACACTAGATACTCAAGGTGTTAATGACCGTAAACAATCAAGAAGTAAATACGGTGCAAAAAGACCTAAAACTAAATAGAAAATAAGGAGGAAAAAATATGCGTAAAAGACGTGCAGTAAAACGTGACGTTTTACCAGATCCTTTATATAATTCTAAAGTAGTTACAAAACTTATCAATGCTGTTATGAACGATGGTAAGAGAGGTACTGCTTCAAAGATTTTATATGAAGCATTTGATATTATTAAAGAACAAACTAAAGCTGACCCAATGGAAACTTTTAATAAAGCAATGGAAAATATTAGTCCATCTTTAGAAGTTAAATCACGCCGTGTTGGTGGATCAAACGTACAAGTTCCTATTGAAGTTAGTGAAACAAGAAAACAAACACTTGCTCTTCGTTGGCTTGTAAACTATGCAAGACTTCGTCCAGGTAAGGGAATGGCTAATAAATTAGCTGCAGAAATTATGGATGCTGCAAATGGTGTCGGTGGAGCAGTTAAAAAACGTGATGATATTCACAAAATGGCAGAAGCAAACAAAGCATTTGCTCACTATAGATGGTAGGTGTAACAGATGGCAAGAGACGTTTCTATAGATAAAATAAGAAATATTGGTATCATGGCTCACATCGATGCCGGAAAGACAACTACTACTGAAAGAATTCTATTCTTAACAGGAATTACTCACCGTATTGGTGAAACACATGATGGCGAATCACAAATGGACTGGATGGCCCAAGAACAAGAAAGAGGTATCACAATTACTAGTGCTGCCACTACTGCTCACTGGAAAGGCTACAGATTAAACATTATTGATACACCAGGACATGTAGACTTCACAATTGAAGTACAAAGAAGTTTAAGAGTATTAGACGGAGCAGTTGCTCTAATCGACGCTCAAGCTGGTGTTGAACCACAAACTGAAACAGTTTGGAGACAAGCAAACGAATATAAAGTTCCAAGAATGATTTGTGCAAACAAAATGGAAAAAATGGGTGCTGACTTCTACTATAGTTTAAAGACTATCAAAGAAAGATTAGGCGCTAATGCTGCTCCAATTATGTTGCCTATCGGTAGCGAAGATCATTTCACAGGATATGTTGATCTAGTTGAAATGAAAGCATATGCTTACGATGGAACTGAAAAGCAAGAATTAAATGAAATTGAAATTCCAGAAGATATGAAAGCAAAAGCTGAAGAATATAGAACTATTCTAATTGAGGCAGTTGTTGAATCAGATGAAAGTCTAATGGAAAAATACTTAGAAGGAGAAGAACTTTCTATTGCTGAACTAAAAGGAGCAATTAGAAAAGCTACTCTTGCAGTAGAATTCTTCCCAGTATTATGTGCTGATGCCTTAGGAAACAAAGGTACTCGTACATTACTAGATGCTGTTGTTGACTATTTACCAGCTCCAACAGATATCAAAGCAATTGAATGCTTTGACAAAAACGGAAACGACGTTTGGAGACATCCTTCAGACTCAGAACCATTTACTGCTTTAGCATTTAAGATTATGACTGACCCATTCGTTGGACGTCTATCATTCTTCAGAGTTTACTCTGGTGTATTAAAAGCTGGTTCTTACGTTTTAAACTCTACTAAGGGTGAAAAAGAAAGAATCGGACGTATTCTTCAAATGCATGCTAACCAACGTAAAGAAATTACTGAAGTTTATGCAGGTGAAATTGCTGCTGCAGTAGGCTTAAAAAATACTACAACTGCTGACACACTTTGTGATGAAAAAGCCTTCGCTGTAATGAAAGGTATGGAATTCCCAGAACCAGTTATCGATATTGCTATCGAAGCTAAATCAAAAAATGATCAAGATAAGATGGCTATCGCTATTCAAAAACTAGTTGAAGAAGACCCAACACTTAGAGTTAAAACTGATGTTGAAACAGGACAAACTGTACTATCAGGTATGGGTGAATTACACCTAGATATCATTATTGATAGAATGAGAAGAGAATTCGGCGTAGAAGTTAACCAAGGTAGACCACAAGTTGCTTACCGTGAAACTATCACACAAGCTGCTGATTGTGAAGGTAAATACATTAAACAATCTGGTGGACGTGGACAATACGGACATGTTTGGATTAAATTCGAACCAAATCCTGGAAAAGGATACGAATTCGTTGATGCAGTTGTTGGTGGAGTTGTTCCTAGAGAATATATTCCAGTAACAGACAAAGGTTTACAAGAAGCTATGGCTGGCGGAATCCTTGCTGGTTACCCAGTTGTAGATGTAAAAGCAACATTATTTGACGGTTCATATCATGATGTAGACTCATCAGAAATGGCATTCAAAATTGCTGCAAGCCTAGCACTTAAAGCTGCTAAAGAAAAATGTAAAGCTGTTCTATTAGAACCAATCATGAAAGTAGTAGTTGATACTCCAGAAGAATACATGGGTAATGTAATGGGAGACTTAACTTCTCGTCGTGGTAGACCACTAGGTCAAGAATCAATTGGCAATGTTTTAAGAATTACAGCTTTAGTTCCATTATCAGAAATGTTTGGATACATGACTGACTTAAGAAGTAACACCCAAGGACGTGCAAACTTCCAAATGGAAAAAGATCACTATGAAGAAGTTCCAAAGTCTATTGCTGAGGAAATTATTAAGAAAAATAGTGTAAATTAAAGAATAATACTTGAATTATATTCAAGAATTAGATACAATAATCTTGTTAACGAATAGGAGGAAAATTATATGGCAAGAGAAAAATTCGATCGTAGTAAGCCACATGTTAATATTGGTACTATTGGACACGTTGACCATGGTAAAACAACATTAACTGCTGCTATTACAAAATATTTCGGTGATTTCGTTGATTATGCTGATATCGATAAAGCACCAGAAGAAAGAGAAAGAGGTATTACAATTAATACTGCTCACGTTGAGTATGAAACTGAAAAACGTCATTATGCTCACGTAGACTGCCCAGGACATGCCGATTATGTTAAGAACATGATTACTGGTGCAGCACAAATGGATGGAGCTATCTTAGTAGTTTCTGCTGCAGATGGTCCTATGCCACAAACTAGAGAACATATTTTACTTGCTCGTCAAGTAGGAGTTCCTAGAATCGTTGTTTACATGAACAAATGTGATCAAGTAGACGATCCAGAACTATTAGACTTAGTAGAAATGGAAATCAGAGAACTATTAGGAGAATATGGATATGATTCAGAATGTCCTGTTATTAGAGGTTCTGCACTTAAAGCTTTAGAAGGAGACCCTGCTGCTGTTCAATCAATTAAAGACTTAATGGCTGCTGTAGATGAATACATTCCAACTCCAACTAGAGATACAGACAAACCATTCCTAATGAGTATTGAAGATGTATTCACTATTTCAGGACGTGGTACTGTTGTTACAGGACGTGTTGAAAGAGGTCAATTAAAACTTAATGATGAAGTTGAAATTGTAGGTCTTAAGGATACTAAGAAAACAGTTGCAACTGGAATCGAAATGTTCAGAAAATCTTTAGATTATGCTGAAGCTGGAGATAACGCTGGAGTTTTACTTCGTGGTATCAACCGTGATGATGTAGAAAGAGGACAAGTACTAGCTAAACCTGGTTCAGTTACTCCACATCATAAATTCAAAGCTAAAGTTTATGTTCTATCTAAAGAAGAAGGTGGACGTCATACTCCATTCTTCTCAAACTACAGACCACAATTCTACTTCAGAACTACTGATGTTACTGGTGTAATTGAACTTCCACAAGGAGTTGAAATGGTTATGCCTGGTGATAACGTAGATATGACTGTAGAACTAATTAGTAAGGTTGCCTTAGAAAACGGAACTAAGTTCTCAATTCGTGAAGGTGGACGTACTGTTGGTGCAGGTTCTGTTACTGAAATCATTGAATAATAAACTTAAAACTCACTTCGGTGAGTTTTTTTTGACTAAAAATTTGATTTATAGTATCATTATAATAGGTGAAGTATAGATGGGTATAGGTCATAAAAAAACTGACATCTTAAATAAGATAAACCAGAATAAACTTGTCGGCCGTTTTGCTGTATTCTTATTTGGCATCTTTGGTCTAGGTATGTGCTATAATCTTTTCTTCGTACCAAACAAATTAGTAGTAGGTGGAGTAAGTGGTTTATCAATTGTAGTCCATGAAATAACTGGCATTCCTAACAATTTATTTATCTATTTTATGAGTGCTATTTTAATAATACTCTCTTTTATAGTCCTTGGTAGAAAACAATCAGTTTATACTATAATAGGTTCTGTATCATACTCAGTAATGGTAACAATTACTGAACCGATTGCTGCTAAAATTCCTGTAACATTCAGTTCTGATTTTCTTATGATTCTAACAATCATTTTAATATATGGCTTTTGCGGCGGCTTAGTCTATAGAGCAGGTTTTAATACGGGCGGCTCTGACGTTATTGCAGCAATAATTTCGAAACTAGCAAAAATAGAACTAGGAAAATCAAGTACTATCGTAAACATGATAATTATTTTATCAGGTATGTTATTATTTGGTCTAAAGAAAACCATCTATGCTATGTTCATTCTTATAACCTACAATAAACTTGTAGATATGGTTCTTCTAGGTATTAATGATAGTAAACTCGTATTTATTAAATCTAAACAAAGTGATAGAATTGAAAAATATGTAACTCGTGACCTTGGTTTAGGTGCCACTGAAATAGCTTCAAAAGGTGGACTATTCACTAAAAAAGAAGCAACACTTCTTATGATAGTCCCATTTAACCTATATTATGGATTAAAACATACAGTTTTAGACATTGACCCAAATGCTTTCATATCAGCCCATAACTGTTACACGGTAAAAGGTGGGCACAACAAAAAGATAATTCCTTTTTAAAAAATAATATGTTATAATACCCTAGAAAAGACGTGATTATATGAAAGACAATATTGAAAAACTTGAACTTGATGAAAACATTGAAGTTCTTAATATAAATGATACACCAGTAAAAGAAGAAACAGATACATTTAGCGTTATCAAAAACTATGGTGAAGACTTAACCAAAAGAGAATATGTAACCAATCCTGCAATAGGTAGAGAAAAAGAAATTGGTGAAATAATTCTATCTCTTATTACACCAGACAAAAGTGCTTTATTAGTCGGCAAACCTGGTATTGGTAAAACCGCTATTGTTGAAGGTTTAGGTTATAAAATACAAAAAGGGGATGTCCCTGATGCTTTAAAGGGATGGTCCATAATCAAAATAAATATTTCAAGTTTACTTGGATCAAATATAATAAATGGTACAACTGAATCAAGAATTGAATTGCTTTTACAAGAACTTAAAAATCTAAATAATATTATTCTTTTTATTGACGAAATTCATTTACTTGTAAATAGAACCCAATCAAACACTAACATTGACTTTGCAAATATGTTAAAGCCTTTCCTTGACCGTGGAACAATAAAAATGATTGGTGCTACCACAACAGAAGAATATGAAACATACATCCTAAGAGACCGTGCCTTTTTACGTAGATTTCAAAAAATTGAAGTATTAGAAGCAGACCAAGAAACTGTTGTTAAAATACTTATGGGAACATATCCGAAGTTCGAAAAAAAACTGGGTGTAAAATTAGCATACTCAGATTTCCAAAAAGAAAAAATCTTTGCCTTTCTAACCGATATGACTAGTGAATATAAAAGAGTTTATGAAGTTGCCGCAAGATATCCTGACATAACTCTAACACTACTAGCAAACGCTTTTAGTTATGCAGTATTTGAAAACTCAAAAGAAGTAAGAATCAAACATATCTATAAAGCTATAGAAAATGCCAAAAACATTTACGATGACGCAAAGAAAAAAGCCTTAATTGCTTTTAAGGAAGAATTTAAAGACATGTTAGAAGAAGAAAACGTTGATTTAAACGCATAAAAAATGGAGATATTAATCTCCGTTTTTTTCATAATAAATCCCTTGTTTTAAGCCTAATCTTTTTAAATTTTTAACGACTCCATTTAAAATATCTATTTTTCTAGTAGCCCACTCTGGAGCAATAAGTTCGTCTTTTACTGGGTCTCCAGTAAGTCTATGAATAACAATATTTGGGTCAAGCACTGCAATCTGCTTACTTACAATATCAATATACTCCTCCATACTCATAAGTTTCCATGGTTTATTAATATACATATCACCTAAAACAGTATCTTTTGCAATAAATAAATTGTGAATTTTAATCCCATCAATATGTAACATATTTAAATGTCTAATAGTTTCAATCATCATATCTTCAGTCTCATTAGGTAGACCATCTATAATATGTACAACAACATTTATATTGGCATCTTTTAATTTTTTAACCATACTATCAAAACTAGCAATATCATGCCCACGATTAATAAACTTAAGCGTACTATCAAAACTAGACTGAAGCCCAAGCTCAACCGTTAAATAAGTCCTCTTATTTAAATCACATAAATACTTAAAACATTCATCACTAATCGAATCACATCTAGTGCCAATAGATAAACCAACAACATCCGGAAAAGTAAGAACCTCTTCAAATCTTTTCTTCAAGTTTTCCACACTATCAAAAGTACTCGTAAAAGAACCAAAATAAGCAATATATTTAGCTTGCGGCCACTTATTCTTAACAACGTCTGTTTCTTTTAAATATTGATCATATAAAGAAACGGAAGATTCACTTGCATTTTCAGCACTACCTGTACAAAATATACAACCCCTAGCACCATTAATTCTATTAGGACAAGTAAATCCACCATTAAAAGCAAGTTTAGCAAGCCTAAACCCAAATTTTTTCTTATAAAAGTCTGCTAAATTATTATAATACATACAAATCACTTTATATATTCTATCATACTATTAAATAATCTGCTATAATTACATTAGGAGGAACTATATGAAAAGAATTATCAACATTTTATTAACAATTTTATTTGCATTTGTCTACTATTACTTTGCAATGCCAGCAATCAACATTCACAGTGTAAGCTTTTATTTATTCATTATTTTAATAATAATTTGTTTTACTGTATTAAACAATCTTTTGTCAGTAATAGAATTTTTGAAAAAAGGAAAAACCAAACCAGTAAAAGAATACACTATGCTAATAATCCCATTAATTATTGTTTTAGTAATTATATGGAATATTATTGAAAGCCCATTATTTATGGCTTCTAAATATGCAAAACGAATTGAAATTGATACTGGTAAAAACTTTTCCACAGACATTTCAGAAGTAGATTTTTCAAAATTGCCACTACTTGATAAAAAAAGTAGTCAAGCCTTAGGCGACAGAGTAATGGGACAAATGAGAGACTTAGTAAGCCAATATAACGTATCTGATATCTATACCCAAATAAACTATAACGAAAGAATAATTAGAGTTACACCTCTTGAATATGCTTCACCAATCAAATGGTTAACTAATAGAAAAGAAGGCGTTAAAGGGTATATTACAGTAGACAGTACTACTGGAAAAGCCAATTTAATTAGACTAGATAAAGGAATGAAATACGTTCAAACTGGACTATTTAATGACAATGCCTACCGTAAAATAAGATTCTCTCATCCAACAAGAAATCTCGGCCATATGTCATTTGAAATTGATAACGATGGAAATCCATACTGGGTAGTTCCAACAATAAAATATAGTGGAGTAGGCCTTCGTGCAGAAGTTACTGGAATTATAATTTTAAATGCGATAACTGGCACAACATCAGAATACAAAGTAGGAAATATACCGAATTGGATTGATATTGCGTTCTCAGCTGACCTTATCATTGATCAAGTAGATGACTGGGGCAAATATCAAAATGGCTACTTTAACAGCGTATTCAGTCAAAAAAATATGGTAAAAACTACTGATGGTTATAACTATCTTGCAATGAATGACGACATTTATTTATACACAGGTTTAACATCAGCGGTTACAGACGAATCAACACTTGGATTTATCTTAACAAACATGCGAACTGGTGAAACATCATTTTATAGTGTTCCAGGCGCTGAAGAATATAGTGCAATGGCATCAGCAGAAGGTGCAGTCCAACAAATGAAATATACATCAACATTCCCATTACTTATAAATTTAAAAGGTAATCCAACATATTTACTAAGCCTAAAAGATGACGCCGGATTAGTTAAAATGTATGCATTTATAGATGTTAATGATTATCAAAAAGTAATTGTCACAGACGTATCAAAAGGAATAAACGAGGCAGCTAAAAACTATCTAAAAAATGCCAAAATAACGTCAAACTCACAAAACAAAAGCGAAACCATAACAATCAAGAAAATAGAAACCGCAGTAATCAATGGTAACACTTATTACTTTATAACTGACGAAAACAATAAAAAATATAAAGCATCTATCGAATTAAGTGATGAACTACCATTCAAAAAAGGTGGAGATAAATTAAATATTTCTTATGCTTCTGAAGAAGATATCACAATTATAAACAAAATAAACTAGAAAGAGACCAAAATCTCTTTTCTTTATGATATAATTTACAAGGTGAATAAAAATGAATGAAATAATAATAAATGAATTATCAGGCGAGCTTAACATTAAGACAAAACAAATAGAAGCCGTCTTAAAACTATTAGAAGAAGGAGCTACAATCCCATTTATCGCAAGATATCGTAAAGAAGCAACTGGTGCATTAGACGAAAATCAAATTCAAAAAATCGAAGAAAAATACAAATACTACTGTAACCTAATGGAAAGAAAAAACACTGTAATCAAACTCATCGATGAAAAAGGCATGCTAACTTCGGAACTCAAAGAAAGTATTCTAGCCTGTACCAAACTGGTCGACGTAGAAGATATCTACTTACCTTACAAAGAAAAAAAGAAAACCAAAGGTAGTGAAGCAATTAAACTAGGACTAGAACCTCTAGCAAAAATGATTATGTCTTTTCCAGAAAAAGGAAGCATGGATGACATCTGGGCAAAAGCCCCAACATCTAAAGAAGTTGCTATCGAAAACACGAAATATATTATAAGTGAATGGATAAGTGATAACGCCTACTATCGTAAATTTATAAGATACAATATTCAAAACTACGGAGAAATAACAAGCACAATTAAGAAAAACGCTATAGACGAAAAGAAAACTTATGAAATCTATTATGCCTTCAAAGAAAAAATTAAGTATGTAAAAAGTTACCAGGTTCTAGCAATGAATCGCGGTGAAAAAGAAGGCATTCTTAGTGTAAAATTAGATTATGACCTAGATTACATAACAAGTAAACTAGAAGAAAAAATAATAAAAAATCATTCGTCATTTGTAAAAGAATATGTAGTATTATCTTTAAAAGATGCTCTAAAAAGGCTAATCCTACCATCTATTGAACGTGAAATAAGAGCAGAACTAACCGAAAACGCTGATGATAACGCCATTGAAGTATTTAAATCAAACCTAGAAAATCTACTTATGACAAGACCAATAACAGGATACCGTGTTCTCGGATTTGACCCAGCATTTAGAACAGGATGTAAACTAGCTTGTCTAGATGAAAGAGGTAATCTTTTACACATAGATGTTATCTACCCACACGAACCAAAAAATGACAAAGAAGGCGCACGAAAAAAAATACTTGAACTTATTAGTAAATACAACCTTAACCTTATCGCTATTGGTAATGGTACTGCATCTAGAGAAAGTGAAGAATTTGTTGCTCAAACAATTAAAGATCTTCCAAACGTATACTACACAATCGTAAGCGAAGCAGGAGCAAGTGTTTACTCAGCAAGTAAAGAAGCTCAAAAAGAATTCCCAGATCTTGAAGTTCAAGAAAGAAGTGCCGTAAGTATCGGAAGACGTACTATCGACCCACTATCAGAACTAGTAAAAATAGATCCTAAAAGCATTGGAGTAGGTGAATATCAACATGACGTCAATTCTAAAAAACTAACTGAAGGATTAGATTTCACAGTAAGCAAAGTAGTAAATAATGTAGGCGTAAACATTAACACTGCATCTAGCTTTATTCTAAAATACATCTCTGGCCTAACAACTGCTTCAATAAATAAAATTCAAAAATTTAAAGAATCAAAAGACTTTACATCAAGAGATGAACTAAAAAAACTTACAAACGAAAAAATATATGAACAAGCAGTAGGTTTCTTAAGAATAAATAATGGCAAAAATCCATTAGATAACACAGGCATCCATCCTGAAAGCTACGAATTAACAACTAAAATATTAAATAAACTAAATTTAAGTATTAATGATATTAAAAGAGAAGAATTCAAAGAAACTTTAGAACAAGCTAATACAGAAGAACTAGCAAAAGAATTTGGTGAAAAATACACGATTGAAGACATTATTAAAGAATTAAAAAATCCCGGCCTAGACCCAAGAGAAGATGCTCCAGAAGTAATACTAAGAAGTGATGTTCTAACGATTGACGACTTGAAAATCGGTATGGAATTAAAAGGAACAGTCAGAAATGTAGCTTCATTTGGCGCATTCGTTGATATTGGACTTCACGATGATGGCTTATTACACATCTCCAAGATGAGTAAAAATTTTGTTAAAAATCCATTAGATATCGTAAGTGTAGGTGATATTATTACAGTATATATTGACAACATAAACAAAGAAACAAATAAAGTTAATTTATCACTTATTAAAAAAACTAACTAAAAACACTTGAAAAAATGACAAGATATGGTATAATTTATCTTGTCATTAAGTTGCAGGTGTAGTTTAATGGTAGAACTTCAGCCTTCCAAGCTGACCACGTGAGTTCGATTCTCATCACCTGCTCCATTGAGGAATCTGCTCGAACTTTTCGAGTTTTGATAAATAACTAATCTAGAAATGGATTAGTTTTTTTATGTTTTAAAAAACTATCCTACTTTAAAAAGAATTGAAGTGATTAATTCTAAATTATTAGAAAACTCACAAGCAGAACAATTAAACTTTACTACCGAAGATATACTCTTAAAAAGAGATATGAACTATATCAATAAAGTTAAATTACCAATATCTTATTATGCTTTTAATGATAATTGGGATTTACTAGATCGAGATACTAGAGCCGATATAGTTATGAGATACATTGATGATATAGAACTAGAACTTAAAAATAATAAATATGAAGTTAAGCAAATTAACTTTAGAAGTACCTTTTATAGTGATTTTGAGAAAAGAAACTGAAAAACTAGATATGGGATCTCTTCAAAGAAATGAAGTACCCATTAGAGTATTCCCATTACAAAAAGATAATAATGGAGATAAGAATTGGTTATCAATGGGAATGCTTGCTACAAAGAATAACTCGAATGATATAAAGGTAAACATTAGAGATGTATTCGAAACAATACCCGATAATGTTACTGAAGAAGATTTTTAAAATGCGATAGCAATTTAAAAATTAATACTTTATGAGTTTAAACTATTTACGAAGTTTATAGTTATTACGAAATAAAGTATACGGTTTCTAAGGTGGTTAACCTTAGCTTCCATATCTTGTCTTTGACAAGATATAAAAGAAATTGAAAAAGCAACAAAACATATTAACGACAAAATGGATGAATATGTTGAAGATTTTTATAATGATAAAACTGATAAAGAAAATGATGGCTTTAAACTATAAGCCATCATTTTTATTTATATAAATAGTTAAATTTGTGTATCTCTAAATGTTTATCAGATTTATCATATTTCATTGCATATATTTCATATTCACCTGCTATTTCAGGTAAAACATTGTATTGATTAGTAGTTTTATTATAAATAGAAAAATATGCATCATCATCACTTCTAAGTTGAGATGGAATTAATATTTTTAATTCGGATTTTATTTCTTTACTTAAAATCCAATTAGAATTGTATTCAATACTATTTACCAAACTTGAAACATCTTCTTTATCGTAATAAGCATTGATAATTGTATAATTTGTTTTATCTTCATCAAAATATGTTCCCCAATCTTGAATTTCAAGTTCACCATTACTTGGAAGCTGTGCGCTTATTATACTTCTATATGAATCAATTTTGCTATAATCTTGTGAGAAAGTTGGGAATAAAGAAAACGAACCATATACCAATAATAAAAGTCCAATTATAAAACCACCAACAATATTTTTTGTGCATTTAAATCCAGCGTTTTTATATTTAAATCCAAGTATAATTGATAATATAGGTATAGGTAACCAACACCAGAATACCCAAGTATTTTTAGTAAAGTTAAATCCATGTTGAGGATTAATTTTATCTACTAAAGATACTGACCATAAAGCTCCCCATAAACTACAAATAGTTATAATGAATAATATAATCATAAATGTTTTAATAAAATTAGGATTATGATATTTCTTTGCACCCTTAAATTTAGTAGTCTCACCTAAATGATTTTCATAAACTTTAAATTTTTCTCGTAAAAAACTAATTAGTTCTAAATCACAAGCATTTTTTTGGATGAATATTATTTTATTTCTTTTACCAAATTTTAAATAGAAATTAGTGTCTGTTTCAACACATTTATCAATTTCATCATAATTAATCATTAATGTTTCGGTTTCGCCCTGCCTAATGAAATAATCATCATAAAATTCAGTATGTATTTTGGTATCAGCACTTCCATTTTTTAACATTGAGTTGAAAGTTTTTTCGGCATAATGTTCTAATCTTACTTTATATAATATCATTAAATATGTTTGATATACTGCAAAGAAGATTAATGTTCCGAGTAGACTTCTAAATGTTATTGCAATAATTGCTGTAATTATCAAGTTAAGTACTGTCCCAATAATTACATAATGCCAATACATTTGTGGAAAATAGTTAGCCATTTTTTTATATTCATAGGCGTCAATTATACTATCACAAGTATATAAGCATTTGCCATGTACATTTTTCTTTGTTTCTTTTTTTACTTCTTTCTTTATTTCTTCTTTTAATTCTTCAGGTTTAACAATAATTTTTTCATCAGGTTTATTCATATATTGAATTTCTTTAACTACTTTTGTCTTAGCTTTACTCTTTTTAATTTCATTAACAATTAGCAATATAACAAACGAAATAACAAACCAAATAATTATAATTACGATTAATCCAGCAATAAGTTCAAGCCAAGTTATAGGTTCTTCACCAGGTTCATCAGGTAAAAACATTTCATATATTGCAAGTAAGGATATACATAATGAAGGGATTCCAAACAACTCTAGAAAAAACTTCGATTTAAAAATATTACCTTTCTTTTCATTTTCTTTACTCAATTTTAACACCTCTCAATAGCATTACCACCTCTCAATAACAGGGAATATTCTTTATTTAATTATAGCACATTTTCCGACAAATTTATTATAATGTATTTATTTTATAAAATAATTGTGGTATTACTATATTAGTGATTAGTTATTTATCAACTTTTACTACTAGGAGTTTTGAATAACCTTTGTTATCACTCCAAAAGTAAAAATCGTCGCACCAAAGCGATGTTAATGATTAAATCAATCAGAAATGATTGATTTTTTTTAATAAAATTTATTCTATTTAACTGGATTTGCTCTATGAATAAGAATTTATAATTATTTAATTTGATAATAATTTTTATTTATATCCAATTGAATATCTTTGATTTTAATCATTTCATCTATTGTTACAAAAGCATATCCTTCTTTTTCTAATCGTTCCATAGCAAGTAAAGCTCCATCAACTGATGTTTCATATAAATCGTGCAATAATACTATTGCCCCATCATGAGCATTACTGACAATATAGTCTGCTATTCTATCTTTATCTTTATTTTTCCAATCTTCTGTATCTAAATCCCATAATATTGTGTACATATTTGATATATTTTTTATATCAGAATTTATATTTCCATAAGGGGGTCTTAAATATATAGCTTCACTACCAGTTATATTTTTAATTGTCTCATTAGTTTTCTTTATTTCATCCATAACAGAATAATTATCTAACTTTAAAAGATTAGAATGACTATAAGTATGATTTCCTATTGTATTCCCCATTTTATAAGCCTTAGTCAATGTATCTTTATAATTTTCAACTCTACTTCCTAATACGAAAAATGTTACACGTGCATTATATTTATCTAAATTATCAAGTAATTTATTTGTTCCAATATAACTAGGTCCATCATCAAAAGTAAAAGCAATTAGTTTTTTATTACTAAACTCTTTTAAGTTCCTATTGTTATCTTGTTTTATATTATTTTTTTTACTATATTTCAAATATTTATTTTTAATTATACCATTTAATTCATCATAAGGAATTACTATTTTTATTTCGCCAGCTGCATAATAAGCAATTTGATAAGGTGGAAAGATAAATTCTAAACCATCATCTATGAAATTAAAATGTTCAAAATTATTCAAATTAAAAGATAGTCCTTCTTTAACCCCTTCTTTATCAAAATTTAAATTATTATCATCACTATATTTCATAACATAATAATAAGAAAGATTAGCAAGTTTATCTAGGCTTGTATCTTTTTCTAAAAAATCCTTAATAGATACTATTTCATCGCTTTCTTTATTATAGTAATATGATTTATCATATCTAACATGGTGAGCTCCGCCAGTATATTCACTAATATTTAAATGTAATCCTAATATATTATTATTATCAGTTACTTTATAATCTGCTTTAAATTCATATTTTGAACTATTCAATGGCTCTTCCATAGAAATTTCTTCTTTGAATTCCTTTTTTTTATTTTTTATATAGTCATCAGTATATGCTAGAAGTTGTTTTGATTTAACCTTTGGATAATTAATTTCGACTATATAATTTTTATTTTCATCTTTTTCATAAAAAACTCTTTGATGATTTATAAAAGCTAACCCTAAAATCAATACAGTCAAACCGAAAATTCCAGAAAAGAATAACTTACCAAATTTCGTTAATCTTATTTTATACCTTTTTTTTAAAGTCATATATTACTACCTCACTTACAAGTTACTGTGTACTCGTTACTTCTACATATGATTATACCACAATTTTCACAAATTTTATTACCATCTTGAAACATCCAAGATTCATCCAACATTTTCTAATGCATATCAAATAGTTAAAAGTGAAATTAAATCTCACAAACCATTTAACTAAAAGGATCAAATCAAAAGTATGGTAGAATTCTTACATATTTAATTCAATTTTGCAAGTGCAAAATAAGAAATGATAGCATTATAAATCCTTTATTTATAAAATTTAAATTAGTGTAGTGCTATCATTCCCTTTATCCTGCTTAATAATTATTATCATTTTTTTATGAATTTTGGTAGTTTCATGGTATACTTGTATCAGTTAGTAGTTTATTACTACCTATAGTTTAGTTAATTAAAGGTTGCCCGACTTCAATCTTTATGGCTCCATTTAAAATCAACTTACGGACTGAAAAGTTCGTGAGTTTTTATTTTATATAAATACTATAAAAAAAGAGAAAAAAATATCAAAATAATTTCATCGTCATATTATTAAAAATTAAAATTTAAATATACATAATTATCCATATTGTAAGATAAATTGTTTTTTATCATTTTGTTAGCAAGTTTGCAACATTTTGAAATTCTTTTACCATTAAATAATGGATCAATATATCTAATCTTTGCCCCATGATGCACATAATAGACGTTTTTTGGTTTTTCTTTCGATATTTTTACTTTCTTAGCATTTTTCCAGATATTGAATATGTCATTATATTTAGAAGATTCTATAATATTTATTACTTCACTTTCCTTTAATTCATATAAATCTTTTCTAGATATTTTGTTTTCATCGCTTAATCTTTTTAGAATATCAGCAATTAATTGCATAGAATATCTAGTTCTATCCTCACGATATATAACAGATAATCTACTTGTAACCTTAACAAAGTTTCTAGCATTTTTTTTAGTTTTAAATCCTAATTCTATTTCTTTTTCTTCATTAGTTTGTATCTCAATATCATCATATATTTCTTTAATACTTGCTAGATCCAATAGCCTATATGTAAACAGAGCATTTGATAATGAATATTCCAATCTATCAGCAGATAATTTAGGTGTGTCATTATCAGCAATAGGATATAAATGGTAATTATCAATTTCTGATATTTCAATATTATCCCTTTTTAATAATTTCATTATTTTTTTAGATTTTTTTATAATTTCTGTTGTTAAATCTTCTGTTGATTCTTGAGTCATATAATCTCCATTAAGAAAATCCACACAATGCTTAAATGCAGGTGTTGCTATATCGTGAAATAATCCAGACAAAGTTTGCTTTTTATCATGTGTAAAATGCCAAACAATTAAAGCAACTGCAACAGAATGATCTAAACTTGAAAAGAAAAAATCACTTTCAAACAAGTTTGAATATATAGTACCACAAGTAACACTAATATATTGTTGTGATAACAATTCCTTTGTATCTATATATTCATTTAACCATTCTGGAAAATTCGATTCTAATATTTTAAAATATTCTTTTATTTCTGTATTTAAATTATCATAATATTTTTTCATTTTTTCACGTCCTTACATTGTAAACAGGCTTTCCACAATCTTTTGCAATTTAGCATTCAATCCAAGTTGATTTTTTCCTTATATTTTTTTTCTAGCTAATTTTTCTTTTTCATTTAATAAATACAAATTTACCACCGACATAATTTCGACTCTAGAAATTTAAATTATAATTATTATACTATAAATTAACAAAATTCTCCATATTTCCGTGGTATTTAAATAATAAATTATATATAATAATTTTAGAAATGAAACATAGTTCGTAACTTGTTGCTCACCGGCTCCAAAAGATAATTAATCATCCTTATGGGTGTTTTTTTTATATATCTTTATATCAATAATTGACTAGAGCCACTATTTATGTTAGATTAACATTGACACTTAAAACATATAAAATTATATAATAGTAAAGGTGATTATAATGCTAGAAATAAAAAAGATAACAAAAATCTATAAAACAGAAGGACTCAAACAAACAGCACTTGATAAAGTAAGCGTTAATTTTCGTAAACATGAATTTGCATCTATTTTAGGTCCATCAGGTTCCGGGAAAACAACATTTTTAAATATAATAGGTGGCCTAGACGAATATACTTCTGGAGATCTTATAATTAATAATGTAAGTACTAAAAACTATACAGATAGAGACTGGGATAGTTATCGTAATCACCGAGTAGGTTTTGTTTTCCAAAGTTACAATCTTATAACACACCAAACAATTTTAAAAAATGTAGAACTAGCACTAACTCTATCAGGAATCTCAAAAGAAGAAAGAAAAGAAAGAGCAATAAAAGCTTTAAAGGATGTTGGCTTAGAAAAACACATAAATAAAAAACCAAATCAACTATCTGGTGGTCAAATGCAAAGAGTAGCTATCGCAAGAGCCTTAGTAAATGATCCAGAAATAATTCTAGCCGACGAACCAACTGGTGCTCTCGACTCAGAAACTAGTGTTCAAATAATGAAAATCCTAAAAGATATTTCTAAAGAAAAATTAGTTATCATGGTTACTCATAATCCAGATCTAGCGAAAGAATATTCAAGCAGAATAATTAACATTAAAGATGGCAAAATCACAAGTGATACTAATCCTTTTGATGGAAAAGAAGAATTAGAAGAAGATGCGATCCAAAAAACATCCAAAACTAAAATGTCATTCTTAACTGCACTATCCTTATCATTTAATAACCTTATGACTAAAAAAGGTAGAACAGTGCTTGTATCAGTAGCAGGTTCCATTGGTATTATAGGTATAGCTCTTATCTTAGCAGTATCAACTGGCTTTCAAAACTACGTAGACTCAATTCAAGAAGAGACTTTAACAAGTTATCCACTTTCAATCATGCAAGAATCATCTGACATCACGGGTGTTCTTCTTTCAATGCGTTCAGGTGAAAAAAGTGGCGTAGAAGGGGAAAATGTTAAAGAACAGCAGTACATCTCATCAATGCTATCTAACATCAGTACTAACGATCTTAAAAGTTTTAAAACATATCTAGAAGACAACTATAGTAAAGTAAAAAATGATTTATCAAATGTATCATATAACTATAGCATTGATCCTAATATTTACACAATCGATGCCACCAAAAAATTAGCTAAACTAAATCCAAGTAACTTATTTAGCACTATGATGGGGGATAGTTCTCTCATGCAGTCCTACTCATCTATGGCATCTATTTTCTCAAAAATAGTAGATAATAAAAAAGAGATTGAAGGCGACTATGACTTATTAAGAGGAAGATGGCCAGAAAAATATGACGAAATGATTATTGTTTTATCAGAAAAAAATAGCATATCAGATCTTCTTGTTTACTCATTAGGATTAAGAGACACAGAGGAACTAACTAATATGGTAACTAAAATCATGAGCGGTGAAAGTATTAATATTAATAATGAACCAAAAACATTTACATATGATGACTTACTAAATGTAGACTTAAGATTAATCATGCCATCAGACACATACAAATATAATTCAAAATATGACGTATATGAAGACATGAGCGCCGATGACTCTTACATGAAAAACCTATATGACAAAGCACTTAAACTAAAAATAGTAGGTATAGTAAGCCCTAAAGAAGGAAAAACTACTATGGCATTAAACCCAGGAGTAAACTATACAAGTGACCTCATTGACTATATAATTAATTACTCAAAAGACACTGATGTTGTTAAAAAACAATTAAAAAATAAAGATATTGACATTTTCTCTGGGAATCGTTTTGATAGTAAGAAAAATAACTTCGACTTTGATTTTAAAGATTTAGTAAAAGTAGATAATAAAAAATTACAAAGTGCATTCAATATTAATATAAATGAAAAAGAACTAGAAAAACAAACCCAAAAATATATGGAGGAAATAGCGAACTCAATTACAACAAATGTAACTCCAGCAAAAGATTTATTTAATAATAATCTTTCACAATTAGCAAACAACCTATTTAATAGTATAAATAGTGAGTTTACATTAAATAACACTTTAACGTTAACTGAAAATCTTTTAAATAAAGCTGAAAGCAAAGAACTTTTAACTAGCATGGAAAAAGAATATACTATACCAGCAGACACTTTTAAAACTACATATAAATCATTATTAAAGGGTTTACTTGATAGTTACATCACTGCTTATAATTCTTACATGAAAACCCTTAATCCAGATTATGAAATAAATGGAGAAAACCCAAGTGCAGTAATTATTGCAGAACTAAAAGAAACAGTTATATCATCATACTTAAATAGTGCTCCAATAATTAAAACAAGTGAAACCATGGCATCAGTAATGACTGAAACTAAAATGAAAAAAGATATTCTAACTAAAATAGGCGACTTAACAACTAACTTATCTAAAAGTTTTGCTACATCTCTAAACATTGATCAAGATAAAATCGCTTCAGCATTTACTCTTAACTTTAGTAAAGATGAACTAGCAAGAGTAGTAAACGCTATGATGAATAAAACTGAAACAACTCAAAAAACAAATCTTATTACATTAGGTTATCAAGATAAAGAAGAACCAACATATATTTCATTTTATTTTAATAGTTTCGATGGAAAAGAACACTTTCTATCATTTATTGAAGACTATAATAAAAACGTTTCAGAAGAAAAAGAGATTAATTACTCAGATACAACGGGAATTCTTATGTCGTCAGTAAAAACAATCGTAAATGCTGTAAGTTATGTTCTAATTGCTTTTGTATCAATCTCACTAATCGTATCAAGCATCATGATTGGAGTTATCACATACATCTCAGTATACGAAAGAACAAAAGAAATAGGTATCCTAAGAGCAATTGGCGCTTCAAAAGGAAATATCTCATCAATATTTAATGCTGAAACATTTATTATCGGATTCTTATCTGGCTTATTTGGTATAGGTATATCTTATATATTAATTCCAATAATAAATACAATATTACATCACTACATAGGTAACATACCACTTTCAGCATCACTTGAAATAACTCATGCTCTAGTATTAGTAGGCTTAGCAATAATCTTAACTTTAATTGGTGGTTTAATTCCAGCAAGAGCAGCATCTAAAAAAGATCCAGTAGAAGCATTAAGAAGCGAATAATAAAAATGCGAAAAAATAAAAAACTATAAAAAATAGTGTGAAGTAAGAGGCATAAAATTAGCCTCTTTTTCTTATCCTGTGGTATAATTAATTCATGCAGATATAGTTTAATGGTAGAATATAAGCTTCCCAAGCTTAGGGTGTGGGTTCGATCCCCATTATCTGCTCCAAAAATGAATTTTAATTATTAAAATATATAAATTTAAAATGAGCGTACTTAACTGAAATCGGAGGAAAAATGAACGAAAGATATCAAGAAGATTTAGACTATTTTTTGAATTTTGCCGAAAGCGAAAGGGGAAAAGAACTTGATAAAAAATACCCTAATGAAAGCATGCATTTGGACTTCTATTTTTTACACAGCAAAAATGAATTAAAAGACTTTATAAATACATTCTTAAAACTTCACAAGATAAATGACGATTATGACTTTTATTACTTTATGAATTGTATCATAAAATATATGGGAGGTCACATTGATGCTCACACCAGACTAATAATGAGCGATAACGATAATGCTTACCCACTTTCTATTCAAGCCATAAACAATAAATTATACGTTACAAAATGTAGTAATGAAAAATATAGTTACAGTGAGCTTCTAGAAATTAATAAAGTAAGTATTAACAAAATAATAGATGAAGTAGAAAAATTTACTAGTTATGGAACAACCAATTGGTTCCTAAATAGACTACATTTTTATTTAAATGATAAAAACATTCTATTATCTTTACCTAGTATAAAAAATAATGCTAAATTTATAGAATATAAAACTTCAAAAGGAATTATTAAATATGAAATAAATAAAGATTATTCTAAAGAGCTTGCACTTATTAGAAAAGAAGATTTTAAACAATATCAAATCAAAGATAATATATTAATTTTTAAATATCCAAAATGCGCAGATAAATTTATACCAGACATTCAAAAGATAAAGAAGTTAATACATGATAATAACATCGATACCTTTATTTTAGATTTAAGGGGTAATTCCGGTGGAAGATCTTCATTAATAGAGCCATTAATAAAATATTTAAAACGTACTAAATTAAAATTAGTAACTCTAGTAAATAAAAGTGTCTTTTCAAGTGGTAGAATGGCAGCTATAGGCATGCTCAGAATCGGAAGTAAAATAGTTGGTCAAGATATTGGTACTCCAATAAATTGCTTTGGATACATATTTGGAAATGGACAGCTCCCAAATACTAAATTCACATTTAACTTTGCAAGAGTCTATTGGTATGAAGATGAAAAAAAACACACGATAAAAGGAATCTATACCAAAAAGAAACTTCTTAAAATGTCTAAAAGTTTTTATGAACCCAAATACTTAAAAATAGATTATTATATCAACTTGACACTAGAAGATTATAAATCAGGAAAAGATGTTATGTTAGAAAAATGCTGCAATTGGATAAAAAGTATTAACAGGGAGTAACACCCAAGTTTTATAATTGAATTGTAGTAAAAAAACAAAGTAAAAACATACTACATATAAAAAAATATGAAAAAAAATAATAATTGCAGTAGTACTAGGAGTAATAATTTTTGGAGTAAGTGCTTACCTTTTATTAAGAGGACAAGCAATCAAAGAAACAAACAATGAAATTAAAAAGGACGGTAAAACTTTAGTGGTGTACTATTCAACATAGGGGCTTACTGATAAAATCGCTAAAGAAATAGCTGATAACCTAAATGCCGATATCTTTAAACTTGTTCCTGAAAATGAATACTCAAGTGATGATTTGAACTACAATAACAAAAACTCTCGTGTATCATAAGAATATAAAGACGAAACAGAAAGAGATATTAAACTACAAACACCTATAGAAGAGATTGACTCTTTGGGAAACAAACTAAAATAAAAAGATGATTAAAATCATCTTTTTTTAATATCATATAAACACTGAAGATATATGAAATACATTAACTTTATTGTGAAGAACATTAGAAGTCTGTTTAAGTATACCATGATCATCGTCCAAAAGAATTAAATGATCATAATCAGTATATTCTTGCATTTTCATGGCCTTTATTTCTTCACGGTTTTCATTAGTATAATCACCGTTTTCTTTAGTAAGAATAATCCAATTTTCTTCTGAAATAAATGATACATATTTTTTAAGCCATTCTTTTTTAATCTGCGTAAGATTCTTAGTGCGAGATAAAGAAAGTATATATAAATCAATATTTGAAATATTACCAATTTCTTCAAGTTCTTTCAAAACTGTTGATAGTGGGCTAATGTAAATATAATTATCTTCCATCTCTTTTACTACTGTGTTTTCTGAAAATACAATATATTCGTTAATAGTCCCATCCATATCGATAAACATTGCAACACGTTTATTTTCGCTACATAAATCCGCAATTCTTTGAACAAATTTTTTCATATACAACTCCTTCAGTTAAAAAATTAGCTTTTAACTTTAATAACTATATCTTTGTAATTTCTAAACTCTTGGTTGTTAGGATCAACTTGAAGCACAAATAAAATCCTGCCGAGTAAAGAATTCAAATATTTTTCAGAATTTTTAATATTTAATCTATTTAAGTGCTCATTTAAACCAAACTTTTTAATATAATATATTTCCTGTCTAATTTTCTTTCTGTAATTTAAACTAACCTGCATCTTTTTATTTACAACTATACCAGTAACTTTTTGACAAGCACTATTTTTAATTACCATGGTTTTCTTGTCATTAAGACGAAGCCCTAATTTACATAGTTCCTGTCTAACCTTACGAATAATTATTGAAGGTTCAAATTCACCAGAAAAAGTCATATCATCAGAATACCTTGTATAGGAAATGTCGAACTTTTCCGCAAATCTTCCAACATTTTCATCAAAATCCCTCATAACTAAATTCGAAATATATGCAGATGTTGGTGCACCTTGCACTAAATGGTCGTTTAAAGTGCACAAATTAGCAAGAAGCATTCCAACAGAAAAAGGGTAGTACTCGATAGGAAAACAAGCCTTATATATACTCATAAATGATATATTATCAAAGAAATCTTTAATAT
The DNA here is from genome assembly GCA_900547775.1 of uncultured Mycoplasmatota bacterium. Classification (GTDB taxonomy): domain Bacteria; phylum Bacillota_I; class Bacilli_A; order RF39; family UBA660; genus CAG-533. Next base: position 201,474 of record URHW01000001.1, on the reverse strand, counting down.
CTAACTTTAAAATCATTTTCTTATTTACATGCATCATTGCATTATCATTTAAAGATAGTCCAGGATAGTAAGCTTTGGCATACATAGAAATAGGTCTTTCTAATAAAACATTATTAAGTAAATTTCTTTGCACAAACTTCAATATTTTACTAGGCTCATAAATAGTGCGCCAAGCGCCACTTCTTTTTTTTATTTTAAACTCTCTATAATTTTTTTCTTGACTATTTGCAAGTGTATATAAAATCTTAATATATTTACGTTTATCTTTACAATTTAATAAGTCAAGAGATAGTAAAAACTCATTACACTCATTTACACCAGTATACTTCCACATAATTACTACCTCCGACCTAGCAGTACTTTCGATATTGTAATATGGAAATGGACTGTAGCAAGCAAAGCGCGCGGCTACACAACGTGTAGGTAAGTCCTTTGAAATATTACCATTTATTACACTATATTACTAATGTCCCTTAACGACTCGTTAAAGTAGGAATAAATTCCAATCACTACTGCACTCATATTATATCACAAAAAAAGTAACCCTTGCGAATTACTTATCATACTTATAAAATCCTTCACCAGAAGCCTTACCAAGTTTACCAGCATCAATATATTTCTTTAAAACTTTAGCCATTCCTTTAAAATTATAAGGTGCTAGAAAAGAAGGAATCTTTAAATACATCTCAACAATGTTATAAGCCGTCTCTAAACCAACAGTATCAAGTATCTGAAATGGACCTTTAGGAGCCCCAGTACCAAGTAACCATGCTTTATCAATACTCTCAAAATCAGAAACGCCATTAACATACAAATCTAATCCTGAAAAAAGTAGGGGAATAAGCATTGAATTAAGAAGATATCCAGACTTTTCCTTCTTTAATGGTAGAGCAATCATTCTAATACCCTTAGCAAACTCCATGACCTTATTAAAATATTCTTCTTCAGTCTTTGGTTGTACCATAACTTCAGCAGTATTATTCTTCCAAATAGAATTAGCAAAATGTAAAGCTAAAAACTTATCAGGTCTACCAGTATATTTAGCAAGTTTACTAGGAAGCATTGTTGAGGAATTAGTAACTACAATTGTCTTCTCTGGAAGAAGAGGAGCCATCTTTAAATATAAATCTTTTTTCGCTTCAAAATCTTCTGCCATTGACTCAATAACTAAGTCTGCATCCTCTAAAGCCTTCTTCATATCAAGTTCTAACTTAATCTTATCACTCAATCCCATCACTTTATTAATTAGTTCATCTTTATTAAAATTGTCTGCATCAGCAATCCCTCTACACCAATTATTAAAAGACTTTCCCTCTGGCATTGCCATCAAATTTATCGCATCTATATAAGAATTCTTAACCCATTCAAGCTTAGCTTTAGTTCTCTCTATACTTCCTTCACTTCTAAGCCACACCGTAACGTTATAGTCACAAAATGCTGTTTGAAAAGCAATTTGGCTTCCAAGAACGCCGCCACCCATTACTACAATATTTTTCATTCATTACCTCCAAATTTTTATATCAGATAAATTATAACACTAATACCTTACTTTTGTACTTCTTTTTCTAATTCTTTATAGTTTACTTTACCAATCATTGTCTTTGGCAGCTCATCCTTTATAATAAATTTATAAGGAATCATATACTTACTTAAGTTTTCTTCACAATACTTTCTTAAAATACCGACAATATTATACTCTCCAGAATATTCCTCATTAATAACCACAAATGCAATTGGCACTTGTACTTTATAAGGATGCTTCATTCCAACTACACCTGCATTCTTAACTGCAGGATGTTTCATTAAAACTTCCTCTATATAATTAGGATAAACATTATACCCAGAAACAATTAACATTCTCTTAAGTCTTTGAACATAGAATAATACTTCATCTTCATCAAGATAACCTAAATCTCCTGTTTTAATCCATCTCATCTTGCCATCATTAAATATCAAATTATCAGTTTCTTTCTTATTATTTAAATACTCCTTCATCATACCAGGGCCAGAAATTAAAATCTCTCCAACCTCACCATTTTTAAGTTTCTTATTTGTACTAGGATCAACAATCATAATCTTATTACCAGGCAAACTTGTTCCAACAGACCCCAACTTATCACTGCCAAAATAACCAAATGTAGCTGGCCCAGTAGTTTCTGTCATACCATACCCTTGTATAATTGTAGCACTGCACTCATGATCTTTAAGAAATTTATTTACTTCTTCATTCTTCTTTGCAGAAAGACTATCTCCACCACTTATAACATATTTTATATTATTTAAACTAGTATTTATCATATAAGGATTATTTAGTAATGCCTCAAATAAAGTAGGAACCCCGGCAATAACACTAGGATGATATCTTTTAATTAGCTTATCAAATCTTTGTGCATTAAACTGTGGTATCAATGTAATCATAGCGCCTAACGCAAGCGGAGCACATACACATACAACTAGTCCAAAACAGTGAAATATTGGAAGTATAGACAAAAAGTTATCTTCCTCCCCAATGTCTGGGAAAATTATTCTGGCTTGAGAGATAATTGAATTAATATTGCCATTAGTTAGTACTATATTTTTAGGACTTCCTGTTGTACCACCACTATGAAGATATAATGCAGCATCATCTCTCACACCATTATCGCGAATCTCCTTATTATAATTTTTCTCCTTTAGAAGAAAACTCTTCCAATCTGTAAATAACTCATCACTAGTAAAATTAATTTTAACATCATTACTAAACCAGTATCCAAGACTAAGAAGACTCGGCATAGATTCACCAGCAGACACAATAATTACCTTATATAAACTAGTTTCACTTATAAAACTTTTAACCTTTTCATAATTAAAATTGATTACAAGAGCAAAAACAGAGTTTGTATCAATGATTGTTCTTTTTAACTCTTCTTTAGAAGATAACGGATGCACTAAATTAACAATAGCTCCAATCTTATTAGCTGCATAAATCATAATAATTGCTTCAGGTGTATTTGGCATGCACACTGTAATTACATCACCTTTTCGTACACCGAAACTCACCAGTGACTTAGCACATACATCTATCTTTTTAAATAAATCGCCAAATGTTATCTTATATCCAAAATAATTAATCGCATAGTTTTCCAATACAACAGTTTTACTTGCATGCAATCCTTCATATATAGATATATCCTCACACTCTATTTTTTGATTTCTAACATCTTTAAAATTTAACTTTTTCATATTTCTCCTTTATTAAACAATTGTTGCAAAAATAACAAATATATTATAAAATACTATTGAAACAAAAAGCAATAAGCAAATATACACATTTTGTTATTTTTTAAACAAATGTTACTTATTATGTTTAAAAAAGGGAGAATTTATGGATAGAAGAATAAAATATACTAAAAATATTATCAAAACTACATTTTTAAAAAAATTAGAAGAGAAAGAAATAAACAAAATAACCGTCAGCGAAATCTGTAAGGATGCTGACGTCAATCGTGCTACCTTTTATAGATACTACTTAGATGTTTATGACCTACTAGACAGCATCGAAGCAGAATTCGTAGATAACTTAAGACTGATATTTAAAGAAGAAAACTATACAGTATACTCATTTGCTTTAAAAGTACTAAATATTTTTCTTGAAAACAAACAAATTCTAAAAGTTATTTTCAAATCAAGGAGCAACATTAATTTCATGCAAGAATTCTTAGAGACGGCTTATGAAAAATGTCAAAATAAATGGAAAAGTAAAGACTCTAATCTTAATGACGAACAAATAGAACTGGGAGCAATCTACATTTTTAACGGTTCGTTAGGAATAATAAATTACTGGGTTCAAAATGACTTCACATCAAAACCAGAAGATATTGCTGAAATAATATCTGAATTAAGTTACAATGGTATCAAAAAATACATTTATAAGAATATGTAAATTGTAAAAAATAAAATTTTATGCTAAAGTTAATATAGTAAAATAGTAAACTTAAAGAGCAGGAGAACCAGCGAAATTCTTTTGTTTCTTTTGAAAATAGATTAAACAGATAATACCAGAAATTAAGAAGATACTTCCTAATACTTTAACTTCATATAATGCCTTCTTATCAGAACTTGCTTTATTAAGCTGTTTAAAATTACGATTAAAAAAATATAAATAAATAAAAAAAGTCATCGTAAGTGTAAGTTCAAAAATTGTATTAGCTTCATTTTTATAACTAACATCATTACGTTCTATGTAGAAAATTTCATCATTATCACCAAGAATATTCAAAACACATAACCCTGCAAAGACAATCCAAATAACATTTTCAAAATGCAAACGTTTAAGTTCACTAATTTCATTACTATCCATATTAGATTATATTATTAATAAAACTAAAAATATGCTATAATTTACAGAAACAGGTGATTCAATGAAGAAGTATAATTATGAAAATCTAAAAGAAGATGAACATGTTGTTCCCTCACTAGGTATATTACCAATAAAAATAAGTGAAGATTACAACTATATTCCTAAAAACATTATATTTAATCTAATAAGTGATATCCTAATAATTCCCATTGTCATAATCTTGGCAGTAATCACTAAAATATTTCTAGGATTTAAAGTAACTGGCAAAGAAAACCTAGTAAAAGGCAGAAGTTCAGTAACTATCTCCAATCATATTCATTACATAGATTGTGTTCTAATTGGCCTTATAAATTTTCCCGAAAGAACTTACTTTCCAACGATTGAAGAAAACTTTAAAATTCCCTTTATAAGACATTTAATTAAAATTCTTCATGCAATTCCAATTCCTAAAACAAAAATAGGTAAAGAAAAGTTTTATACAGATATTATTGAAGAATTAGAAAATAAAGAAGTAGTTCTTCACATGTATCCAGAGGGTTCTCTATGGCCATACTATGAAAAAGTACGTAACTTTAAATATGGTGCTTTTAAAATAGCAACTCTAGCAAATACTCCAGTCGTCCCAATAAAATTTGTTCTAGAAAAACCTACTGGCATTTACGAACTATACAAAAGGAAACCATGCTTGCATGCATACATCTTACCGGCAATCTATCCGGACGAAAACCTTGAAATAAAAGATAGAATAGCAGACTTAAAAGAAAATGCTGAAAGAATTATGAAGGAGAGTTAAATGAAAGTATTAATTTTATCATGTAGTACTGGTGGTGGACATAACTCATGTGCTAGATACATTGAAGAAGAACTAAAAGCAAATAATATAGAATGCGAATTCAAAGACTTTTTTGACATTGTAAGCCCTAAAGGCAAAGAATTATCATCAAAATTATATCTAGCATCTTTAAAAGGTAATGGTAAAATTTTTAAAGGTATCTACTCACTAGGAGAAGCCTACAGTAACACAGGTATTACAAGCCCAGTATATTTAGTAAACAAATTACACAAGCGTTCTTTATTAAATTATATAAAAGAAAATAATTTTACTCTTGTAATTACAACTCATCTATTTCCTGCATTAACGCTTACTGCAATTAACAAAACTGAAAAGCCGCCAATTAATTTTATTACTATAGCAACTGACTATGAGCCGTGTCCATTCATGGAAGAAAGCAAGCCAAACATGTTAATAATTCAAAAAGGTTTAGAAGAAAAATTTATCAAAAAGGGCAATGCAAAAGAAACATTAATACCAATAGGTATCCCAATTTCCACACGTTTTACACAATCAGTTAAGAATATAAGAGAGGGACTAAACTTAAATGAAAAAGACAAAGTTGTTCTAATTATGCTTGGTAGCATGGGCTTTGGCAAAATTTTAGAACTATTAAAAGACTTAGAAAATGAAAAATACAAAATTATAACTATCTGTGGTAGTAACAAAAAACTATTATCAGAAATTAAAAATGCTAATTTTAAAAATGTAATTCCTCTTGGATTTATTAAAAACATAAATGACTATATCTATTCGTCAGACATCATCGTATCAAAACCAGGTGGTCTATCAACAACTGAAATAGCTGCTATGCGTAAACCTTTAATTCATATCTTTCCAATACCAGGAATCGAAACTTATAACACTAACTTTTTCGAAAGCCATCATATGAGCATTAAATGCATGAAAAATGAAGAAATCAAAGAAGCAATTAACACTCTATTTAAAAATCAAAATTTGCAAAATGAAATAATTGAAAATCAAAAAAAATATATTAATAATTATTCAGCACGTGATTTAGTGGAATTAATCAAAGAAAATTTCTAAACTTTATGTTATAATTATTAAGATGAAAGGAATATAAAATGGGAAAAGTAAACGACTACATTTCTAAAATGTTAAAATATATAAAAAACGAGATTGGTGAAAATAAAGAAAAACCATGGATCAAATATTATACAAGAACTCCTGAAAGTCTAAATTACTATCAAGGAAGCATGTATGATTATGTAAAAGAATCAGCAATCAAAAACGAAAAACGCACAGCCTATACTTACTATGGATTAGGTGTATCATATAGAGGATTTCTAAGAAGAGTAGACCGCATAGCAGCCGCTCTAACCCAGTTTAACATTGTTGAAAATGAGTGTGTAACCATCTGCATGCCAAACACTCCAGAAAGCATTGCTCTAATATACGCAATCAATAAAATAGGTGCAATTGCCAATATAATCCATCCACTATCCTCAACAAAAGACATTAAAAGAGCTCTTGATGAAACAAACAGTGGTGTATTATTCTGCTCTGACTCATCTATGCAAAACGCTAGGGATATAAAAGTAAAACACTTCATCTTGGTACCAAATTCAACTAGTTTAATAAAATTCAAAAAAATGATTTACAATATTAAAGAATCTGGAAATTTAAAATTGGGAAAAAACATGATATCTTGGTCAGACTTCATCTCATACAAAACACTAGACGACCCATACAAAAAAAGAAAGGCAAATGACCCAGCTGCAATTATCTATAGTGGTGGAACAACTGGTAAACCAAAGGGAATTATCCTATCAAACTTAAACTTTAATGCTATGGCTCTTCAAACAATGAACGTTTGTGATGGTTTAAATCCAGGTAGCAGTGTTCTAGCAGCACTTCCAATATTTCATGTGTTTGGCCTAGCACTATGTATTCACACAACGTTAGTATGTGGAATGACTGCAATCTTAGTACCTAAAATAAACACTAAAAAAATAAATAGTGAATTAAAAAAATACAAACCAAATATCTACCCAGCTGTCCCTTCACTCTTAACAATGTCACTTAAAGGAGTAGATCCTGGAAGTTCCGGTTTAAAAGACATTAAAACTGTTGTAGTTGGTGGCGACTATCTATCACCTCAAACTAAAGCAGAATTTGAAAAATTTTTAAAAGACCACGGAAGCAATGGAGTAGTTAAGGTAGGGTATGGCCTATCAGAAGCATCAGGATTCTGCTGTTCAACTGCTCCAATCGAAGAAAAATATGTTCAAAACGGAACCCTTGGAGTACCTAATCCAGACATTATAGTAAAAGCCTTTGAACCAAACAGCGACATTGAAAAAAGCTACAATGATGTTGGCGAAATTTGCGTAACTGGTCCAACCATTTTCATGGGTTATATTAACGAAGATAAAGAAACCAAGAATACCCTAGTAAAACACACAGATGGTAAAACATGGCTTCACACAGGTGACCTAGGATACATAGACAAAAACGGTTTCGTATATTACACATCAAGACTAAAACGTATGATTATTAGCAATGGTTACAACATTTACCCAATAGAGTTAGAAGAAATTATAAAAAAATGCAAATATGTAGAAGACTGCACTGTAGTTGCTGTTCCTCACAAAATTAAAAGTCAAACACCAAAAGCTGTCATTGTTCTAAAAAAAGACGTTGAAGATACATTAGCCGTTAGAAGTGAAATCAGAAAGTACTGTATGGACAACATTGCAAGATACGCTATACCAACAGAATTTGAATATCGCAAAGACATTCCCAAGACTGCTATAGGTAAAGTTGCATATAGGGACCTTCAAAAGTAGGAAACATCTATGGACGAAGAAAAAGTAAGCAAATTAATAAAAGAATCAAGAAAAAAATTAAATTTAACTCAGGAAAAATTTGCTCAAAAATATAATGTAACCCCGCAAGCAGTATCAAAGTGGGAAAATGGTAAAAATCTTCCAGATATAACAACCCTAAAAGAAATATGCAAAGACAGTAATACATCTATAGACAACTTGCTATTAGGAAAGAAAAATAATCACATACCTCTGATAATTATAGCAATATTGATTATAGTTGCCATCGCAATCATTTCATTAATAAACAATAAAAACACTTCATTTGAATTTAAAGTAGTAGAATCAAATTGTGAAAATTTCAAAACTAATGGGACTCTTGCTTATGATCAAAAAACAAGCCATCTTCACTTATCAGGAATATCATACTGTGGAGCAAATGCCAAAGTAAAATATAATAAAATAACTTGCACACTTTATGAAACTGAAGATAAAATAAACAAGGAACTAGAAAACATAACATATAATAAAATGCCAATTACTTTAGAAGAATTCCTAAGTACAGCCGAATTTGACCTAGCCAACTTTTCTGCAAACTGTCAAAAATATAAAGAAAATTCTCTATACTTAGAAATTATCGCATCAAATGTAAACACCGAAGACATATACAAAATTCCACTAACAATCAAAGATAACTGCAAAAGCTAGCCTAAAAACTAGCTTTTTGCAAAAAAATCAAAAAAATACCAAAAATCACTTGATTTATAAAAAGGAATAACATATAATTATAAATGTATTGATTAGTTGCCCATTTAGCTCAGTCGGTAGAGCGCACGGCTGTTAACCGTTAGGTCGTAGGTTCGAGTCCTACAATGGGCGCCATTTGTAAATTACTCTTGAAAAAGAGTTTTTTTTATTGTAAAAAAGCCAGTACCATGCTATAATTCAAAATAGGAGAGTGGAACAATGGAGAAAAATTACAATTATAAATTATTTCCTAATAAGGAAGACCAAGATAAATTCTACAAAATATTAGCAGAACTATATTTAGAGAGAAGCGAGAAGCAAAGACAGGAATTATCTGCTGAGCTTGAAAAACTACAAGAAAGTTGTGGACAAATTTTAAGTGCACACGGAACAAGTGAAAATTTAGTTAAACAAATTATTGACACAAATGCTGAAATTAATGATAGTAGCACAGTTAGAAGTGAAGAAGAAACGGCAAGATTAAAAGATGCCCGTTCAGAACTTTATAGTAAACTACTAGATGCAGTACATTCACTAGAAGCAAACCACGAAACATTATCTATAGGTGAAGACTTAGAAAGAGATGCAAACAAAGCATTTGATCGTCAAGAAAAAACAATCTCTATAAAAAGAGGAGAAGAGGAAGTTAAAGGTACTATTACAGGAGAACCAATTTCTCATGAAGAAATGCTATCTGCTTATCCATTTAAACAAATTAGAGAATTCAAGGGCTTAACTATTGAAGAAAAAGCCGAAACACAAGAAGAATTAGTAAGCAAGCCAAAACAAGAAGAGATTGTAACAGGAATTTCAGAAGCACCTGAAAGTTTGCTAGATAAAGTCTATCCAAAAGTAGAAGAACCTACCGAAGAAGAAATTGCCGAATCTCCAGTTCTTACTGACAATAGTTTCTTCGCTACAGATGATGAACTAAAAGAAGCTATCGAGCAGACTCCAGAAACTCCAATTGAAGATATAAAAGAAGAACCAGACGGCGATGAACCAGATGGATTAGCACTACTTGATGAAATTGCGAAAGAAAAAGAAAATTCACAAGAACCAAAAACAAAAGATATCGTAATACCAGAAGATGATGAAAAAACACTTCCAGAACTTAACGACGATAACTCCCTAACATATGAACTAACAAGTGGAGTATCTTTAAGTGACGTTGCTGAAAGTGCCTACTATGATAAAGGAACATGGAATAAATTATATAGTTTTAACAAGAAATCAATTGACGAAAAATTAAACGGAGTACCTATTGAAACCGTCAAAGATGATAAAAATATTTTAACTGGATTAGTAATTCGTGTACCATTTACTTTAGATATTGCAAGTCCAAAAAAAGTAGAAGCTAAGAAAGTTGCATAATCTATGTACCTTACCAAAGATGAAATCATTGAGATCAATAGTGGTAAAAAATATTTAATTCTCGGTTGCACCAAAATTCTTGAAAAGGAATATTACAAAATTTGTAAAATTGGTGAAAAATTGGATGAATTAATCGGGAATTGTAAATACATTACAGTATCAAAAGAAAATGGACATTTAATTATCGAAGAAATCCTAGAAGAGCCTTTATTAAAGGAATTAGAAGGAAAAATATCAAGCTCATAATGAGCTTTTTTTAGTGCCAAAACTTTATCACGACTTGTATAAAATTTGACAAATAGACTCATTATATGTTAGAATTAAAAACGTTCGTCTGGGGAGGGGAACAAAAAATGGAAAAAGATTTATCTTCGCTGAAGATATTAAATATTATAATCTGTTTATTATTATTAACAGTATTTGTAGTTTTTACAAGACCAAAAAATGTAGATGCTAGCACATCTGATGAATATCCCTCGATTAGGCTGGGATATGAATTTAAACAATTAGAATTTCTTGTAGATGTATATCAAGAAGAATCTATAACATACAACTTAGATTACTATTTAGAAGAAAAGAAAGACACAATTGCTTTCTTTGCTAAAGCTTTTGGCTATAACTACAATGATGTAATAAAGGATTTACAAAACAGAAATGAAAAAGAAGAAGTATTCTTAATGACAAATATCGGATTTCTGAAAAATGAAAATAACGAACTTTTAAATTTTGAAAATTTCGAATATGGTTTACTTGAATATTTTTATAATCTAAATAAAACCAAAACTCTTAAAAGAACAAATAAATACATTCCCTATGAGGGAAACGCAGCATACGTTGAAAAATTAATAATGTACTACAGTAACATCTACACAAACGTAGATCAAACACTGATGTTAAGTATTGGCGCAGCCGAAAGTGGTTACTACAAAGTAAAATACATGCTAAAGAAAAATAATGTTTATGGTGGTATGAGCACTAGCGGCCTAATAAGACATGATAATATAGAACTTGGTGTTTTATCATATATAAGGATGATGAGTAAAAATTATTATGCCAAAGGTTTAACAACTAAAGCAGCAATCGGTAAAGTTTACTGCCCGGTATTTGAAAATGGCGTGAAAAAAGCAAGTAGTCATTGGATTAACCTGGTAACAACAGCCGAAAGCAAATATAAAAATTACAAAACAGAGATTAATATAAACGATATAATTAACAAAGAGGAATTAGCATAGCTAGTTTCTTTTTTTGATTGAGTAATTTAGAATTATCTTATATAATAAAGTTGGTGATAATATGCGAAAGGATAAAATAAATTATTATTTAGATATAGCACAAGCCGTAACACAAAGAAGTACATGCCTAAGAAGGCACTACGGCTGTATAATCGTCAAAAACGATGAAATAATAGCAACCGGCTACAATGGAGCACCAAGAGGCCGAAAAAATTGCGATGAACTAGGATATTGCTACCGTGAAAAAATGCAAATTCCTAGAGGCGAAAGATACGAATTATGTAGAAGCGTTCATGCCGAGCAAAATGCCATAATATCTTCTGCTCGTAAAGATCTTATCGGAGCAACAATATTTATGTGTGGAATAAATGCCAAAACAGCAGAAGTAGAACCAAACAGTACTTCATGTATGATGTGCAAAAGAGTCGTTATAAATGCAGGTATCAAAGAAGTAATAGTAAGAGAACCAAATAACAAATACACCATATATAATGTAGAAGATTGGATAACCGACGATGACTCGCTAAACGGAAAGATGGGGTATTAATGAAAACACTAAAAGATTTTGAATTTAAAGGAAAAAAAGTGATTCTTCGTAGTGATTTTAATGTTTCAATCAAAGAAGGCAAAATAATATCAAATGAAAGAATAATGGCTGAACTTCCAACTATCAATTATTTAATTAAAAGTGGTGCAAAAGTAATCATCATGTCACACCTAGGAAAAATAAAGAGCGAAGAAGACAAAAAAAGTTATTCATTATATATAGTCTACGAAGAACTTTTAAAAATCATAGACACAAAAGTGATTTTCTCTCCTGCGACCCATGGAAAAATTCTTGAAGAAAAGATATCATCTCTTCAAAATGGCGAAGTACTATTAGCAGAAAATACTAGATACGAAGATGTAGAAAATAAAAAAGAAAGCGAATGTAATGAAGAACTATCCAAATACTGGGCTAGCCTAGCGGACATATTCATTAACGATGCTTTTGGAATGACCCATCGCAAACACGCATCAAATTATGGTATAAGCAAATTTTTACCAACTGGCATAGGTTTCTTGATAGAAAGTGAAATAAAAGGGTTAGCACCGATATTAGAACCCGCAAAACCATTTACAATTATTATGGGCGGTGCCAAATTAGAAGACAAATTATCTTTAATAAAGTCCTTAGTTCCAAAATGTGATAAGTTATTACTGGGAGGTGGAATAGCCAATACTTTTCTAGCGGTAAGTGTCTCAATCGGGAAATCTTTAGTAAGCCCGGATCTTATAGAAGAGGCAAGAAACTTACTCTCTATATATAAGGAAAGAATAATCATGCCAGTTGATGTAAAAGTATTAACTAAAAATGGCGCAGAAGTAAAAGACATTTCAAATATTGCCAGTGATGACATTATATTCGATATCGGTCCAAAAACAATAGAACTATATAAAAAACACATAGATAATTCAGAAACGATCTTTTTAAATGGAACAGTCGGTAAATATGAAGAAGAGGGGTTTGAAGATGGAACTAAAGAAATTCTTAATGCAGTAAGTAAAACTGAAGCATACTCAGTTATTGGTGGCGGTGATGCACTTTCTAGTGCTGAATACTTTAAAATTAATGATTTCAGTTTTGTTTCAACCGGTGGTGGAGCAACATTAAATTATATTGCCACCGAAAAGTTAGCATGTTTTGAAGAATAAACAATAGGAGAGAATAAAGTGTAAATAAAGATTTTGATAATTTGTATTTTTTCCTTATATATAGTATAATTGTCTCAAGGAAGGTTTTAATGGAAAATTATGCAAAAGGAAATGTGCTAAGAGTGCACTGTTATAAGCATAACGGTAAAATCCATAGAACTTGGGATAAGACAACAGTCTTAGATGAAACAGATGACTATTTAGTTTGTGGAAACAATAAAGTCAAAATTACAGAATCTACAAAAAGAACACATCGAACTAAAGAAACAGCCATAGTATTCTTTTATAAAAGAAGATGGTTTCATGTTACAGCTCAGTTTAAAACAAACGGCTTATTTTATAAAGTTGATATAGCAAGTCCATTTTTATATGATGAAGGAGTAATTAAATATATCGACTATGACCTAGATGTTAAGATATTTCCTGATGGTAGTTTTAGAGTACTTGATAAAAACGAATATAAATATCATCGTAAATTAATGAAATATCCTGATAAACTAGATTCAATACTTCAGAGTGAATTAACAGATTTAATTAATATGATAAGAGCAAACGTGGGCCCTTTTAACAGAAAACTTGTACGAGAGTATAAAAAAGAGTACGAAAATAGTGGATTTTACAGTTAAAAAAGTGAGTTTTTGAATAAAAATTCATTTTTTTTTAAAAAAACAAAAAAAAGTGTTGCATTTTTGAAAAAAGGAGCATATAATACAATGTATGCGAAGCAGGAAAGGCCTTAAAATAAGGCAAAAAATCCTTGTAAAAGCATAAAAATATATCAAATTTTAAAAATTTCAAAAAAAGTCGAAAAAAGTTAAAAAAAGTGTTGACTTAATAAAAAAGATTTGATATATTACTAATGCACGAACGAAAAGAGTGCAAAAATGATCTTTGAAAACTAAGTAAAATGTCAATTATTGAGTAGTCAGATTAAACTTAAAAAATAATATATTTTTGAGAGTTTGATCCTGGCTCAGGATGAACGCTGGCGGCATGCCTAAGACATGCAAGTCGAACGGAGGGACCCAATGACGTTTTATGAAGTTTTGCGAGCTTGCTCAAGAAACGGATTAAAGCTGATTTGGATTATCCCTTAGTGGCAAACGGGTGAGTAACACGTGGGTTACCTACCTCCAAGTCGGGGACAACAGTTGGAAACGATTGCTAATACCGGATGTGGACTACGGTTTAAAGAAGCCTTTAAAGCTTCGCTTGGAGATGGGCCTGCGGTGCATTAGCTAGTTGGTGGGGCAATGGCCTACCAAGGCGACGATGCATAGCCGAACTGAGAGGTTAATCGGCCACATTGGGACTGAGACACGGCCCAAACTCCTACGGGAGACAGCAGTTAGGAATATTCGTCAATGGGGGGAACCCTGAACGAGCAATGCCGCGTGAGTGATGACGGTCCTCTGGATTGTAAAACTCTGTTGTTTGGAAAGAACCGTAAGAAGAGGAAATGCTTCTTACTTGACGGTACCATTCAAGAAAGCCACGGCTAACTACGTGCCAGCAGCCGCGGTAATACGTAGGTGGCGAGCGTTATCCGGATTTATTGGGCGTAAAGCGTCCGCAGCCGGTTTATTAAGTCTAGAATTAAAGCCTGGAGCTCAACTCCAGTTCGTTTTAGAAACTGATAGACTCGAGTGTGGTAGAGGCAAACGGAATTTCTAGTGTAGCGGTAGAATGCGTAGATATTAGAAGGAACACCAGTGGCGAAGGCGGTTTGCTAGGCCACCACTGACGGTCATGGACGAAAGCGTGGGGAGCAAATAGGATTAGATACCCTAGTAGTCCACGCTGTAAACGATGAGTACTAAGTGTCGGGTTACCGGTGCTGAAGTTAACACATTAAGTACTCCGCCTGAGTAGTACGGTCGCAAGGCTGAAACTCAAAGGAATTGACGGGCACCCGCACAAGCGGTGGAGCATGCTGTTTAATTCGACAATACGCGAAGAACCTTACCTAGGTTTGACATCCCCGGCAAAGCTATAGAAATATAGTGGAGGTTATCCGGGTGACAGATGGTGCATGGTTGTCGTCAGCTCGTGTCGTGAGATGTTTGGTTAAGTCCAACAACGAGCGCAACCCTCGTCTTAAGTTGCTAACATTAAGTTGAGAACTCTTAAGATACTGCCAGTGCAAGCTGGAGGAAGGTGGGGATGACGTCAAATCATCATGCCTCTTACATCTAGGGCTACAGGCGTGCTACAATGGCCGATACAACGAGTTGCAACACAGCGATGTGAAGCTAATCTCTTAAAGTCGGTCCCAGTTCGGATTGGAGTCTGCAACTCGACTCCATGAAGTTGGAATCGCTAGTAATCCCGAATCAGAATGTCGGGGTGAATACGTTCCCGGGTGTTGTACACACCGCCCGTCACGCCATGGGAGTCGGTAATACCTGAAGTCGGTAGCCTAACCTGCAAAGGAGGGGGCCGGTGAGGGTAGGATCGGTGACTGGGGTGAAGTCGTAACAAGGCATCCCTACGAGAACGTGGGGATGGATCACCTCCTTTCTATGGAGTATATCTTATAGAAAAACAACCGTATGAGAACTTCGGGGATTGAGTATTTATACTAAAAGTTCTTGGAAGACTACTTTTGAAGTCATTTTACTTGGTTTTGAGAGATTATTTCTCTCAGATTTTGTTCTTTGAAAACTAGATAATGTAAAATTTGAGTATTCTAATTTATTTCCGTAAATTAGAAATTAAGATCTCAAAACTCATCAAATTAGGATTATATTGGTGGTTAAATTAATAAGGGCGCATGGTGGATGCCTTGGCAATAGAAGCCGATGAAGGACGTGACAAACTACGATATGCCTCGGGGAGCAGTAAGTATGCTTTGATCCGGGGATCTCCGAATGCGGAAACGCGCTTGCAGTAATGTGCAAGCATCCTAGAGTGAATTCATAGCTCTAGTGAGGACAACTCAGGGAACTGAAACATCTTAGTACCTGAAGGAAAAGAAAGAAAAATCGATTACCTTAGTAGTGGCGAGCGAAACGGTAAGAGCCCAAACCAGTCTTAGGACTGGGGTTGTAGGACACTATATACGGAGTTACAAAATTACTAGATAGCCGAACAACTTGGAAAGGTTGGCCGGAGAGGGTGAAAGGCCCGTAGGCAAAATTTAGTAATCTCTTTAGTGGATCCTGAGTACAGCGGGACACGAGTAATCTTGCTGGAATCTACGGGGACCATCCCGTAAGGCTAAATACTCTCTATTGACCGATAGTGAACAAGTACCGTGAGGGAAAGGTGAAAAGAACCCCGGGAGGGGAGTGAAATAGAACACTGAAACCGTGTGCTTACAAGAAGTTCGAGCCCGTTAATGGGTGAGAGCGTGCCTTTTGCAGAATGAGCCGGCGAGTTATGGTATAGTGCAAGGTTAAGCGGAATACGCGGAGCCGAAGCGAAAGCGAGTCTTAATAGGGCGATTCAGTACTATGCTATAGACCCGAAACCGAGTGATCTAGCCATGAGCAGGGTGAAGTAAGGGTGAAACCTTATGGAGGCCCGAACCAGGACACGTTGTAAAGTGTTTGGATGACTTGTGGCTAGCGGTGAAATTCCAATCGAACTCGGATATAGCTGGTTCTCCCCGAAATAGGTTTAGGCCTAGCCTTTGATGATGCTACCTGGAGGTAGAGCACTGAATATGGAATGGCGGCGTCTAGCTGTACTGACTGTAATCAACCTCCGAATGCCAGGCAAGTTAATCAAGGAGTCAGTGTGTGGGTGATAACGTTCATACGCGAGAGAAAATCAATTCAGACCGTCAGCTAAGGTCCCTAAATGTATGTTAAGTGGAAAAGGATGTAAGATTGCACTAACAGCTAGGAGGTTGGCTCAGAAGCAGCCATCCTTTAAAGAGTGCGTAATAGCTCACTAGTCGAGTGGTCTTGCGCCGAAAATGTACCGGGGCTTAAACATACTACCGAAGCTACGGGTTTACACTTATGTGTAAGCGGTAGGGGAGCGTTCTAAGGGCGCTGAAGATAGATCGTGAGGACTATTGGAGCGCTTAGAAGTGAGAATGCCGGTGTGAGTAACGTAAGGCTGGTGAGAATCCAGCCCACCGATCGACCAAGGGTTCCGGGGTAAAGTTCGTCTCCCCCGGGTTAGTCAGGACCTAAGGCGAGGCAGAAATGCGTAGTCGATGGACAACAGGTTTATATTCCTGTACTGCCTATGAGACTGATGGAGTGACGGAGAAAGCTAGGAAGGGCCAGTTATTGGATTCTGGTCTAAGTGCGTAGGTCATTGCGTAGGAAAATCCGCGACAATGTTAAGATTGAAACATGATGGCGTCTGTTCCCTCGGGAACATAAGTCTTCTGAAGCTATGCTTCCAAGAAAAACTTCTAAAGATATCTTATAGGTACCTGTACCAAGAACCAACACAGGTGGTCAAGGAGAGAATCCTAAGGTGAGCGAGAGAACTATGGTCAAGGAACTCGGCAAAATGACCCCGTAACTTCGGAATAAGGGGAGGTGCTTTCGGGCACCCGCAGTGAATTGTCCCAGGCAACTGTTTACCAAAAACACAGGTCTCTGCTAAAGCGCAAGCTGATGTATAGGGGCTGACGCCTGCCCAGTGCTGGAAGGTTAAGATGATTTGTTAGCTGGACGTAAGTCGATAACAGCGAAGCTTTGATTTGAAGCCCCAGTGAACGGCGGCCGTAACTATAACGGTCCTAAGGTAGCGAAATTCCTTGTCAGGTAAGTTCTGACCCGCACGAAAGGCGTAATGATCTGGGAGCTGTCTCGACCATAGACTCGGTGAAATCTTAATACCTGTGAAAATGCAGGTTACCCGCGATAGGACGGAAAGACCCCATGGAGCTTTACTGTAGCTTGATATTGGAATCAGATAATTTTTGTAGAGGATAGGTGGTAGGCTTTGAAGTGTAGACGCCAGTTTACATGGAGCCACCCTTGGAATACCACCCTGAAGTTGTTTGATTTCTAACTCGCACCCATTATCTGGGTGGAGGACAGTGTCTGGTGGGCAGTTTGACTGGGGCGGTCGCCTCCCAAAGAGTAACGGAGGCGCCCAAAGGTTCCCTCAGCATGGATGGAAATCATGCGAAGAGTGTAATAGTATAAGGGAGCTTGACTGTGAGACTTACAAGTCGAGCAGGTACGAAAGTAGGGTATAGTGATCAGGCGGTTGAATATGGAATTGCCGTCGCTTAACGGATAAAAGTTACCCTGGGGATAACAGGCTGATACCACCCAATAGTTCACATAGACGGTGGTGATTGGCACCTCGATGTCGGCTCGTCACATCCTGGAGGTGGATTCGCTTCCAAGGGTTGGGCTGTTCGCCCATTAAAGTGGCACGCGAGCTGGGTTCAGAACGTCGTGAGACAGTTCGGTCCCTATCCATCGTGGGCGTAGGAAAATTGAGAAGGGCTGTTCCTAGTACGAGAGGACCGGAATGGACATACCTCTGGTGTATCTGTTGTAACGCCAGTTGCAGTGCAGAGTAGCTATGTATGGAAGGGATAATCGCTGAGAGCATCTAAGCGAGAAGCCCTCTTCAAGATGAGTTTTCCCATATTTTATATAGTAAGATCCCTTGTAGACTACGAGGTTGATAGGCTAGAGGTGGAAGCGTAGTGATACGTTGAGCTGACTAGTACTAATAGATCGAGGATTTAATCATTATAATTTAATTTGATTGAGTCAATACATTATCTTGTTTTTAAAGGACAAAATCCTTTATTGGTAACGATAGCTTAGTGGATACACCTCTTCCCATCCCGAACAGAGAAGTTAAGCACTAAAACGCCGACGATAGTGAATGCGAAAATAGGAAGTTGCCAATATTTTTTTTTGTAAAAATTTATCACCAATATAAGGTGATTTTTTTTGCTTAAAATGAAAAAATTAATAAAAACACTTTAAAAAAACTTTAATATTTATTATTATTAAATTAATAGTAAAGTGAGGTAAAAATGAAAATAGGATTTGATAATAATAAGTATGTAAAAATTCAAAGTGCAAAAATAAAAGAAAGATTTAAAATGTTTGACAAATTGTATTTAGAAGTTGGTGGGAAACTATTCTCTGACAACCATGCAGCAAGGGTATTACCGGGATTCAAACCAGATGCGAAAATTAACATGTTTCTCAATTTAAAAAAAGACCTAGAAATAATATTTTGTATAAGTGCAAATGATATTGAACGAAATAAAATACGTTCAGAATTTGGTATTACATATGATTTAGAGATGTTAAACATAATCAACAATGCTAAAAGATTAGGATTTTCAGTAAATTCTGTTGTAATAACGCTCTACAAAAATCAGCCAAGTGTTGATAAATTTATAAAAAGGTTAGAAAGGCAAAACATTAAAACTTATATTCACACATACACAAAAGGTTATCCTACAGACGTTGAAACCATAGTTAGTGAAGAAGGATATGGTGCTAACCCATATATTGAGACTACAAAAAAGTTAGTTTTAGTAAATGCTCCAGGACCTGGCTCAGGGAAACTAGCAACTTGTTTGAGTCAGCTATATCATGAACACAAAAGAGGAATAAATGCTGGTTATGCAAAATTCGAAACATTTCCCGTCTGGAACTTGCCACTTAAACATCCTGTAAATATTGCATATGAAGCCGCAACCGCAGATTTAAAAGATATAAACATGATAGACCCATTTCATCTTGAAAAATATAATATTAATGCCGTAAATTATAACAGGGATGTCGAGACATTTCCTATACTAAAGAATATTCTTCATCATATTACTGGAAAAGATATTTATTTTTCACCAACAGACATGGGTGTAAATATGGTTGGATATTGCATTAAAAATAATGATATAGTTGAAAATGCGGCAAAAAAAGAAGTTGTAAGACGTTATTTTAATGAACTGTGCAACTATAAACAAGGAATATCAGATTTCGATACCGTACAAAAAATAAAACTTTTAATGAATGAATTAAATATTGACGAAAATTTTCTTAAAGTAGTAGAAGTCTCAAAAAAAGCATCAGAAAAAAAGAAAACTAACGTTATTGCACTGGAACTGCCAAAAGGTAAAATAATCACAGGAAAACAAACTGACCTACTAAGTCCAGCATCTTCAGTGATTATCAATGCAATTAAAGAATTATCTAAAATACCAGATGAAATTAACTTATTAAGTCCGACCATATTAGAACCGATCCTCAAATTAAGAAAAAATAATAACACATTATCTTTACAAGAAGTGCTGATAGCACTTGCTGTATGTAGCGTAACAAATCCATCAATTGCTAGTGCCCTTGAAAAACTAGAAGTGTTAAAAGATTGTGAAGCACATGCAACATATATCGTCACAAATGGCGATTTAAAAGCCTTAAAATCACTAAAAATCAACTTAACATGTGAACCAAATTTTTATTCAAAAGAAATAATGTAAATAGCTATTTACAACTACAAAAGATTTATATATAATGAAAATAGGGTGAGAAAATGGAATACAAATATACATCAAGAAGTATAACTGATACTATGGAATTAGCAGAAAATATCGAATCAGAGAAATTTCCAGGAATGGTTATCTGTTTAGACGGAGAACTTGGTAGTGGAAAAACAGTTTTTGTAAAGGGTTTTGCAAAATCACTAGGTATAACTGAAACTATTACAAGTCCAACATTTAATTTAATCAAAGAATACAACAGTGGAGAAATGCCATTATATCACATGGACGTATATCGTTTAGAAAATAATTGTGAAACTGTCGGTTTCAATGATTACTTTAACAAAGATGCCATTTGCATAATTGAATGGTCTGACATGATTTGTGACTGCCTACCAGAAGAAAGACTTCAAATAAAATTTAAAATAATTGATGAAAACACAAGAATATTAATTCTTGAACCATTCGGTAGAAAATATGAAGATTTAGTAAATTCCGTTTTGTGAATTTACTTTTTCTTTTTTGCAATTTTATCCTAAAAGATGTATAATATTAACCAGTTTGGAAGTGATTTACGTGTACACATTATTTATTAGTACATTCCGCGAACTTATAGAAATCGCACTATTAAAAGATGGAAAAATAATTACAAAAAAAGAACAAATTTCAAATAGAAATCATAGCATTTATACTGTGCCATTAATTGAAGAAATCCTAAAAGATAATAAAATTACTACTAAAGAGTTAAATGAAATAATTGTTATTGATGGTCCTGGAAGTTTTACTGGAGTTCGTCTAGGAATAACAGTAGCAAAAATGCTTGCATATACACTAAATATTAAAATCAAAGCTATATCTAGCATTGAAGCTCTAGCAGCAGGTAAAAATGAAAATAAAATGATTATTACAATCAGTGATCCAAAAGGTAAATACTTTGGCATCTTTAATAATGGTAAACTAATAAGTGAATTGTCTTATTTGTCAAATGTACAATATGAAAACTTTATAAACACAAATTATAAAGAATATAAAGAACAAGATGATGACAAACTAGATATCGAAGCAATTTACAATTACTCACAAAATATCAAAAACCAAAATCCTCATACAGTAAAAGCAAGATATATCAAAGGAATTGAAGCACTAAATGGTAAATAATTATTCTAAAGAAGATATAGCGCAAATAAACAGTTTAGGCACTAAACTAAATCCTAATTTTGAGAAACTATTTCACATAGAAAAACTACCAGAGAGCGAAAACATTCTAACAATCAAAGAAAAAAACAAACTTATTGGTTTTATTCATTATTCAAGAATATATGAATGCTTAGAAATTCAAAATATTATTGTGGATAAAATGTGGAAAAATAAAGGCTATGCTTCAAAACTATTAAATGCTTTAATTACCAAAAATAAGGATGCTCAAAAAATTATTTTAGAAGTAAATGAAAACAATATCGAAGCAATTAACTTTTATCAAAAACACAAATTTATAGAAATAAATCGCAGACCCAAATACTATAAAACTGGAGATGCAATTATAATGGAGAAAGTATTATGAAAAAAGATGTATATATTTTAGCTATCGAATCATCATGTGACGAAACTAGCATGGCTATAATTAAAAATGGCACGGATAACATAGCAACAACCATTTTAACTCAAATGGACACACACGCTGCCTTTGGTGGAGTTGTACCAGAAATAGCAAGTCGTATGCATAGTGAAAACATAACAATGGTATTAGAAGACATTTTAAACAAAGCTAATATGAAAGTAGAAGACGTCGATGCCATTGCCGTAACATATGCACCAGGATTACTCGGAAGCCTATTAGTTGGAATAGAAGCAGCAAAAACATTAGCACTTGTTTATAATAAGCCACTAATCAAAGTAAATCATCTAGCAGGTCATATCTATGCTAACAATCTTGTTCAAAAAATGGAATTTCCACTTCTAGCACTTGTTATAAGCGGTGGTCACACTGAATTAGTACTTATGGAAGGTGATTACAAATTTAAAGTCCTAGGTGAAACCCTAGATGACGCTATAGGGGAAGTGTACGACAAAGTAGCAAGAGTTTTAGACTTACCATATCCAGGTGGTCCAAATATTGAAAAATACGCTGAACAAGGCACACCATCTTATGAGTTACCAATTCCAATGAATAACGACGAATTAAATTTTTCATATAGTGGCTTAAAAAGTGCTGTAATAAATTTAGTACACAACGAAAAACAAAGAGGCAACGAAATAAGAAAATATGACTTGGCTGCATCATTTCAAAAAGTTGCTATCGATGAACTTGTAAGAAAAACTGAACTTGCAATAAAAAAATATAACATTAAAAGACTTATCGTAGCTGGTGGAGTAACTGCTAACAAATACTTGCGCAGTGAAATGGAAAAACTTGCCAATAAATATGACGTCAACTTAACGGTACCTCCAATTAAATACTGTACTGATAACGCCGCTATGATTGGATGTGCAGCATATCCGCTATACCTAAAAAATGATTTTACCGACTATTCTTTAAACGCAGAAAGTACAATGAACTTAAACTAAAACTTGCAAAAAGAACTTCCATATAGTAATATTATATTAGAAAAGATAGGTTTAAATATGAAAGATAAAAAGGAAAGTAAATTAAATTATAAATTCTTAATAATGATTGCTGTAGTTGTACCAATTATTCTAAGCGTTTCATACGCTTACTTCCTAGCAAAAGTAAGTGGTGACAATACAGTAATTGACGGAAATGCTACCAATAAATTTGACATAGACTTAATAACGACTAATGAAGGCTACATAAACGCTTCAGACTTGCTACCGATTAGTGAAACCGCATCTGCAGATAAAGCAGCAAAAGGAATTTTTTCTGTAAAAACCGGAAGTAACGATTACAAAATAAACTATAGTTTGTCTCTAACAGATATTACTCTGTCTGACAACTTAAAATCATCTAACGATTTAAAATGGGAACTTTGGAGTTCTGATACAAATACCAAAATATCTAGTGGCACATTCAAAAATGCATCTAGCACACTATTACTAAAAAATAATATTATTATAAATAAAAATCAAACAAACAACTATGAATTAAGGATATATGTATTAGAAACTAATACTAATCAACTCGAATTACTAGATGGCACATTATCAGCAAAAGTAACAATGGATGCTGAAATGATTAATGAGGCCGCAGAATAAAGACTATAAAGTCTTTTTTTAAAAGGAGAAACAAATGAAAGAATTATTATTAACATTAATTGCTGGTTTATTTTTTCTAATAGGTGTAGTAATTAATAAGATGAATAAAGGAAGTAAAAAAGTAATTTGCTTTTCAATCGGCATGGCTTTTTCATCTCTAATTTTATTACTAATAATCGATATAATTCCAGAAACATTCGAGTTATTAGATAATAAAATATATATAATTTCAGGTGCTTTGATTGGTGTAGGCATCTTACTATTACTAGAAAAACTAGTTCCACATCACGACCACTTTGAAGAAAGCAAAAAACATCATCATGAAAATCACTTAGAACACATCGGTATAATGACATCTCTTGCTTTAATAATTCACAATATCGTTGAAGGAATTGGTATATATGGAATTACTACTAGTTCAGTAAAATCAGGAATAATCTATTCAATTGCTGTTGGTATGCACAACATCCCATTCGGTTTAGAAATATCAACAATGCTAAACAAATCACATAACAAACATAAAAAAATTTATATTATAATTTTAACTCTAAGCACATTTATAGGTGGTTTGTTTACAATGCTCTTCAAAGAAAGCCTAACGGACTTTGTTCAAGGAATTCTATTAAGTGTAACCATTGGTATGATATTATACCTACTTTTAGCAGAACTTTTAACTGAATTAAAAGAAAACTGGCATAAAGAAACTATCTTTGGAATAATTACTGGTATATTAATAATTATCATAGGAGGTCTAATATGTTAGGTATAGCCTTAGAAGGTGGTGGAGCAAAAGGTGCCTACCAAGTTGGTGCTTATATTGCTTTAAAGAAAAAACATATAAAGCC
The DNA here is from genome assembly GCA_900547775.1 of uncultured Mycoplasmatota bacterium. Classification (GTDB taxonomy): domain Bacteria; phylum Bacillota_I; class Bacilli_A; order RF39; family UBA660; genus CAG-533. Next base: position 176,982 of record URHW01000001.1, on the reverse strand, counting down.
ATCAATAATTGCAGGTACAAGCATTGGCTCAGTTAATGCAGCCTTAATGGTTCAAGGAGACATCAAAAAATTAGTTAATCTCTGGCTTACAGCAACAACAGATATTTTTGGTATAAATAGTGAACTCGCTGAAAAAATTAAAAGTAAAAATTTAAAAATTACCGATATTGAGTTAGGTGTTAACAATATAAAAAAAATTTTAAAAAATAAAGGCATTGATGTATCAAAATTTCTTAATCTGTTAAAATCATCAATTAATGAAGATAAAATCCGTAAAAGCAAAATAAAACTTGGATTAATCACTGTAAAAGTAGATGGACTAAAACCTTTAGAACTTACCATAGATGACATTCCAAAAGGAAAACTGGCTGAGTACATTCTAGCATCTTGCTACTTACCTCTATTTAACTATAAACCAATAATAGATAACAAATACTACATAGATGGTGGGTTTTACAACAACATACCATTATCACTTGTTGAAAACTACGGATGTGACACAATATACTCAATAAGAATAAAGGGAATTGGCGTAAGTCATAATAAATTAAAAAAAGAAACTAAAGTCATTGAAATAAAGCCAAGTGAAAATTTAGGTTCAATAATCATCTTTGACAAAGAAAGTAATATCCACAACATGAAATTAGGATACTATGACACATTAAAAGTTTTAGACAATCTAGATGGAAACAAGTACTACTTTAAAAATAAAACGAATAAATACTATGAAAAAATAATTAGACACATTGATGTAGATTTAATAATCAAACTAAAATTTAAATACCGCACACTAGATACAAAATTACTTATAATCAAAATTTTTGAAGACATTCTTAAAAAAGAAAAACTAGAACGCTTTAAAATATATAATCCAACTTATCTAATATTTAAACTAAAACATATGAAAATAAAAGACAAAAATCTAAAAACATTTATAAAAGATTGTAAATTATTTTAAATTTTATTATAATACATAAGAACGGAAGGTGAGAAGTATGGGAAGAGCATACGAAGTAAGAAAAGCAAGCATCCAAAAAAATGGTGCAGTAAAGGCAAAATTATATAGTAACTATGCTAAAGAAATTTATTTAGCTGCTAAAAAAGGAGTACCAGAACTAGAATCTAATGTTAACCTTAAACATCTAGTCGAAAAAGCTAAAAAAGAACAAGTACCTATGGACATTATTAAAAGAGCTATCGATAAAGCAAAAGGCGCAGGTGGCGAAGATTATACAGAAGTTATTTATGAAGGATTCGGCCCAGGAGCAAGTACTTTTATTATCAAAACCCTAACAGATAATGTAAACCGTACAGTAGGTGAAATAAGAGCTGCTTTTAATAAAGTACACAAAAGTTTGGGAGTAACTAATTCAGTATCATATAATTATGACTACCTAGCAATCATTTCTTTTAAAAGTAACGAAGAAGAAAAAATCTTTGAAGAACTACTTAATGCAGGAATTGAAATCATAGACTTAGAATCAAATGATGGTGAAATAACAATCACTGCCAATCCCAAGGATATTAACAAAGTCAAAGAAGAACTCGAAAAAATAATTCCAGGAATCGAATACACTTACGATGAAGTAGGTATGTTTGCAAAAGAAGAAGTAACTCTAACTGGCGAAGATAAAGAAGTTTATGATAAACTATATGGCTTATTAGATGCAATTGATGATGTAAGTGCAATCTACACAAACGTTAAACTAGATTAATTCTAGCTTTTTTCATATAATCTTCATAAATCTGATATAATATAACTCAAGGTGATAAAAGTGAAATTGTTAATTGTTGACGACGAAGAACTAATCAGAAACGTAATAAAAGAATATGCAAAATTAGAAAATTATGAAGTGGATGAAGCAGAAGATGGTGATGCAGCAATCGAAAAAGCTCTGTCAAAAGATTATGACGTTATCGTTATGGACATCATGATGCCTAAAAGGGACGGCTTTAGTGCAATAAGAGAGATTAAAAAAATTAAAGACGTACCCGTAATAGTGCTATCAGCGCGTACCATGGAAGAAGACAAACTTAATGGCTTTGATCTGGGAATCGATGACTATGTAATTAAACCATTTAGTCCAAAAGAATTAATTGCTAGAATCAAAGCAGTTACCAAAAGACAAAAAGGCGAGGATATCATTTCAGTCGGAACAATCAAATTAAATAACCTAACAAGAGAGGTCTCTATTAATGACGAAATAATTGAACTAACCCATACTCAGTTTGAACTTCTTAAATTATTTTTAACTAACCTTAATATAGCATTAACAAGAGAAGTAATCATAAATAAAATATGGGGATACGACTACGAAGCCGATGACCGCACAATTGACGCTCACATCAAACTTCTTAGAAGCAAACTTAAAAACTACCGGGATAACATAAAAACAATTAGAAAGGTAGGCTATAAATTTGAATACAAAGAGTAACAGTATCAGAAAAAAAACTTTCATTTACCTACTTTCATACTCAGCAATAATCCTACTTCTTCTTTGGCTATTTCAAATAGTATTTTTAAAGATTTTTTTTGAAAGATATCAGTATAACAAAATAATTGAAGTTGCATCCAAAATTTCCGAAAATAATCTAGAAAACTTAGAAGAAGAAATTTACAACAATGATATGTGTGCTGAAGTTTATTATGGAGATAAAATATATGGTTATAACACTCAAAATAAAGACTGCATATTAAATTCAAACAACACTAAAATCATAAATGCCAAAAATAAAATTATAACAGGAACCTCTAAGAAAAGTTTAATAAAAATAATTGACCCCAGATATGATTCCAAAAGTATTATATACGGTCTAAAATTAAATGATAATATATATATAATTTTAAACACTAAACTAGAAGACGTTAATAGTACAACTAATGTTTTAAGTGGTCAGTTAATATACATAACCTTTATCGTAATAATTCTATCTGGCATCATGTCAATTCTAGTATCCGATATGTTAAATAAACCAATATTAAAAATTACAAGTAAAGCCAAAGAAATGGCAAAAGGAAATTATGAACCAGATGAAGAAGTATATAACATCAAAGAACTAGACGAACTAACAACAACCTTAAACTATGCTAAAAGTGAAATTAAAAACACAGATGAACTTAGGAAAGATCTAATGGCAAACGTATCTCATGATTTAAAAACACCCTTAACCATGATTAAAGCATATGCTGAAATGGCACGCGATATCAACTACAATGACAAAGATAAAAGAGACGAAAACCTAAGTATAATTATTCAAGAAGCCGACAGACTAAACATTCTTGTAAACGATATCCTAAATTTATCAAAATTAGAAAACAATAAAGAGGAACTTACCTTAGAAGACTATGACCTAGTTGAAGAAGTAAAATCAATTCTAAATAGATATCAAATTATTAAAGAAACTGAAAACTACAAACTAATCCTAAATGCACCAGAAATTGCTGTAGTTCATGCAGATAAAAATAAAATAAATCAAGTTTTATATAACCTAATAAATAATGCAATAAATTATACTGGCGAGGATTTAACAGTAAAAATAAATATTACAGAAAACAGGAATAATTATCTAGTTGAAGTAATCGACTCTGGTAAAGGCATCGATAGAAAAGATATTAAACAAATTTGGACTAAATATTATAAAGACGAAAAGAATCATAAACGTAACGTAGTAGGAACGGGCTTAGGATTATCTATAGTTCAAAATATTCTTGTAAAACATAATTTCAAGTACGGTGTTGAAAGCACCAAAAACAAAGGAACAAAATTTTATTTTTACATTTCTAAATCTAAAAAACTATAATAAAAAAAAGACATATTTCGACAAAACATATTGCATTTTTAAAAAAACTATAATATAATGGCATTGTATGGTAGGGAGTGTAATCTATCATGTGTATATCTTGCAGGATTGAGGAGGAATTATGGCAAAAGAAGTAATCAAAACTGCGGATAGAATCAAAAAATGGCGTGAATTCAAGCGTATTGTAAAAATATCCTTAATTGCATTGCTATTTGTACTTATAGTCGTTTATTTAGTACTTGTATCCATCTTTCAAAGAGGAACTCTAAGTATATACAATGATGGAGACAACAGCAACATAGTAATCTATGAAAGCGTAAATGATCCACACTCGAAAAGAAGATTGTTTGCTGATGGTTCTAGATTTATGACGAATATATCAATAAAATGGTTGCCACAAAATATCAACAATGAGACTGATGGTTCACATAATGGTGATAACTACATAGCTTATACATTTTATGTTGAAAATCAAGGCACTGAAGCAACTAATTATTGGTACAGAATGGTCATGGATGATGTCATCAAAGATGCTGATGAAGCAATCAGAGTAATGATATATCGAAATGACGAAAAAATCGTTTATGCCAAAGAAAGCACAACGGATGGACAACCAGAGACAGGAACAACAGCTTTTCTTAAAGACGAAGATGGTACAATAATATTGCAAAAGAGGGAAAATATTGAACCTTATGAACTAGATAAATTCACAATAGTTATTTGGATTGAAGGAGACGACCCAGAATGTACTAATTCACTACTCGGTGGAGAAGTAAAAATGCACATGGACATTACAGAAGATCATATAAGAGAATAAAATTGTTTGGAGTGTATTATGAAGAATAAAAGAAAAAAACAGAAGAAATTATCTTCACTTATATTATTACTATTACTTTCAGTAGTATTACTAGGAACATCAACCTATGCATGGTTCACATCTAATAAAAATGTATCTATCGAAGGCATTGATGTTAAAGTAACTACAAGTTCTGGTTTGTTAATATCAGCAGATGCAACTAATTGGAAAACAACTCTTACTAATGTTGATTTAACAGGTGCTTCATGGCAGGGCGTAAAAAATCAATTGCCTGGAACAATAACAAATACAACAACCGGTAAAACTATGGATGAAACAGAAACCGGCGCACTTGATATGTACGACGGTGAAGTAACAAGTGATGGCGGAGTGTTAAAATTAAGTACAACCAAAGCTGCTAATGAATCAAACGGAACTACTGGAAACTATGTTGCTTTTGATGTATTTTTTAAAACAGAAACAGCAGGTCAAATTTATCTAACAACATCTGCAAACGTTACAAAAGATGCGACTAGTGAAGAAAAAGGATTAAAAAATGCTTCTCGTATAGCATTCGTAAATGAAGGAAATAAACCAGCAGATGCAGCAGTAAATACAATATATGCTTTAAATGGAGCAACTGCAACTGACGTTGTTGTTTGGGAACCAAATTACGATGATCATACAAGTTATGGTGTAACACAAGCAAGTACTGTATACGGAATCAATAGCCTAAATGCAGCGCCTGGAAATGCTAAATTAGATTATAAGGGCGTAAAAGCACCAGTGCAAAAAAAAGAATTAACATATGAAGATGAGAATTATGTAAAAGTTGATACAATTGGAACAATTGCAACCCCAACAGAGTATACTGCTATTTTCTCATTAAATACTGGTATTACGAAAATGAGAATTTATTTCTGGGTTGAAGGTCAAGACGTTGACTGTGAAAATAATGCTTCTGGTACTGGTATTTCATTAAATATCGCATTAAGCCAAAATGCAACCGCAGCATAATAATCTATTGTGAATTTATATAATAAAGTCTATTTTCTAAAGTAGACTTTTTTTAATGTTTTATTGTATTTATCGAGCCTAAATGTTATAATGGTAGTATAATTGGATGGAGTAAAAAATATGAGGGCATTGCGTATAAATAATAAAAAAAATTTATTCATTTCATTAGTAGCAATTTTAACGATCATCACTATTATTTTTGCTGCAATTAAACTTTATCCAACATTTAGTGAAAAATTAACATCAAGTATTTGGGATGGAAGTATAGCAACATCTTTTCAAAATGGAGATGGAAGTGAGTCAAACCCATATATAATAACTGAGGGTTCAGAGTTTGCCCTCCTATTTAATAAATTAAAAAGTGAAGATTCTTCCTCATATTTTAATAAATTTTATGAAATAAAAAATAATATAGATTTTGATAATAGAGACTTTTCATTTATAGAAACTAGCAAAACATTTAGCGGAACCATCAACGGAAATGGATACACACTATCTAATTTAAATTTTAATAACTGCAGTAGCAACGAAGAAACTGCTACATGTGAATATTCACTTTTTTCAAATCTTAATGGTGCAAACATCAAAAATTTAAACATCACAAATCTTAAGATAGTGGCAAATAAAGTAAATCAAAAGCGCACATTATCAGTACTTGCAACTAATGCAAAAAATAGTACCTTAAATAACATCTCACTTAGTAATATAAAATACAACATAAGTGAAGATGAAAATTATGAAACACAATCAGCAGGACTATTAATAAATGATAATCAAAATAATAACATAAGTAATATTCATATAGACTTGAACGATTCTAATTCAAATTCAGCTATTCTAATTAATAATTATAACAATAGTCAAGTTTCAAATATTATTTATCACATTAACAATCTAAATTTATTTAATAACGCCGAGTCATCAAACATAACATCTTATGGTTACAACAAGACTGATAACATCATAATTTTTGAAAATCAATATCCAGTTAAGAGTATTATAAATATTTTAAATAAGAATTCAAATTTCACTTGGACTTATGCGAATAATACGATAAGACTAATGAACAATGAAATTGACGAGATTGCACTAACAAATGAAACGGCTGGCATAACATCTCACGAAAGTGGTATTGAAAATAATATTGTATATGTTAATGACTTTCTTGCAGACTATGATTACTACATGGGACTAAACTACACAAGTAGCTCTAATCAAACAATTCCCACAAGAATCTCAAAAGAAATATATAGTGAAAGTAACTTAGTATACGTGGCAGCAACATATAAAGGCACTGACTATAACAATCAAAACATAGGAAAAGTATCACTTACAGAAGAACAAGATACATATATTTATTATAAAGTCTACGAAATAAATACTAATGGCACAGAAGATACATCAGATGACTTCGTTGAATTTGATTTAATAGACAACCCATTCGCAAATAGACCAGCTAATAAAGCTTTTAATGGATGGCTAACAGAATACCCAAATGCAACTATTGAAATAGACCGAGATATTTATGTAAGAAAAGTAAAGATACCAGTAACGTATGAAAATGGTAAACCAAATCCTATTGAAATAACCTTTTATTCTTCTTGGATTAACGCAAGAACCTATAACATTTCTGGAAACAATTGGAATAGTGCTTTTAACTACTTCTTTGATGCTGGATTAAAACTAGCAAAAGGTACAGTATCGTACTGGGAAATTGACGATTTATATTACTCAGTAAGAGTTCCAAGAAACGGACAAATATATAGAGGAGACTATCAAGAATCTGGATGGTATGGCTGGCAAGAAGTAACTAGCAATACAACCTGTCGTAGTAATGGTGGATGCGACATAATGAGACCAGCAAGAGGAACCGAGTATTCATCTACAAGAACGTATTATACTAAAGCTGAAAGCTGGTATGGAGCTTCATTTAATGAAACAACCCCACAACACATAAACGAAACTAGCGAACAAGTAAACATAGGAGATTTAGCAGGAGGCCTATATAGAGAGGTAATTCTGCCATATGGAGATGAGTTATACGGATACTATAACAGCGACGCTGAAATGCTTACGACAGGCACATGTAATCAAGCAAACGGCTGCCAATATTATGAACTCATAAAAATCAAAAATGAAAATGGCACCTTAGAAAAAGTTTTAGAAGGAGTTAAATACTATTTTCTTGTAACAAGAGATACCAATATAGCATTTGTTACAGGTAATATCTCTGGTGCATGGTCTAATCAATCTAAACCATTTACATTAACCGCAATAAATAACCAAATAAATAATATAAATAGATATTACTGGGACCAATCCGATACATTAAATATAGGTGCAGACACAAGAATCGAAATGATAAGAATAAACTCTGGAAAAAGTATGCAAACAGGAGATGATGCTCCTTATACAAACAGAACTATTTTTGGAAACTATTACAATCTTAAAATTGGTAGAGGTATTACTCAATATAATAATTATGCATCATTTGATGCTGCAGCTGGAGGCTCAACTTCATTTTCAGGTACCACAGTCAAAAAATATACATTTATAGTTGAATCAGGCTTTTACAATAACCTTGGTCTAACAACGACCACATCATCTAGTGGAACACACTATGTAATGGCTTATGGAACATATGGTAATGATTATGACAGAGTAACTAATAACAATAATAATTTCATAGTTCAGTACTGCGCATCGGGATCGTGGGGTGCAACGATAAGAAGCACTAGTACATCAACCACTGCACTTAATACAACAGTAAAAAGTGGCAATATAGGTAAAAATAATTATGATTATGCAGCTGGGCTTTATGTAGGTGGTAGAAACAACGGAAACCATTATGTACTAAGAAAAGCAATTATTGAAGGTGGCACACAAGCAAATGTAATTGGAGGCCCTTTATCAGTTGAATCTAATGTAAAAAATGGTAACACATTTTTAAATGACACTTTCATTTATGTTAAAGGAGGTACACCATCCATTATTGTAGGTGGAGCAGGAGCCTCAAGTACATACGGAAACCGTATAACACAAGTAACTGGTGGCACAGTTGGATACGCTGTATTTGGCGGTTCAAATGGTGTAATGGGTTCCGACAGTGGACAATATCCCGGAATTCTATATGGAGACTCATACGTATACATTGGTGGACACGCAACAATTGGTAATGACTCTCAAATAAATCATACAGTATCAAAAGTTGAATCAGGCAGTGTATTCGGTGCAGGTAATGGAAACTCATCATCAGTAGGAGTAGGTTCAGTTAATAACTCATATATAGTAATTGACGGAAACGCTACAATTAAGAAAAATGTTTATGGTGGAGGAAATTATGGAGCAACTGGATATGGTAACAAAAAAACTTATAATCCATCAAATACAGAGATACTCTTAGCAGGTGGAACAATCAATGGTTCTGTATATGGTGCCGGAAACAACAATGGAGCTGGTAATTACGCACACACAATAACATCAGGAAGTGGATGGTATCAAACAAAAATAGAATTCTTTAATATTAACTCACAAATAAAAATAAATATGACTGGTGGAAACGTAAAAAGTGGCATTTATGGTGGCTCTAATGTTACCGGAATTGTTTATGGAAGCACAGAACTTAACATTAAAAATGGTAAAGTATCATCCGTATATGGCGGCGGAGAAGGACAAAATACCTTTGTAAGAGATAATATTGATGTTACCATTGGCACCCAAGAAGAAGGACCTAATATAAGTGGAAACGTCTATGGTGGCTCTGCCTTTGGAACAGTAAATGCAACAACTACCAGTGAATCAACCAACTCAAAAACAGTAAACGTAACAGTTAATAATGGAAACATAACTGGAGACGTATTTGGTGGTGCAAAAGGTGATGCATCAAGTACACCAAAAGTAAAAGGGAAAATAACAGTAAACATAAATGGTGGAACAATAGCAAACGTCTATGGAGGATTTGATGCTAACGGAACTCCAGAAAATGAAGACACTGTATATTTAAACGGTGGCATTATTGGTCAAGCATTTGGTGGAGGAAAAAACACATCCCAAACAAATACCAACATCTATCTTAAAGGTGCCCATGTTGACTATATCTATGGTGGCTCTAATCAAAGTGGTCTAGTAAATCTAACAAACGTATACATTGAAAGTGGAAATGCTAACCATGCTTTTGGTGGTAACAATTTAGGTGGAACCTGTGAAAAGACAAACGTAATCATGACAGGTGGCAAAATTACTGAAGGAATCTTTGGTGGAGGAAATAAAATTGAAACCCAAAATGCTAACCTTACTATAAATAACGGAACAGTAAATAATGCCTATGGTGGGGGAAATAACGCCGGAGTAACCGGAAAAACAAATGTAATCATTAATGGTGGAACTATAAGTAAAGCCTTTGGCGGTTCAAACGAAACAGGGACAGTCCAAGAAAGTAACATAACACTTAATGGTAGTACAAATACACAAAACCAAGATAACAGCCTAGAAACAATAATTACACCATCATCAAGAGCTATAGCAGACTGGGAAAAAACAAATTATGGTACTAATTTTAATCAGGTAGTAACTGTAAATGTAGAAATTAAAAATAATTCTGATAAAACAATCAAATCATGGGAAGGAACAATAAATATTCCTAAATCAAAGCTATATAATAATTATTCATCAGACACGGAAGTTATAGACAACAATGGAAAATATACATTTACAAGTGCAGGAAGGTGGAATACTCAAAGTAACCATGAACTCGCCCCTGGAACTTCTTACACCTTTAATTTTACTATTTTACAAGAAAACACATACTTTACATCTGAGTACAAAATCACTGGTAAAAATGAAACAGAAGAAAACTTAACTAGTACAAACACCGGATTCAAAATATATGGAGGAAACAACAAAGGAGGTTTAACAAATAATGCCAACGTTAACATTAAAAATGGTTATGCCTTTGAAGTATATGGTGGAGGCAACGAAGCCGATGTAAACAATCCAAAAGTTATAGTTACTGGCGGCACTACCCACAACATCTACGGAGGAGGAAACGCTGCCAATATTATAAATAATACAAACTTAGATATTTCTGGTGGTCAAATAACAAATAACGTTTATGGTGGTGGAAACTTTGGTGAAGTTCTAAAAAGTACATTTGTAAGTATTACCAATGGAATAATCCAAGGATCAGCTTACGGAGGAGGTAATGGTTCTCCAGCAATTGTAAACGAAAACACAAATATAACAGTAAGTGGAACAACTACAATTGGTTCACCATCATGCAGTAAAAAAGCAAATTGCTCATTATTTGGTGGAGGAAATGCTGCTGCAACGGGTAAAGATGGAACATCCAAATCAACAGTAAACTTAGCAGGTGGACATATTTACGGCAACGTCTATGGAGGAGCAAATACATCCGTAGTAAAAGGCGATGCAATTGTTAACGTAGCTAATAGTGCAGTAAGTGAAAACACAATAAAAGCACCTATCATGCTAGATGGCACTATCTTTGGTGGAGGAGAAGCTAACGCAAGTGGTTCAGACACATATGACTACTCATTTATTAGTGTTACTAAATCTATTACAGTTAATCTTGATGCAACCAATTTTTCTGATATTAATATTAAAGGTTCAATATTTGGTAGTGGAAATGCTTCAAGTTCATCTGGAACTAGTAACATTAACATAACAAAATTTGGTTCTGACGAAAACCCTAAAAAAATAACATCTATCCAGAGAACTGATATACTAAATATCAATAACTCCGGAATGATCCTAATTGGCGCTACAGACAGAACAAACGAATACTCAGATACACTATTTGCTTTATCAATAATTGGAAAACTAAACTTAAAAAATAACTCATCATTATACTTAGAAAGTGGAACAAACCTACTACAAGAATTTAATAGTTTGGTTGATGATAGCACGCTAGCTGAAGTAGTTATTGATGAAGAAACAGGTTCTTACACAAGAAACGTTGATAATCGTATATATGCTCTTGAAGGTGTAAAAGCCATCAATATTGCTAAAGGTGAAACAATAGATGAAACTGCAACCGACTATGGAGAAGTAAACGGTATGACTTTCTTTGGTTTATACACATATAACTCAAGTGGACACGTCAATGCCGGAATCTACAAAAAATCAATCCAAAATGGTGACGACCTTAATTGGGGTGACATGCCAACACAAGGATCATACGTCCTAGGATTACATAAAGCAAACCATGACATTACAAAAGATGGCTTCTACAGTAACTTTATGAACGAAGAAACATCCAAAAATAAAGCAAACTATATTACTCCAACACCAGAAAACTCTGACTTTTACATGTGGATAATTGGTGAACTTATCGTTGAATACAACATTGATCTAAGTGCATCAAAATACTCAACCCTAGGTGTTAAAGAAGTAAGTTTTTACGACTTTGCTGACCCAAACACAAACTTCGAAATCTTAGGATTTGATTACTCAAACCTAAAAGAAGGTGTCAGCCTTGTTGAAAGAGAAGATGTGCCAAGAATAGCTGCAACAACCACCGACGCTGACAACATCATGAGCCTTAAAATGGAAACAGGTTCAACAGGATGGATAAATAGAGGAGAAACAGTTCTTCTTAGCAAGGAACCTAGTATCATAGGAGATAAAAAATACATCGGTGAAAACTCAAATGCCGTACCAACATTAGCATTTTACCTATATCACTCTAAAAATCTAGGAACAACTGATGAAATGGGTAAAGTAAGCATCGTAGTTATGGCTATAAGAAGAATTGATGGCTTAACAAGTGAAACAAAAAGAATCGTTATAAACGTAAATCTTTCTAGAGTTTTATATAACACCAACGACTACGAAGGAGCAATAACATCTGGAAGAAAATACGAAATTTTTCCAAGTACAGCAGTAGATATCACAGATAAAAGTTCAATTAGTGCTTATTTCTCACTTTATAAAGATGACGAAAACGTCTATAAAGATGGCGACAATAGATCACTAGTATCAACATCTGTACTTCCACTTCACACAAAAATAACTATGATTGACCTAAGCAAAACAACTCCAGAATATTACTATCACACAATAAATGAAGATGATATAACAAGAGCAGAAGCTGAAATTGCATCTCATGGAGACGTCTCATACCCACTATCATCATTTGAAACAATGGGAGCACTAAACAGTAACGTCTACTATAATAATGGCAGCAACAGCGCGGACTACTACAATCCTGATAAAAACACTTCGTCTGAAGAATTTATCTTCATCCTTGACTTTGAAGACACTAACATCCAAGCAGATATGCTAAACAATCACCTAATCCTAGAACTTAAAGATAATCAAGGTGAAACCAGAATAAGTATTTTAGGTAACCAGTATGACTTAATGAGCTACGATATCTACACTGGAAAAGATGCTATTATTGACATAGATGGAACAATCTCTAAAAACACAATCTATAGTGGAGAAGACTTCAAACTAGATCTTGAAACAGCATATACACAATCAAAATCAGGTTCAACAATTATTAATGATACAAAGCTATTAGACAACAAATTAGGAATTAAAATATCTTTAATCGATGAAAATGGCAATGCTGTATCAGGTACAAGTATGATGGGTCTATACTATGAAATAGACGGAAACAAATACTATCCTAACTTAGATGGAACTACCAGAATTAAAATTTCTGAAAAAATAGGTAACGTTAAAACGTGGATAACTATTAATACCGCAAACTCTAATATACCAACTGGTTCATACACCCTAAAAATAGACTCATATGGTTCGCCGGATGGTATCTACTATGGACTTAACGCATCCGACACCTTAGAAATCCCAATTAACTACATTAATGAAAAATACGGCCTAGATATCAAAATAGATAATAAAGATCTAATAATAAACAAAGAAACTGGTACAAACATAGACGGCAATAGCACTCTAGAATTTACTATAAAATACAACTCTGTATTTGAAAATCCAAGCCTAAACATGAAACTATATAGAAGAAGTTATAACGAAGTCTATGACACAAACTATGAATTAGTTGACCTACAAAAATATTTAGACATGACGCTAATCAAGAAAAATAATTCAGATAACGAATACATCGTATCAAGTAATCCAAGTGACAACACTAAACTAAGATTAGATTTAAAGAATAAACTATTAAATGGAACATACAAACTTGAATTTATCTTATACGATAACAACTCTAAAATAGGAACTGTTGAAAAATATATCATAATAAAATAAGGAGGACTATGAATACAAATTTAGAAGAATTAACGGATAAAGAACTACTACAACTTTATAAACATATAACGGAGTTTATTAAAGAACTAGAAGACATGCAAAAGAAAGAGAGTGAGTAAAATGATTGATAAAATTACTGATGAAATAGCTGAAATACGAGAAAATATAAGCATATTACCCCACACTAAAAAAGCAGATAAGAAAAAATACACTGAATATTTAGCAAAAAATATTACCGACTACAAAGAAAAAGAAGAATACATAAAAGAAGAAATAATTAAAAGAAAAACTAAATATTTAGAAATAGTTCAAAATCCTAAAATAAAAGAACTAGCAAACCTAGAACCAGATTACAACAAAATAATGTGTCTTAGTCCTCTTGCTAGTTCCTTAAACAAGATGGGGCTAGACATCAATCTCTTCAAATTAAAATACTACTACAAAAATAATATAAATGAAGTAAACATAGCAATCAAAACAATCATTAAAATATTTAAAGAAGTAGGGTTAACTTTAACATTAGATGACTTTAATTATCACAAATATGTTAAAGAATACATGAAAATGGTCTTTACTAAAAACATTGATGAAAAAACATTATATACAGAATTTGAAAAAATATACTGGGCTTGTCCTGAAATAATAACTATCATCAGACTAAACTTTTATAGTATCTATTTTAATAATAAAAAACAAATTGATGCTTACTACACTAAAACATACAAAAAAGAAAATCTAAACATTTATATTGATAAACTAATCAAACAGCAAAAAGAATATGATACCCTTACACACAGTGATAAAAGATTCATCATAGATAAATTCTTAAACAATGAACTTCTACTAAATGACTACACCGAAACAAACATAACCAAATTATTTAATAGATATCTAAACGATAAAGAAAACGAACATAACTATGATAACCTTCTTAAATTATTACTTAATCTAAAAGAATATAAAGAGTTCACTGAATATAAAAGTATACTTGAAACTATTGTTAATCTATATAAAGATAAGAATACCTATCAAAACCTTTATAACAATAAACTAAAAGAAATATCTAAAAATGAATCTGAACTTTTCTCACTAAATAAAAAACTAAATAAAAAAGGCATCTTTAAACCAAAAGAAGAAAAACAAAGAGAACTTTCATTAAAAATTGATACCATCCTTGAAACTCTTAATACAGAATATAACGAGTTAGAAGAAATAAGTATAAAAGATCAAATCTATAACAACATCAAAGATGATACCGACTTAAAAGAAACTCTAGAAATAATATCTATAAACATCAAATACTTTTATGATTTCTACAAAGAAGAATACACTAACTTAACAATCGAAGAACTAATAAAATTAATTAATAAACTAAAAAAATACTTATACACAAACAATCTAAATATTATATCCAACGTTAAAATTGTTGATAATGAAAACATCTGTCAAAACATCACTGACCATTACTCATTACTAAATATAAACATCACTGAAAGTGATCTTGAAGAAGATATTGATACAACTATTAAAAACATAAATACAATCATAACATATTATGATATACAAAAACTTAACCTTGATATAAATAAAATAGAATTCTTAGTACAAGTACAAAAAAATAATATCGCATAATAAATACTTCTTGTTATAATTTTATTATTATGGTATTATTTTAATAGAAAATAGAGGAGAAATTTATGAAACACATATTAAATTTTATAAAAGGAACATTATTTACTTTATGGCTTATAATCGCAATATTTACAACCATTTGCTTACTTTCATACAATGATTATCAAGTAAGTGAATTTGGTAAATACAGCTTGCTTATTATTAATAATAAAGAACTAAGAAGTGTTTATGAACAAGATTCATTAGTAATAATCAAAAAAGCTAATGAAGAAGATTATAAAAAGGGAGATAAAATTTTATTCTACTCTGGAAATCCAAAAGTAGTAAACTTTATTAACCTTGGTGAAATTACAGATGTACATTCTGAAAATGGTGCCCAAGCCTCATATTATATTGGTGATTATAAACTAAGTTATGATGATATCATCGGTAACGTAAATGGTTCTATCGTTTACAAAAAAGCAGGTTTAATCCTATCAGTTATTGAATCACGTTGGGGCTTTATGTTCTTCGTTATTCTTCCAACAATCTTCCTTGCAGTATATGAACTATATGCAGTAATTAATGAAGTTAAAAAGAACTCTAAAGTAGACTTAAAAGAAGAACTAAGAAAAGAAATAGAAGAAGAAATGCGTCAAGAAGAACTAAAGAAAAAAGCTGAAAATGAAAAAGAATAAAACTAAAAAAATATTGTGGGTAACCGCAGTATTCTTTGCATTTATAGCGCTTATTCTCATAATAAACGAGTCATATGCTTTACTACAGACTATTTCATCGGGTAGTGCCGAAGTAAAAACCGGAAGCTGGACAATAAAACTAAATGAGAAAAATATTTCAAATGGTATAACTGAAACCTTTACTTTAAACAATATGATTTATGATGAAAGTAATGAAAACATCGAAAACGGTTATATAGCACCTGGAAAAAGTGGCTACTTTGATATAGTTCTAGATCCAAGTGGAACAGACGTTGCTATAAGTTATGAAATAAATGTAAGACTAGATGAATGTGCATATCCAAACAATATAAAGTTAAGTGTCGAAAACACTAGCACAGATGGTGGAGTAGAAGTTATTGGCAATACTTTTAAGGGGCTTATAAGTTTAAATGATATAAAAAACAATAAAACAATCACTTTAAAATTAACCCTAATATGGGAAAATAATGAAGAATTTAATGAAAGTGATACAAAGCTTGGAACAATTGAAGCAAACAAACTTAAGATACCAATTACCATAACACTAAATCAGTACCAAGGATAAGAAAAGAAGGGATAAAATGGGAGTACTAAAAAAAATAGTTAAAATAATAACTAACACCATACTTGTAATTTTATTTATTATTCTCGCAATTATCATCTTTGTCAAAGCAAAAACTTTAATTAATGGTAATAACTATTTTGAACTATTTGGTTACTCTGTATTTGAAGTAGCAACTGGTAGTATGGAGCCAGCTATAAGTAAAAATGACATCATCATAACTAAGAAGAATAATACATATGAAATAAATGATATCATCACATTTTCCAAAGATAAAAACTATATAACACACCGCATCATAAGTAAAAATAATGACACATATATAACAAAAGGCGATGCTAACAACACTGCTGATAACCCCATAGAAACAAGCTCAATCATTGGTAAAGTAATTAAAGTATATCCTAACCTAGGTATATGGAAAGAAGTATTTACTAACCCTAAAATTTTAGTAATAATATTTATAACTCTTGTGATTTTTGATATAGCGTTTTCTTACGAACCTAAAAAAAGTAAACAATTAAACATCAAAAAATTAAATAATAAAAAAGAAGAAATAACTAAAAATCAAATAAAAGAAATTAAAGATAACATTGATGACTTAGAAGAGGACTACACCATAAGATTAGACCTAACTGAAATTCAAAAAAACATAAGTAAAAAAATAAATAAAGAGGATAAAACTAACAATGACTAACATAATCAAAAATATTAATAAAACTAAATTTTTATTCTTTTTTAAATATATTGCTATATTTCTCTTAGTCGTTTTCATAATCAATATAATGGAAATAACATACTCAAAATACTCATCTTCTGCTAAAGGAGATGCAGCAGCAAATATAGCATTTTTCATCGTTGATGTTGGTACATACGAAAACACAATATCCCTAAATAACCTAGAGCCGTCAAATAATGACTACATCTATAAATTCACAGTAAACAACTTTAAAAACAACAAAAGAACAAACGTTAAACTAGACTATAACATTGAGTTTGTAACAACCACAAATCTTCCCTTAACCTACAAAATATATAAGGAAGGCACTAACAACATCATAACTAGTAATGAAATCATTCAAGATGGTGACATGTACTTTAACAAACTAAACACTAATGAAGCGGGCTCATTTTCATATGAGGAAAATCAAACAGAAGAATATACACTAGTAGTAAACTTTCCTATAACATACAACGATAAACCTGACGAATATCAAGGCCTAATTGACTCATTCATGATCAAAATAAATGCCACCCAAAGAGTTTAAGAGATAATTATAATCTCTTTTTTTAATTATATTTGTGTGATATAATGTAAAAAGTAAGAGTAGGTGAAGATATGGAGTTTATTAAAAAACATAAGATTATTTTTTTAAGCTTACTAATAATTATAATACTACCACTTACAATAACATTCTCTAGATACGTCTACTCCAAAGTTATAGACTACATTCTAGAAACAAATAAATTTTACTTTAATAGCGATAAACTAACTAAAGACGGCAAGATATATGAAATAAATAACTGGTCAGGGACTGACCCTTTTAATATAGAATTTGACCTAAACAACAGAAAAAACAACCTTCTTTATAGTGATAGTGATATCGAGTACGAATTAAATGTTGAATGTGAAGAAGATACACTTTGTTCTATAACAAACAAAAATGGAGTAATATACAAAGAAGAAAACAGTGAAATCTTTAACCTAACAATAACCCCAAAAAGGGTATTTAATGTAAATGAAGAAGTAACAATTAAAGTTACCGGAAAATCTTTATCACCATACAAAAAGACACTATCAGCAACTTTCAAAATAAAAGTAGGCACACAAGGACTAACCTACGAAATAAAAGACGAAAAACTTCAGCCTTACTTAATGTTTAATATCACCAACACAAGACAATCATACTTTGCCAGAACCGCCTTTGGCAGCTATAACGTAGGAGACGAAATCATCGCAGAAGACTACCTAGCATTATCAGACGCAGACAAAAAAAAATTCAGTAGTGCCCGCATAACCTTATCATTTAATCCAAACATTGTAATCCTAGATACAACCGCAAACATAACCAAAAACAGTGAAAAACAATATACGACAGTAGATGGAATTTCATACATAAGCTCAATTACATTTGACATGGGCGCTGTTAGTAGTATGGCAATAAGATTCTACAAAAAAGACACAAGCAAAAATTACACATATCCAATAATTACAACAACCCCAATTATTAATTTTAGTGCATTATAGGAGGTAAAAATGGGTAGTAAAATAGAAATATATATAAACTATATTGAAAATAGCTTATTTACTTACTTTAAATATCTTTTAGGTAAATCATACAAATATAGTATCGTCAAAATATTCATAACAAAATACATTGAAATAAGATACTACAATAATGGCATTTACCGTGATAAAAACTTATCAGATAAACTAGGAAAAGAATTCAAGCTAATCGCAAAAGAACTAATGAAAGAAGAAGATGCTGACAGTGATCTTATCAAAAACATCTGTGCATTATTCGGATATGTCCTATACTTTGATGACGCGTGTGAATACGCTGATCTTGATATATTAATAGATGCCTTGTTTGAAGAAAAATATGTACTAGCACCTCCAGAAATAAAATCAGAATTTACTAACTTCATTAAAGAAACAATCACTAAAAAAGAAGCATATCATAAATTATTCATAACCAAAGAGTTTGACTTAAAATACAAAAGATATAAAAAAAACGTCTACAAAGTAACAATTCAAAACAATATAGATATCGGTAAACTCTACAGTGAATACGCAAAAGAAAAAGCTTTTAATGAAGGAACAATTAATGAAGACAAAAACTATTGTTTAATTAGAATGCTTTCCGAAAAAATACTAAAAGATGCCATCAAAAATGACTTTACCCAAAAATACATTATAAGTCTTCCTGAATCATTCTTTACAAAACCTAAAAAATATAAAAAACTAATATCAATGCTAGATAATGACTTAATTAGAAATAGAATAAATTTGCAAGTAACTTATCAAGAATACACAAACCATAAAGAAATAATAAATGAATCAATCAATTCTGGAATAAGCTTTGCCCTAGAACTAGATGAAACATTTGACAACTCATTTAATATTCTAGTATTATTTAAATACGTTATTGTATATGAACATCTAGACATCTATGATGCACTAACTGAAGACAAAAATGCCTTTGGCACAACAATAATCACCCTATAAGGAGGTACTCATGAACACATTCTTAAAATTTTTATATGAACTACTAAGCCAATTCTTTTTAGGATTTAAAAATATCTTTACTGGTCTATTTACCGGTATAGTAGCTATCTTCAACGTAAATAAATATATTAGCATCATACAAGACTATAAACAAGATTTAAGCGTAGGTGAATGGATTCTAGTAGTAATCATCATGCTCATCATTGTAGCAATCCTAGCTTTAATAATATTCTTATTTATAATTCTAATTAAAAAAATATTTAAATTTAAAAAAACACTTGTCGAACAAGAATCACTAATTGAAGAAATTGGTGATCTTAATAATAAAGTAGCAACAATGATGAAAGAAAAAGAAGAAATACTTGCAATGAAAGTAAGCCAAATAGGACTAAAACCTAATGAAAGTTCTACAGAGACATCTAATATGGAAGAAAGTGAAAACGAAACTGGCGATGACGCAAACATCAGATTCTCAAAATTAAACGAAATAGATATCGAATTTAAAAATTACAAAATTCAAAATTACAATAACAGTTTCACCTTACCAGAACTAGTCGAGCTATTTAGAAACTTTGCTGCATCTCAGTTAAAACTATACTATTCCCAAGAAATGATTAGACTATTTATATCAGCACTTGCTTCAACAAAGATTGTTATTCTGCAAGGTATTTCTGGTACTGGTAAAACTTCACTCGCATACGCATGGGGAAAATTTTTAAAACATGACTCATGTATTGCATCAGTCCAGCCATCATGGAGAGACCGTTCAGAAGTATTTGGTTACTTCAACGAATTCACCCGTAAATTTAACGAAACAGATATCCTAAAAGAAATCTACAAAGCAGGTTACACCGATGACGTATATACAATAATCCTAGATGAAATGAATATCTCCCGTGTAGAATACTACTTTGCTGAAATGCTATCAATCCTAGAAATGCCTAACCACGACGAATGGATAATCGAAATCGTATCATCTGCATGGAAAAATGACCCAATTCACCTAAAAGGTGGTAAACTTCATATAGCAGACAACGTATGGTACATCGGTACAATCAACAACGATGACTCAACATTCATGGTAACTGATAAAGTATACGACCGTGCTATGCCAATTGATATCAATGATAAAGGAAAAGTATTTACTCCAATTGATACACCAGCACAAGATATTAACTACTCGTACCTAAATAACTTATTTCAAACTGCAATTGAAACATACCCAATGTCAGAAGAAATGTACGCCAAAATTGAAGAAATGGACAACTACGTTATCAAACACTTCCGTATCGCTTTCGGTAATCGTATCGTAGCTCATATGAGAAAATTCGTTCCAGTATACGTTGCTTGTGGTGGAGAAGAAGTATCAGGCGTAGACTACTTCATCGCCCGTAAAATATTAAGAAAATTCGAACAATTAAACATCTCATACATCAGAGATGAAATAGATGATTTCGTAAAATACTTAAACACAACATTTGGACAAGACAAAATGCATGAATGCATCGAATACGTTCAAAGACTTAAGAAAATGTCATAGGGGTTAACATGAAAAGGGATTTAAAAATATTTGAACTATATGATACTAGTAACAAAAAGAAAATAGATGAATTTAACGCTAACGTAAACTCAAACTACACTATTGAAACCAACTATGAAAAAAATGACGTTGACTTTGAATGGCTAACCATTATTGAAGAAACTGTTAGATACCTAGACAATATCCTAAGAAGTCCTAACCGTTTCATCGTAAATGAAGAAGAAGTTGTTCAAATAGAAAAAGCTAGAAAAATAACCGTTGAAAGTATTAAACATCTATCAAAACATACTAACTTCATCCAAGAAATTGAAGAAAATGGTGACGTTAAGCCATCAAAAATATTAAACATTAATAAAGAAGAAAGTTACAACACATACGAAAATAGATTTATCTACACACTTGTCTTAAACACAGAGCAATTCATTATGATGAGAAAAAAGAAACTAATCTTATCATCATCATTAAAAGACTATAAAAATTGTGAATATAGTGGAAGTAGTAGAGTAGGTGGTGAAAACGTTGCTTTTAGTCTAAACATAAACTCAAGAGTCTTTACCAAAGAATCCACTAAACAAGAAGAAACTGAACTACTAGCAAGAATTAAAAAAGTAGAAGACAAAGTATCAGACCTTAAAAAAAGTGATGTATTTAAAACATTAGCAAAACTTCACGTAGCAAAAGTAATACCACCAATTAAAAAAACAAATCTAATTTTAAAAAATCCAAACTTTCAATATGCTACAAAATTATGGGATTATCTTCAATCATACAACGAAAAAATATCATCAAAAAGTGTAAAAAGTAAAGCAACCATCAAAGATAACCCAGAACTTCAAAGTCTCTTAGATAATGCAATTCTTCTGCAGTACCTAGTACTTAATAGTACAGGTAAATCTAAAGACAAAATAACTGAGGAAGACCGAAGACAAAAAATAGAAGAAATAACTGATGAAATGATCACCAAAATAGTCGAGCTAAACTCCGACTTACCAATGACAAAACTAGAAGAAATAATCGGTGACAAAATCGCCGTAATCAGAAATAAAAAAGAAGCATCAATTGCAGAAATTCAAAGTAAATATGATATTAAAATAAGACAATATTTAGACAAAATAGAAAGCTATAGATTTTAGGTGAAAAATGAAACAATTAATAAAAAAAATAAAAGAAAATAAAGTACTAAACATAATTAGTAAAATAATTAAAACCATTATATATATAATCCTAATTGGTTTATTATTCGTAATCTTAGTACAAAAAGTATCAAGAAATGACCTCTCACTGGGTGGCATAAAAATATTCACTGTCGTAACTGGTTCAATGAAACCAGAATATGTTGAAGGCGATATGTTAGTATCAAAAGAAGTAGCTCCCGAAACAATCAAAGTAGGGGACAACGTCGTATACAAAGGCGAAAAAGGTGATATGACTGGTCTAATCGTAACCCACAAAGTTACAGAAGTAAGAGAAGAAAATGGTAAATACTACTTCACAACAAAAGGAACTGCTAATGAAATCGAAGACCCAGAAATAAACGAAGACCAAATATACGGAAAAATAATATATAAAATGGGTTTCTTAAGTTTTCTAAGTAGAGTAATGTTAAATATATACGCATACTACATTCTTGCAACTATAATGGGACTACTAGTATCAATTCAAGTTGTAAAAATAATATATGACAATGATGACGAAGAAAAAGAATGATATAACTGAAAGAAAAATAAGAAGAAAAGTTTTTCTTAGATTATTAAAAAAATCTATTAAACCTAAAAATCTTATTTTTCTAATTATAATTCTTTCAGCAAATACCTTTGCATGGTTTGTTTACGTAAAAGAAGTACATACAGACATTAATGTAAAAGTAAGAGCTTGGAACGTAGTATTAACAAACTCTGAAAGTGAAGTTATAAGTACATTAAACGTTGATATTAAATCAGCATACCCAGGAATGGAAGAATTCCTAAACGAAACAAAAGTATACAACCAAGGTGAATCAAAAGCAGACTTCAACTACACAATTCTATCCATAAATGCCTTTGGTAACGAAATAATTACAAGTGAAAAAATAATCTCAGATGGAGGTACCCCCACAGAAGATAATCCCACAAGTAAAGAACTTGAAAACTCATTAAAAGATGGAACTAAATACCCATTTAAAATTGAATTAATAACATCAAATAACAAACTAGAACCCTACAGTGGTGAAGCCGCATTCAATGTAAAAATGAACTGGGCGTATGAATCTGGAAACGACGCTTTAGACACAAAATGGGGAACCGACGCATATAATTACAAACGAAACCATCCAAACGAACCTGGACTAAAAATTATAATAGAATTAAAAATAACACAATCACTTAGCTAATTGTGTTATTTTTACATTTACATTCATTATAGCTTTACCATTATTATAAGCAGCTGTAGTATCATCTGCATTACTCATCGTTTCAGTAGTTTCATCATCATCCCACTTAATAAAGAAATTATAAGTAATAATCTTATTATCACCTAAATTAAAATTAGTAACCAAATTACCATCATAATTATATTCAGTAGGATCATCACCAATCGTATACTTAGTAATAACCAGATCCTTAACCGCACTATCTTCACTAATACCAATATCAAAATCTAAAGAATAAGCAGTATCTGTCTCAGAACCATCAATGCTAATTGAAAAGTTTCCTTCAGACCTTGGAGCAATAATACCAGCAGAAGTATACTCATCACCATTAAAAGTAGGAACAATAGCATTAGTAAAATTAGAACCATTTGTAATATCAAAATTATTTAACTTTATATTCCATCTAGAAATAGTAACATCTGTATTACCAGAAGCAGAAGTAATATACTTTGCATAAGTTTTCTCAATAGAAGAAAGGCAAATAAACAACGCAATTAAAGCAAGTAACAATCTAAATTTCTTTTTAATTATCATTGTATCATCCCTTTCTTATCTTAACTTAATTATAACCTATATAATGAAAGCAAAAATATTTTAATCCAAAATAAAGAATAACTTGACACATTTTTGATACGTAAAATTTACACCATGAATAAAATTCAAAAATTATCGTAAAAAGTCTGTTACTTTCATCATAATTATCATCAAAAAAAATAAAAAATTAATAAAAAAACATTGATTTAATTTTTTAAAAATGATATTCTGTATATAGTAAAGGAGGATACAAAAATGAGCGAAGGGAAAAATAATACTGTAATGCTAACTATCATCGGTATTGCAACACTATTAATTGCCGTAGTTGGAGCAACATTTGCCTACTTCAGTGCAACATTAACTGGTACCGATAGTGAAAAAGAATACACAGTTAGATCAGCAACAGTTGGAACAGAGTTTAATGGTGGAGAACAAATAGCAGCTGCCGGAATTTATCCTAAAGCAGAAGCTTGGGGAACAAAAACATTCTCAATTAAAACAACTGCTACTAAAGGCGTGTCTACAAAGTACAAAATTACTCTTGTAATTGATGATAATGATACAACTGCAGACGCAACTATATCTGATGGTGCTGGACATGTTAAGAGATTCCAAGCAAACGCATTATCATATACACTAACTGCTACAGAAGCAAATGCTGCTACAAAAGGTACAATGCCTACTGCTACTGAAACACAAATTGCCGACCCATCAAAGGACATCGTGTTTGGCGATGCAACTATTTATGGTAATGATACACAAGAAGTAACTCAAACTTACACATTATCAATGTTCTTTAAAGATACTGGTGAAGACCAAAACGCTAACCAAGGTGCTCAATTTAAAGGACACATTGCAATTACTGAAATTACACAATAAAATTGATAGAAGGAGGACTTATGAAAGATAATTCAAAAACTAATACATTACTATTAACTGTTATTGGTGTAGCAACTCTATTAGTAGCTGTTATCGGAGCAACATTCGCATACTTCACTGCTCAAGTTGGTGGTGGCGAAAGTGCAACTACAGTTAAAATGAATGCAGGTGTTTTAAAGATTAACTTTACTAATGGTAATACTGTTCAAACTACAGAAGGATTTGAACCAACAAAGGCTGCCGTAGAATGCCCAGATAACAAAGTTAATGAAACTGATGGATATTACTGTGACCAAGCTCAATATTCTCCAGTAGCAACTAAAAAATTCACATTAACTGGTACTAATACAACTTTAGCAACAGATAATATGAAAATGCCATATACTATTAAATTAGTAGTTACTAAAAATGAATTTTCAACTGGCGCAATTAAGTATACATTAGTTGGTACTAAAACTGGTGGAAACGCTGAAACCGGTGAATTAGCATCAGTTCCTACATGGGTTGATGTTAAAACTGGAGCTGCTGAAGCTACTGTAATTGGTAACGGATATTTCTTACCAGGATCAGATACTGTTCATAGTTATGATTTAAACATCTATTTCCCAGATAACCATATTAACCAAGATACTGATAAAAACAAAGTATTTGGTGCTAAGGTTGAAATCGGAACAGCTGAAATTACAAAGTAATTAAAAACTAAATTAGCCTTCGGGCTTTTTTATTTTGTTATTAAAAAATACTTCTTTACAAAAATAGAAGTAAACTCCTTGAACTTTAATAAAAGATTTTATATAATAAATGTAGAAATAGAGTAAGAAGGTGAGTTATGGAACAAGTAGAAAAATCTGCATATATAAAAATTAAAAATGCCCTAACTTACGTTGGTAAACTTCTATCTACAGCAGTCTTAATACTTTTAATCATTATTGGTATGTTTTTAATTTACTATGTAATAGCAGCAAGAATAGTCGTTAAGAACCCCGAATATAGACCATTATTCTCTCTATATAACATTGCAACCGGATCTATGGAACCAAATATTAAAGTAGATGATGTAATTGTTAATATAAGAGTTAAATCACCAGAGTCTATAAAAGTAGGTGATGTTATAACATTTAACTCTACAAGTTCAATCAGTAAAGGTTTAACAGTAACCCATAGAGTTATAAATATTATTAAAAATGATGATGGTACATACGAATATGTTACCAAAGGAGATTTTAACCCTTCTGCTGATAGTGCAACTGCTAAATATGATGACATAATCGGTAAAGTAGCAATTAAATTACCAGGGGTAGGAAAAATTCAAGGCTTTATCGCTACAAAAATGGGCTGGTTCATTGTTGTATTGTTACCAGCACTTGGAGTTATTATATATGATGTCATCAAAATAATTAAACTAGTATATAGCAAAAAAACAGTAAATCAAATAGCAGGTAAAGGAACATCTCCAGATGAAATTAAAGCAAATAAACAGATAGATGTAACCTTAGAACACCTTAGAAAAAGTGATTATTTAGAAGAACTTAACAAACTAAAAAAATTTAATGAGCAGGAATAATCTTCTTGCTTTTTAAATACAATTCTGCTATCATAAAAATTATATGAAAGGTCATATAGAAAGCAGGGGAATAACATGTACGAAGAAACAAAGATTAAATTTGACTGGAAAGGATTCTTACTCAAATTTGCAATTATTATATTAGTAGTAATATTAGTAATAAAACTATTACCTACAAAGCAGAAAAGTCATAGTGAAAGTTTTACTAGCAATCTTACCAAATTAAAAGATGTAAGTATTAACTATTTTCAAAATAATAATTTACCAGAAAAAGAAAATGATACTAAAGTAGTAACATTAAGTGATTTAATTGTATCCGGTAAAATTAGCAAATTACAGGACTCTAAAGGAAAAGAATGTGATGAAGAAAATAGTTACATAGAAGCGACTAAAAATGGTAATGAATATGAAGTAGAAGTATACTTAAAATGTGGTAATGAAGAAGACACTATTTATGTATATAAAACCATGTGTGAAGAAACAAAATGCAATGAAACTACCACAACCACAACTAAAAAAACAACGACTAAAAAAGCAAATACTAATTCAAATAATACTTCAAACAATCAAAGACCAGCTACAACTAAGAAAGTGGAATACATAACAAAAGTTATTACTAAAGAAAAGAAATACTATGTTGTATTTGATACAGACAAAGCAGCAAGCATTCCAACTCAAACATTAAAACTAGGTGAAAAAGCAACTAGACCACAAACGCCTACAAAAGAAGGATATACATTCTTGGGGTGGTATTATAATAATAAAGAATATGACTTTAACTCACCAGTAACATCAAACATAATCCTTACCGCAAAATGGCAACAAAATTAAAAGAACCACGAAGGTTCTTTTTACTTTTCTATGTAAGTTTTAACTACATAAGGATTAGTTTCACTACCATCACCAGAAGCATATAATACATTCTTATCTAAATAGGTAACAATCTTATAAGTGGCCATACCAGAAGCATTCTTAAGTTCTAAGTCACCACTAGTAATTTTATAAACTTTATAACTTGTGTCTTTATCAGCAGTAATGGTCCAACTATTACCTAAAGAAGATAAATAGTTATAATTCACGCAAGCCTTACTATTTGTAGCACAATTCTCATCTAAACTTGGTTTAAAGAAATCATTTGCAGTAAGAAGACTAAATACCTGTCCATCTAACTTTTTGCCACAACCATCATTACTCTTAACATCATCAATAGAAACTTTATCAATACATATACTATTAGTAGTAAAATATCCTTTTATATCCTTCGGATAAACTTCATCATTTTTATATATTTCCTCAAGTGTATCTTTAATTCTACTATTTATATTATTAGAAACATAATCGTTAATTCCCATAGAACCTTGCTTATCAACATTATATCGATCATCCCATGCAACTGATTCTCTCTTAGTTGTATCAACAACTCTAATGCCGGCATCATCAATACTCATAATCATATACTTAACTTCATTTAAAATTAAAATATTATTAACGTTATCGCCTTTAAAAATATAACCAGCACCACTTTTATATAATCCATTACCAGAAGTAACAACATTGGCTTCATCTTTAATAACATCTTCCAAATACTTAGTCTTATAATTGCTGCCACAATCTAAATAAGGAGAATATAAATAATTACCATTATTATTTACAACAATAACTTTTCCAGTACAACTAACCTTATCTTTAGTAATTTTAGAAGTTTCTTTAACATAACCACCATCAATTAATGTTTGCAGTGATAACTCAACTTTATCCTTATCCTTACTAGGTAAATTAGTATCATTTGCCTCATAATATTTCTTAGCACTATATATCATCTTAGCTTCTAACTCCTCATAAGTTAACTTTCCGCCTCCAGAGCAAGAAGCAATTAGTACAATTATTATAACTATAATCATAAATATTCCGAGTCCCATTATTGCATTTCTTGCTATTGGATTTTCAAGCATCTTTTTAATATTATCCATATTTTCACCTCACCATAAGTATATCAAAAACATTTATTTTATACAATTTAAATATTTAAAAAACATTCACTTTATGTTATTATTAACTTAGGTGATAGAAAGATGAAAAAATTTAATCTAAAGAATAAAAAGTATGGTTATTTAATCCTAGCAATCATTATTTTAATAATTGCAATAATTGTTGTGAGCGTATTAAAGAAAGATAAATCGGAAAAACCTGCAAACAATCATGGTACTCCGAAAACAACTGAAGCAGCAAAAAAAATTAAAATAGTAAATCCAGATACAAAATCAAGACCGTATGCGGTAATGATTAATAATATCGGTGTTGCTAGACCTCTACAAAGTGGCTTACAAGATGCTTATATTATATATGAAATGATTGTTGAAGGTGGCTTAACAAGATATATGGCACTATTTTTAGACCAATCAACTGAAAGAATAGGATCAATTAGAAGTGCAAGACATTATTACTTAGACTATGCTCTAGAAAATGATGCAATCTATGTTCACCACGGAAAAAGCCCTCAAGCAGCATCTGACTTTGGTAATTTAGGAGTAGATAGAATAGAAGTAGATAACTCTAAAACTGGATGGAGAGATAAATCCCTTAACGTATCATCAGAGCACACACTATTTACAAGCATCGAAAAATTAAATAAAGGAATTGGTTCAAAAAGAACTGAACGTAAAAATAACTTACTATTAACATATAGTGCAGACTCTCTAGACTTAACAAAATATGAAGGACAAACTGCTGCAAATAATGTTTCAATCAAATATTCAAATGCAGTTACATCTTCATATAAATATGATCCAGAAACAAAACTATATTTAAGAAGTGTAAATGGTAAAGAACACACTGACTACGTAACAAAACAAACATACAGATTTAAAAACATCATTACTTATCAAGTAAAAAATTATACTCTTGATGATGTTGAAAACAAAGGTAGACAAGGCTTAGAAAATATTGGCTCAGGAACAGGATACTATATTTCAGAAGGAATCGCAGTACCTATAACCTGGGAAAAGAAGAGTAGAAAATCACAAACAATCTATAAATATCAAAATGGAGAAAAACTAGTAGTAAACGACGGAAATACATTCATTCAAATTCAACCTAAAGGACAGACATTAACAATCGAATAAAGAGTATAATATATAAGGAGGAATAAAATGGAGTTTATCGCAAAAAACTATTTTTTAATAATTATTATTGCTGCTTTCTTATTATTTGCTCTAATTGGATACATGGTTGACACGGAAAAGAAACGTAAAAAAGATGAAAACAATGAGTCAAGTAGTCGCCAAGAAGATGTCAAAGAAGAAATGGTGCAAGAAAGTCCAGAAAATGAGAATTTTATACCAGAAATAGAAGAAACAAAAGAGGAAGAAGAATCAAAGGAAGACAACAATTAAAGTCTTCCTTTTTCACTAATTCATAATTAAACGTAGATATTTGGTTCATTATTTGTTATAATAAAAATGCTAAGGAGTGATATAAATGACTTTCACATCAATATGGGAAATTATAACAAAAATAATTGACATTAGTCTAGTATGGTTAATGTTCTACTACTTATTAAAGAATTTAAAAAACAATGTTAAATTAGTACTTATATTTAAAGGAATTATTATTATAATAGCAATCAAATTATTAAGTGATTGGCTAAATCTATATACAATTGGTTTACTTTTAGAATATGTTATCTCATGGGGACCGCTTGCATTAATAATTATCTTTCAACCAGAAATTAGAACGGTCCTTGAAACTATTGGTAGAAGCCAACTTCTAGGAAGACATAAGGTATTAACAGCAGACCAAAGAGAAAGAGCAGTATTCGAAATTACTACAGCAGTAGAATATCTAAAAAGAAATCGTATTGGAGCACTTATCGTTATTGAAAGAAACGTATCTTTACAAGAATACATTCAGCCAGCAAATAAAATCTATTCAGACATAACAGCTCCTTTACTTGAAGCGATCTTCTTCCCACCAAACCCATTACATGATGGCGGTGTAATTATTCAAGGTGACCGCATAACATGTGCTGGAGCAGTATTTAAAACAAGTATGAACCCTAATGTAAGTAAAAAATTAGGAACAAGACATCGTGCAGCTTTAGGCGTAGCTGAGGAAACAGATGCTATTGCTTTAATCGTATCAGAAGAAACAGGAGCAATATCAATCGCAGTCGATGGCAACATTAACTACAATTTAACTCTAGAAGAATTTAAAATAATGCTTCTTGAAGAACTAAAACCAAAAATGGAAGTTTTCTACGATGCAGATGTAAATGAAGAAGGTGAAGACGATGAATAAAATATTTAAACCAATCATACTCTTCTTTAAAGCCATATATAGATTCATAGATAGATTAATAGTTACCCCAATAAGTAGATTAATTTATCGTCTAAGTGAACTTTCTAAAAACAATAGTGGTAAAATAGAGCGTCTTCTTAATAGACCAAACGTTTTATTATACATATCTCTATTTAGTGCAATTGCTTTATTTGTTCTAATTGATACTAAAGCAATTAACTTAGTAACAGATGAAGCTGAAATCTTATCAGATCAACCAGTAAACGTTATATATAATGAAGAAGCATATGTTGTTGATGGTGTTCCAGAAACAGTAGATATTACCCTTATTGGTAGAAAAAGTTCTTTATATCTAGCAAAACAACTTGGCGAACATGAAGTAGTAATGGACCTAAGTGGTTATGGAGTAGGAACATATAAAGTAAAACTAAAATATAATCACAGTGTTGAATCAGTAGATTACAAATTAGACCCAGGAACAGTCACTGTAAAAATAAGTGAAAAAGTAAGTGATGTTAAAACACTTGACTATGACTTGTTAAACGAAGACAAACTAGATAAGAAATTAAGCATTAAATCAGTTGAACTAGATAGAAACGAAGTAATCGTAAAAGGCAGCAAAGAAACCCTAGATAAAGTTGCTAAAGTAAAAGCCCTAATTGACTTAGAAGCAGCTAAACTAACTGAAAAAGGAACATTTACCGTAGATTCAATCATCTTAGTTGCTTATGGCTCTGATGGTAAAAAAATTGATAACGTTGAAATCGTTCCGGCAAAGATTAGTGCATCAGTAACTGTTGACTCATACTACGTAGAATTACCAGTTAAAGTAGTAACAACTGGAACCATCAATAGTGGTTATGCTCTATCAAATGTTACAAGCTCAGTAACCAAAGTAGGAGTATATGGTGATGAAACTGAAATCAAAAAATTATCATACATTGAAGCAAAAATTGATATTAACAAACTAAACTCTGATAAGAAATTTAATGTAACATTAACTAAACCAGCCGGAGTAAGATATCTAAGTGAAACAAATACAACCGTTGAAGTTAAACTAGATACTGAATCAAGTAAAGAATTTAGTAATATTATTATTGAATCTATCAATCTTGGAACAGGCTACTCAGTTAATGCAATAAGCGAAGAAGATAGAACAATTGAAGTAATTGCTAAAGGTGTATCAAGTGTACTAGACACTGTTGACACATCAAAGATTAAAGCTTACATTGACTTAAGTGGATATGGTCCAGGAACATACGACGTACCTGTAAAAGTTAGTTCGGACGATGTAAGAATCACACTTGTACCAAAAAGAGCAACTGTAAAAGTTAAAATATATAGTTAGAACATCTTTTTGATGTTCTTTTTACAAGGAGAAACATGAAAGAAATAGAAGAATTTTATAATAGATTATTAAAAATAAAATATGGCTGGCATGACAAAGAAGGGCGTCTTCATCCAAAAATAGAACCACAAATATTTGCAAGAGAATATAAAATGCAACCCTACAATAAAATAGAAGAAAGTGGTTATGCTATATGCTGGGAACTCTGTGAGTTAGAAAGACACTTCTTTAATAAACATAAAATCGAAAATCATACCATAATGGCCGTAATTAAAAATAAAAAGGGTGGTTCACCATGCCACACCTTTACCACAATCACTGTAGATGACCAAATGTATTGGTTTGAAGCTTCATGGGAAGGTCAAAAAGGTATCAGAAAATTCAGTGATATTGAAAATCTTAAAGATTACTTTAGACTAAACTTTCAAGACTTTACCAAAAAGCCATATGACCCAGATGCCATCGAGTTCTATGAATATAGAAAACCATTATTCTGCTACAACTGCTATTTGTTCTACATAAACGCCTATACTGGTAATAGAATCTAAAAAAGCGGACTACTTGTCCGCTTTTATTATGAGTTCATTATCTTTAACATCAATAATAACCTCACTATCATATTTAATCTCATCAAGAATAATTGCTTTAGCAAGCATAGACTCTAAATTACGACTAACATATCTCTTAATAGGTCTAGCACCATAATTCTCATCATAAGAATTATCTATAATATAATCTTTAGCTTTATCAGTAAGAATTAATCTTATCTTCTTATCACTTAATCTAGCCTCAGTTTCCTTAACAATCTTATCTAAAATATCATAAACCACATTCTTAGATAATGAATTAAACACAATAACCTCATCTATACGATTAATAAACTCAGGCTTAAATGTTTTTCTAAGTTCTCCCATAACAAGTTCATTTTTATTAGTACTATTATCTAAAATATACTCACTACCTAAATTAGAAGTCATAATAATAATTGTATTCTTAAAATCAACAGTTCTACCTTGTGAATCAGTAATTCTACCATCATCTAATATCTGTAGTAGTATATTAAACACATCTTTATGAGCTTTCTCAATCTCATCAAATAAGATAATACTATATGGATTACGTCTAACTGCCTCAGTAAGCTGACCACCTTCATCATAACCTACATATCCTGGAGGCGCACCAACTAATCTAGAAACAGAATGTGCTTCCATATACTCACTCATATCAATACGAACCATATGTCTTTCATCATCAAATAACTCATAAGCAAGCGCTTTAGCAACCTCAGTCTTACCAACACCAGTAGGCCCTAAAAAGATAAATGAACCAATTGGTC
This sequence comes from uncultured Mycoplasmatota bacterium, assembly GCA_900547775.1. Lineage (GTDB taxonomy): Bacteria > Bacillota_I > Bacilli_A > RF39 > UBA660 > CAG-533. The sequence continues at coordinate 143,090 of URHW01000001.1, read as the reverse complement.
TATTAGGATCTTTAATGCCCGCTCTAGCTCTTATAATTGCCTCACTAACTAAATGTAATGCTTCATCTTGACCCTTAACACGTATCTTTAAATTATCCTCTAAATGTAGTAACTTATCTTTTTCACTACTAGCAAGCTTACTTACAGGAATATTTGTCCACTTAGAAACAATTCTTGCAATAGACTCATCATCAACAACATCACTTAATATTGCATTCTTATCTTCTGACTTTAAATCGGCTAGTTCCTTCTCAAGTTTAGGAATAGTACCATGTTGTAATCTAGCTACAGTATCTAAATCATATCTAGCCTCAGCATATTCTAACTCACGTCTAGCATTCTCAATTTCTTCCTTCTTCTTATTTATTAAATTATTAACTCGTTTTTCATCTTCCCAGTCACTTCTAAGTTTAGCTTCCTTAGCTTGTAAATCTTTTAACTTCTCATCAATCTCATTAATTCTTTCCTTAGAAAACTTATCCTTTTCCTTCTTCAAAGCTTCTTTTTCAACCTGAAGTCTTAAAATACTTCTAGTCAAATTATCAAGTGAAGTAGGGACTGACTCTAACTGAACCTTAATAGTCGCACAAGCCTCATCAACTAAATCTATAGCTTTATCTGGTAAGAATCTATCTGTAATATATCTATCACTCATTGTAGCAGCAGCAACCAAAGCTTTATCCTTAATAGTAACTCCATGATAAACTTCAAATCTATTCTTTAAACCACGAAGTATTGTAATCGTATCAATTACAGATGGCTCACTAACAAGTACCTTTTGAAAACGTCTTTCTAAAGCAGCATCTTTCTCTATATACTTACGATACTCATTTAAAGTAGTAGCTCCTATGCAGTGTAACTCACCTCTGGCAAGCATTGGCTTTAAAATATTACCAGCATCCATTGCTCCTTCTAAAGCACCTGTACCAACTATCATATGTATTTCATCAATAAACATAATAATTTCGCCATCAGAATCCTTAACTGCTTTTAATACAGCTTTTAGTCTTTCCTCAAACTCACCACGATACTTAGCACCAGCAATAAGAGCAGACATATCAAGTTCCCAAATACGTTTATTCTTTAAACTACTAGGAACATCTCCCTTAATAATTCTTTGTGCAAGCCCTTCAACTATAGCTGTTTTACCAACACCTGGCTCACCAATAAGAACAGGGTTATTCTTCGTCTTTCTTGATAATATTCTTGTAATAGAACGGACCTCATCATCTCTACCAATAACCGGATCTATTTTCCCGTCCTTAGCAAGAGCACATATATCACGTCCATACTTTTCTAAAGGATTCTTAAGTCCTTCTTCAAACTCATTGTTATTCATATTCACCCCTCCAATCAAGTTTACATACAATATTATACTCCATAATTAGCACTTGTCAATATAGAGTGCTAAAAAAATATATGTTTTTTTAAAAAATATTATGATAAAATAATAAAGAAGGTGACAATATGAAAAAAATACTTTTAATTATATTAGATGGCTTTGGCTTAAGAGAGGATGAACGTGGTAATGCTGTAAAAAAAGCAAGCATGACGTACTTTAATAAGTTATGGGAAGAATATCCTCACAGCACCCTAGAATCATCTGGCGAAGCAGTAGGCCTTCCAAAAGGACAATTCGGTAACTCAGAAGTTTGCCATGAAGTAATTGGTCTAGGCAAAAAAATAAAACAAAAAATAACCATTATTAATGAAAATATTGAAAATAGAGAAATTCTAAACAACGAAAACTTTAATGATATGATAACACACTTAGAAACAACTGGAGGAACTCTACACCTAATGGGCTTACTATCTGATGGTGGTGTCCATAGTAGTATTTCCTATATGTTAAAACTTATACCAATCCTTAAAGAAAAAGGCGTTAAAAAGATGGTATTCCACGCCATAACTGATGGAAGAGACACTGGAAGAAAAACAAGTGTTAAATACCTTAAACAAATGGAAGAAGTTTTAAGAGAAAATGGTGGCATCATCGGTTCAATCTGTGGCAGATACTATGCTATGGATAGAGACAATAAATGGGACAGAACCGAAAAATATTATAACTTAGTAATAAATGGCGTAGGCTTTAACATTTTAAACTATGAAACCGCCATAAATAACCTATATAGAAAAAATATCACTGACGAATTTTTACCACCAATGCTCGTAAATGGTAAAAATCCAATAAACGATAATGATGCTCTTTTATGGCTCAACTTTAGGCCAGATAGAGCAAGACAAATTTTAAATGCCATAAATAATCCGGACTTTAAAGAATTTAAAACTAAAAATCTATCTAACTTTAAATCATACATGATGTTCAAACAAGACGATGTCGTAAACGTCAAACACTTCTTCATCCTTGCAAATCCAGATAACTTATACCCAATAGGGGAATATTTCTCAGATCTAAAACTTTCTCAAGCAAGAGTAGCTGAAACCGAAAAATATAACCATGTAACATACTTCTTTAATGCCGAAAAAAGTAAAAAATTCCCAATGTGTACAAACTATCTTATACCGAGTCCAAACGTTGCTACTTATGATGAAACCCCACTTATGAGCGCAATCGATGTAACTAAACAAGTAAAAAAATGCTTAGAAAATGATTTTGACTTTATTCTAGTGAACTATGCAAACCCAGACATGTTAGGTCATACTGGTAATATGGATGCAACAGTAACAAGTCTTAGAGCACTAGACAAGATCTTGCAAACAGTCGTAGAATCAGCTCAAGATAACTTCTATACAGTTATGATTACCGCTGATCACGGAAACTGTGACATCATGATAGACGATAATGGTGAAATAGTAACGACCCATACAACGAGTCCAGTACCATTCATTCTTTTAGATAAAAAAATAACCTTAAAGGAAAAAGGAGACTTAACAAACATTGCTCCAACAATTCTTAAATATATGGATATAGCTATACCAAAAGAAATGAAAGAAAGCAAAGACCTAATTTTAGAAGATGTGTAAAATAAAAGAAAAAGAGTAACAAAAACTAAAAATTACTCTTTTTTTATTATATAATTAAAATAGGTGAGACTATGAACTACAATATATTAAGAGAAAACGATATAAGAGGAACTTATCCACAAGATATTAACAAAGAAATTGCTATAAGAGTAGGTAAAGCCTACGGAACATACTTAAAAAGCCATGATGAAGACTCATGCATAATTGGTCATGACAACAGACTTAGCAGTGAAGAACTAAACTCTGGTCTAATTGAAGGACTATTAAGCACTGGCATAAACATAACTGATATTGGCCTAGTAACAACGCCAATGTTAAATTATGCTTGCATCACTAGAAAAGAGCAAAATGGTATCATGATTACTGCAAGTCACAATCAAAAAGAAGATAACGGCTTTAAAATATTTGGCAAAGACTACCTTCATCTAAGAAAAGAGCCCCTAGAAGAAATCTATAATTTAATTAAAACTGAAGAATTCACATCAGGTTCAGGAACTATTAAGGAAGACAATATAAAAGAAGAATATCTAAACATGCTGCTAGACAAATTTCCTAAAATAAATCAAAAAGTAGTAGTAGACTGTGGTAATGGCACAGCATCTATTATTGTCAAAAAACTTTACTCAAAACTATTCAAAGAAGTAACATTTCTAAACTGTGACAGTGATGGCTCATTCCCAATTCATAATCCCGATCCAAACGATGAAAACAATCTAAAATGGTTAAAATCGGTAGTACGTACGAGAAACTTCGATTTAGGAATCGGTATTGATGGAGACGCAGATAGAGTAGGTATCGTCACAAACACCGGAACCACTATTGGCACAGACCTTTTAATCGGCATCTTTGCTAGAGAAATCATCCCAAACACTGACAAGAAAAAAGTCATCTTAGACGTTAAATGCTCATGTGCCCTAGAAGAAGATTTAAAAAAAATTGGGGCAGTACCTCTAATGGTTAAAAATGGTTCAGCCTACATTGAATCAGTAACCCATGATGAAGATGCCCTAGTTGGTGGAGAATTTTCCGGCCACATCTTCTTTAGAGATAAATACTATGGTTATGACGATGGCTTGTATGCAGGCCTAAGAACAGCAGAACTTCTAATGAATAAAGGTATTAAAGCAGATAACCTTCTTGACGGATTTACCAAATATGTTAGTACTCCAGAAATAAGATTAAACGCTCCAGACGATAAAAAAAGGGAAATCGTCGAAAAAGTCAAAAAATATGCTCTAGATAAAAATTATAACTGCAACACATCAGATGGAGTACGCGTAAATTACACAGATGGCTTTGCTCTAGTAAGATGCTCAAACACAGGCCCAATGATAACATTAAGATTTGAAGCTAAAGATCAAAATACGTTAGAATCAAGACAAAAAGAATATATGGATATAATTGAAAAAGAACTTAAATAAAGAACTTTGGACCACCCGAAGTTTTTTTTACTTGCTCACTTTTAACCTGCTTTATAACTTTTTTATCTCTAGGATAATCAATAATAATCCTCTCTTTAGATATTGCATTTTCATTGACACTAGCATCGTGATTATTAAATCTATTTAAAAACTTCTTAGCACCACTAATAACCGGTTTAGCCCCCTCATAAAGAGGAATAACATTTCTTGCAACATTAAGCCCCTTACTAATCCATGGAAGAAACCTCACAAAACTATTACCAAACACACAAATCACCTAATATAATTTATGCAAGCAATTCTTTTTACTTTAACAACTTAAAAAACTATGCTATAATACTCTTAGAATAAACTAGGAGGTCAAATGAAAAAGCAAAGCCCAATAATTAAAATCTTGTTATTTCCCATAAATCTCCTAAAATATGAAGTACTTGGAATCTATTACACACTATATGCTTTACTATACCCATTTATCTTTATATTTAATAAAATAGGGGATAAAGCATATAGCAAATATGAAGAAAACGCTAGAAAAAATTCAGGCGTTAAAGAAATGGTTGAAGAAGAAGTAAACCTAGATAGTGGCACATCTGCATTCAAAGGTGAAGAAAAAAAAGAAATCAAAAAAGACGATCCATACAAAATAGAATATACAGAAACTCTTGAAGATAAATGGAACAGATTCTATAATAATCTTTCATTTGTCAAAAAACAAAAAGAAAAAGACCTAGCTCAAAACAAAAATCTAATTGCGGCTCTTCAAACTGACACTGAAAGAAGTGAAAAGCCAGTAACTTACAAATACGTTGCTTTAGATAGTTCTGGTAAAAAAGTAACAAACACATTTTATGCATATTCAAAAATGGAAGTATATACCTATCTAACTGGTGAAGGATATACCGTTCTATCAATTGAAACCAGCAAATATATTGAACTTTTCTATGGTCCATCAGAATTTAATAATTTCCGTTTCAAAAACAAAGACCTAATATTCTGGCTAACTCAGTTATCTACATATCTTAAAGCCGGCATAACTTTAACAGATTCAATGCGAATTCTAGGTAAACAAATGAGTAAAAATCCCAGAAAGAAAAAAGTCTTTGACTCAATAATTTACAACCTAACTCTAGGTGAATCCTTTTCAAGTTCTCTAGAAAAACAAAGGAACTCATTTCCAGCATTACTTATAAGTATGGTTAAAGCCGCTGAAGCCACAGGTGAACTAGAAGAAACATTAGATGATCTAGCAAACTACTACACAGAAGTAGAAAACACCAGAAAAGCCATGATAAATGCCATGAGTTATCCAGCAATCATCTCTGTCTTTTCCATCGCTGTAATTGTCTTTATTATGCTATATGTTATCCCTCAATTTGAAGACGTATACGCATCAACTGGTGCAACCCTAAATGGTTATACACTATGGATTTTAAACTTAAGTAAATTCTTTGACACTAACTTTGCCCTAATCATAGGTGGCTTAGTAATAATAATCTCAATCATTATCATCCTATACAAAAAAGTAAAATCATTTAGAAAAAACTTCCAAATATTTGCAATGAAAATACCTATCTTTGGTAAAATAATCATCTATAAAGAAATGAACATCTTTGCTAAAACCTTTGCATCTCTTCTAAAAAACAATGTCTTTATCACTGATAGTATGAACCTTTTAAGTGAAATAACAACTAACGAAGTATATAAAGAAATCATGTTTAGAACTGTAAACAACATTGCTAGAGGAGAAAAAATAAGCACATCATTCAAAGACCAATGGGCTGTTCCAGAAGTAGCATACTACATGATCGTAACGGGAGAATCTACTGGCGAACTAGCCGCAATGATGAGTAAAGTAGCAGACTACTACCAAACAGAACATAAAACAATCATTAACAACATGAAAAATTTTATTGAACCAGTAATGATTATCTTCTTAGCCGTCGTAGTAGGTGGTATCGTTCTAGCCGTAATCTTACCAATGTTCAGTCTTTACAGTCAAATTAAGTAGGTACACCATGGAAATATTTATCTTCATAATAGGCCTCATATTTGGCTCCTTTTATAACGTAGTAGGACTAAGACTTCCAGATGGTGAATCCATCATCAAGCCAGGAAGTCACTGCCCAAAATGTAATCATAAACTATCATGGTATGAAAATATCCCTGTATTGTCCTATATATTCCTAAAAGGAAAATGTAAAAACTGCAAACAAAAAATATCATTTATCTATCCAGCCATCGAACTATTAACTGGAGTTCTCTTTACTGCAAGTTATATAATCTTTGGTTTAACATATGAGTTTGCTATCGCTCTAATCTTATCAAGCCTAGTATCAATCATCTTTGTAAGTGACTCTAAATACATGATCATAAATGATAGTCCATTAATAATATCAGGTATTCTTATCACCATCATTAAAATTATTAGTCTTGGATTAAAAGAAACCATATATAGTATTTTATCTGGCTTATTAATATTTATCATAGTATATCTACTAATGTTACTTGGAAACTTCCTATTCAAAAAAGAATCACTAGGTGGTGGAGACATTAAACTATCATTCATCGCAGGACTAACTCTAGGCCCAATCCTTGGAGTATTCTATATCATCTTAGCATCATTTCTTGCTTTTCCATACGCCATGTATATTAGTGTTAAAGGAGAAGAAGGAATGCTTCCATTTGGCCCATTCCTAGTAACAAGTATGCTATTACTATACTTTAACTCTGATCTAGCAAACATATTTATAAAAGCCTTACTAGGCTTATAAGGAGGAACTATGAAAAACAAAGGATTTACCCTAGTAGAACTTTTAGCAGTTCTAGTGCTAATTTCATTAGTAATGGTAATCGCTATTCCCGGAATCTTTAAAATGCGTGACCGAATGAACGAAAAAGCCCTAAACGCTAAAATCGAAAGCATTGAAAGTGCTGCTATAATGCACGTTCAAAACAACTCTAACAAATATAAAAGTTACTTTGGTGAGTGTACTACAAATGGTACTCACTGTGAGTGTACAAACAACAAATGTAAATATAAATTCGTAATAAATATTAAAGACCTTATCAAATCCGGTGACTTAAAAAAAGAAACAAAAGACGAAGAGACTATCGAAGAAAATTCATGCAGTATTTATAATCCAAAAGATAAAACAATGTGCATGGACTGTCTAGACATAAATATAACACTAGATGCAACATACAAAACAGTAACTGCTTCCTTAGATTTAAACTCAGCAAATGTATGTCACGAAGAATACACTACAAACTAAAAAATACATTAGTTACTTCATTTCACTAATGTATTTTTTTAATGTTTTAGCATTTGGTCCAAATATTATCTTAAGTTGATTATCAATTTCTACAATTCCTTTAGCACCAAGCCTTTGAATAGCTTCCTTATCTGCTAAAGTAACATCCTTTAAAGTAACCTTTAATCTAGACATTGTAACTTCACTATCAATAATATTTTCTTTACCACCTAAATATTGTACTAACTTATTTATCTCATAAGTAAAATTCTTTTTATTAAGTTTAACAACTACAAATGAAATAATTAATAGTACGAAAAATATAATTAAATATTGCCACCACATATATTCATCACCTAAAAATATTATACTATATTAAAACAAAAAATAAAATCACTAAATAATAACCATTTACATAAAATATATTGAGAAAATGAAAGGGTGAATTAATATGTGTAATAATAATACTGAAACAAACTCTGGCAACTGCATTGCTGAAACTCTAAAAGTAATTCAAATACTTCAGCAAAACGTTTGTCCTGAAAGTGGACTAGATTCATGTGATAGACCAATGTTAGGTGGTTCTCCAAACTGCATAGTTTGTAACACTAGACCAATAATGCTTTATACATGTGCTGGTAATGGAACACCATTTTCTATGCCAACAACTAAAGACGCTACAACAGACTGCACTGCAACTGGAGCCACAAACTGTAGTACAGTATTTAGAGTAGAAAAGGTAGATAACAACTGTGCAACATTTAGAGTTCTAGTAGCAAATGCAGATAGCACTACAGAGCCATATCTATCAACAAACAGTTTTTTCACAATGAACCTAAACTGTTGCTGCGCTATTAGATGTTTAAACGACTGCTTTGTAGATAACATATGCAATAACTAAAATGCCCTCGAGGCATTTTTTTATGTTAACATCTCAGTTGTCTACTTTAAGTATACCAGTACAGATTCAATATAATAAAAAAACAATTCTTATTAAGTCTATCAAGCATAGACTTTTTCTAATTGACAATAAAAGGTTAATAATTTATAATTTTATTAGATAATAGGAGTAGAAAATGAAAAAGAAAATAGTATTAATGATTGCACTTCTAAGTATAACATCTAATGTACAAGCCTTATCATATATTAAAGCAGAAAACAATTTATGTACAGAAACGGAAAATTATAAAAAATGGAAATTACTATCACCGACTGAAAGACAAAATACTATCATGCCAGTAAAATGTGAAGAGTTTTACACAACAAATAAAGACTTAAGCGCATCTGTAGGTAATACTTTTAATGTGAATTATAAAACATTAAGAAAATTTTCTTTATTAGACTATGGAAAAGTAAGTAAAGCACATGACCAAGAAAAAACGAATATGTGCTGGACTTTTGCGACTACTTCTACAATCGAGTCATCTCTATTAATAGAGCAAAATAAAGAAGTTGACTTATCAGAAAAACATATTGACTATAGTACAATTTATACACTAGATGATGGCACAAAAAATCCATTCGGTTACTATAGTAAAACTAAAGATGTTGGTGGCAACTATTATTTATCAGGTGCCTATCTATCAGCTGGACGTGGTCCAATTTTAGAAACAAAATTACCATGGAGTACTTCATCAAGTTCAAAATCTAATACCCTTAATCAAAAAAGTGATTACTATGTAAATGAAATTGACTATATATCAAGCAAGTCATGCGATGCAAATACTATCTTAGCAATCAAAAAGAATTTAACTGAATATGGCGCAATGGGTGCTGTAATTTACGCAGAAAGTCCAACATACGTATCCGATGATAAACTTGCATACTACTACAATGGATCAAAATCAATTAACCACGCTTTAACAATTATTGGCTGGGATGATGACTATAGCGCTTCAAACTTTAAAACAACACCAAAAGGAAATGGTGCATGGCTTACTAAAGATACTTATCCTACAATATTTACTGGAAATAGTACTATTCCAGCAGGATATCATTATGTAAGTTATTATGATACTAATATCTGTGCAAGTTTAATGAGTGCTTATAAAGTTGAAGCAACATCATTTGATAATAAATACACAAATAACATTCATGGCTTTAGCGGAAATATTGAAACAACTGACGCATCATCAATTATCTTTAAAAATATCTACACAAAACAAAATAATGCTTCAGAAAAACTTTCTAAAGTAAATATTTTTACTGGCTATCCAGGCGATAAATATGAAATCTACTATTCAGACGTTGATGACTATTCTAAAGCAGTAAAAATAGGTGAAGGAACGGCCACAAAAGAAGGATATACATCAATAAACACATCTAAAAATATTAGCATCACTAGCGAAAAATTTTATATATACCTTAAATACACTACTGCATATAAAGAAGTAGATAATGGTAAAACTTACTACGTTTTCCCAGTAGAAACCTTTGCTTCATCAAGTACTGCTGAAGACAAATGGTACTATGTAGCAAATAAACCTAGTGGAGTAAGTTACTATAGCATAGACTCAACATCATGGATAGATACAACAACAAATAATTCATTACAATTTTATCCAGTAATATCAACATTTACTAAAAATGAAACAGAAAACATTGAAATCAAAAACACTACTAAAAATCCAACTGACCTTAACATTCAAAATGGTGGGTATGTTTATATCACTTTAAACTTAACAAACGTAAATATAAATGACTTATCTTTAAAAATTACTAAAAATAATACTGACGTAACAAAGCTGTTTACTATTACAAAAGATACAAATGGTTTTAAAATAACCTTAACGGATAAAGTAACTGCTGGAACTTATGAAGTAACAATATCATCAGCAAATGCAAGTACAAAAACAACATTTACCATAGAAGACAAAAAAGATGTTTTAGTAACAAATATTAACATAGTTGGTAAAGATGAAATAAGCGTGGCTGGTACCCTTAATTTATCAGTAGAAATAACACCAACAAATGCCACAAACAAAAATATATACTGGAGTGTCAACAATGTCCGAGTAGCTACAATTAACCAAAGTGGTATCTTAACTGGTATCAAAGAGGGCGAGGTAGTTGTTACTGCATCAGCAAAAGATGGAAGCGGCATTAAAGCAACTAAAACCATTAAAATAATTGATATTAATAAAGAAGAAGGTAATGGAGAAACAATCATAAATAACAAAGATAATAACCAAAATCAAAGCAGTACTGAAAACCCCAAAACTGGAATCAGCAATCTAACTGCAGTTCTTCTATCATGCTTATTTATAACAGTAACATTATTCATTTTAAGTAAAAAACATAACGTATTTAAAAAATTCTAAGAAAGCCTAAAAACTTTCTTTTTTTAACTTGTAAATAAATAAAAAAATATGTAGAATATAAAAAAGAAGAAGGTGATTCCATGAAATATATAAGCCTACTACCAGCTGATCTTTACACAGTAATAAACAAAACTTTATTAACTGAATATGACAAGAAAAACTTAATAAGCCTATACGAACCTATTATTGGTGCTCTTCCCGTAAGTTTATACTTATCTTTATGGAGTGACCTAGACAAAAGTGAAACATCTAGCATAACTCACACTCATCATCACCTAATGACCATTCTAAAAACTAAATTAGATGATATTAAAGAAGCAAGAAAAGCCTTAGAAGCAACTGGACTTCTTAGAACATACTACAAAGATGGTGAAGAACTGAACAGTTACATATATGAACTATACGCACCACTATCTGCATCAGAGTTCTTTAATCATCCAATTCTAAATATCGTCTTATATAATAACATAGGTAAAGATGAATACGAAGAACTTATCAAAAACTATAAAAAGAAAACTTTTAACTATACAGGTTTTGAAGAAATAAGTGAAAAAATAAATACAACATTCTCATCAGTACCCGCATCTATGCTTGCTGGATCATCAATCAAAGAAAAAGAAACAAACAAACCCGAAGTAACCAATCTAATTGATTTTGATCTTCTATCATCAAGCATCCCAAATAACATCTTAAATGAAAAAACATTAAATAAGAAAAATAAAGAACTAATAAACTCACTAGCTTTCATCTATAACCTAGACACCTTAAAAATGAGTGAAATCATGCGTATATGCTTAGATGAACAAGGAATGCTTAACAGAGATATCCTTCAAAAAGAAGTCAGAAAATATTATGAATACAACAATACTGGGGCACTACCAACACTCATCTATAGAACTCAGCCAGAACACTTAAAAACCCCAGATGGGGACACATCAAGCAGAGGTAAAATGATCTACATCTTTGAAAACACCACGCCATATGACTTTCTAAGAAGTAAATATAAAATTGGCACGCCAACTGCATCAGACTTAAAAATTTTAGAATATCTAGCAGTTGAACTAAACATGACTCCAGCAGTAATCAACGTCCTAATTGACTATGTCCTAAAAATAAACAATAACAAACTAACTAAAGCATTTATTGAAACAATCGCTGGTCAGTGGGCTCGCCTTGGAATCAAAACCGCACGTGAAGCCATGAAAGAAGCTGAAAAAGAATACAAAAAGAAACCTAAAAAAGAAGTCAAAAACGTAAGCAAACTACCAGTATGGTTCGGCAAAGACCAAACAAAAGAAGAAATAAGTGAAGAAGAACAAAAAGAAATGGAAAATCTATTAAAGGAGTTTAGATAACATGGAAGAACTAAAAAAATATCAAAAATCTAACTTAGATGACGCTCTAAAAAAAGATTATGCCCATGCTCTAACAAACGAAGAATTCAAAAAAACAGTCAAAAAACTAAAAATAAAAGATAGCATTGCTTACAAATACACATCTAAAATTGAAAGAACAATGCAAGAACTAGAAAACTGTAAAAACTGCAAAAGCATTCACATGTGCAAAAATAAAGTTGAAGGTGCAGTATACTATCCAACCGTTGAAGAAGACTCCGTAACATTTAACTACGTTGCTTGCAAATATAAAAAAGCAATCCTTAAAGAAAAATCCGAAATAAAATCAGAATTCTTTGAAATGCCATATGAAATTAAAACTGCAAAAATGTCTAACATCGACATCACAGATGCTAAAAGAGTAAAAATAATCAAATGGTTAAAAAAATTCTATGATAACTTCAAAGAAGGAAAAACAGAAAAAGGCTTATACTTACATGGCTCCTTTGGTAGTGGTAAAACATATCTAATTAGTGCTCTTCTAAATGAACTATCAAAAGAAGGCTACACAGCACTAATAATCTACTACCCAGAACTACTAAGAAGCCTTAAAGAATCATTTACAAATGACGACTATTACACAAGAATCAAAGAACTAAAAGAAGCAGACCTTTTACTTCTAGATGACATTGGTGCAGAAACTGTAACCGGATGGAATAGAGACGAAGTCCTAGGAACAATCCTTCAGTATAGAATGGAAGAAAAAAAAGCAACATTCTTCACATCAAATTTAAACCAAGAAGAACTAGCATCTCACTTTAGCACATCTAAATCAGCAGAAGAACAAATTAAATCAGGCAGAATAATGGAAAGAATAAACCAATTAACTGAAAAACTTGAATTAATAAGTGATAACAGAAGAAAATAACCTTCTGTTTTTTGTTGCTTTTTTACATTCCTTGCTTTACAATAATATATAGAAAGTAGGAGAGTGTAAAAATGAAAAAGAAAAAATATCTATATTTATTATTACTACTTATTTTACCGATAATCTTTTTTAGCGTAAGTAAAATAAATTTAAAAAATAGTATTAATAAAAACACAAACAAAACAGAGAATAGTGAAGAAATAGCGCTAGGTTCAACATCAACAATAACATTTACAGATACGACCCTAAAGGTATGTGCAAATCCATGGAGTGCTAATCACGACAATAAAATAAGACAAGTAACAAAAGTTACTATAACATGCAGAAATAGCAGAACAAATTTTAACTCTGGAGAATTAACTGTAATAAGCAAAAAAGCTCCATTTTGGGATAATCAGTGTGGAACACTTAACGTATCATCTTGGGCCGGCGGTGGATATAATTGTACAATAAAAATGATTAATACAACTTATAAAAATTATGAGGTTGATAAAGATACGAAAACAGCTAATAAAATTAATAAATATATTCTAGATGGTAATGGTGGAAAGGTTAGTTATATAAGTTCAGGTAATGCATCGTCACTAACACTTAATGGTGTATATGGTTACCAAGCTGAATTAGGAAAATATAGTGCCAAGCGTGATGGATATTCATTTGAAGGATGGGGAGAAACTGCTTCTTGCACATCAGGAAGCAAATCAACTACAACCTTTAATACAAACAACAAAAAATATTATGCTTGCTGGAAGAAAACTTCATCATCAAACCCAGGAGGGGGTACTTGTAAAGGTGGCGAAACATACAATTACACAATAAAAGTAGGGGAAACAAAAGAATTAAGACAAGAGATTATGAGAAAATGTAATTTCAAGATTAATGACCCGTCATCAACATCTGGTGACACAGAAATTAAATCTGGAGACGAATTTATAACGATAAAGGACTCCAATAAAAAAGATCGTACGAAAATAACAGAAGTAACTGGAAAAAAAGCCGGAAAAGCAGTTGTAGAATTCTATTATCCTCTCGTAGGCCTAGGAATAAAAAAAATAATTGCTAATATAACAGTAACTGGCAATAGTTCAAATAATGGTTATACTGTAAACAAAACAGCATGGATAACACAAGATACTACAGTAAAAAACAGTTCAGGAAGCAACGAAAAAATAAAGAAATGTTCGCAAATCTATGTAACAACATGTAACGGGAACTCACAAGGTGCAATATGTTCATTTACTTATAATGGAAAGAATTATTCAGGTTTGAATAGCAAATACTATAATCATACAAAACCTTCTGATTGTAATGCTAGTGGCGGATATCAAGTAAACAAAACAGCTTGGATAACTCAAGACACATCAGTAAAAAACAGTTCAGGAAGCAATGAAACAATAAAGAAATGTTCCCAAATTTATGTGACAACATGTAATGGAAATTCTCAAGGAGCAATATGTTCATTCACTTATAATGGTAAAACATATTCAAGCCTAAATAGTAAATATTACAATACAACAAAACCATCGGCATGTAACGGCGGCGGTGGTGGTGGTGGAAATACTCCACCCCCTATAACTCCAGTTCCAACACCAATTAAAAATACTGAGCCAATAAATGACGTAAGATATGCTAAAAACAACGCATCCGCAGGTGGTAAACAAGTAAACTGTGGAGATGAAGTTTACGTAACAACGTGTGAAACGCTTACATCAAGTACAAATCCAACATGTGTAGTTACAAAAATAAATGGCGTATCAGTTAATACAACAACAAGAGTATATAGAAATCAATTAGTAATGTCTAGAAGTGCTCTACCAGAAAATTGTAGTAGTGAAACTAAACAATACACTATAAAAGAAACTTCATTTTATACCTCAACATCTAAAATTGGCTCAAAAACTGATAACAGCATTCCATGTGCTGAAGAAGTTACAATTAATGGAAGTTTATCTGAAGCATGTACTTATTCAAGTAATAAATATTGTAAAGTAACTTATAATGGAAGTGAAGGATATGTCTATCGTTATGACTTAAGTTCATCTCAAGTTGATCCTGCAACATGCCCAGAAGAAGTAGAAGCAAGTTGCTATTATGATGAAACTAATGACAAATATATTTGGTCAGAAGAAGACCTATCAGATAAATATACTATCGATGCATCAGCAACTACAGAAGACGATTGTAATGCATTAAATGGTGATGGTGAAAAAAATTGTAAAACAAGCAATAAACAAACAGAAGTTAAAGAAACTAAAAAACAAGTAAAAGTATGTTATGAAAAGAAAAACAATAAAATAACAGAAACAACAGACATCATGGATATGTTCTCTTGTGCAAAAGATTACACTCAAAATCCAGTTGAACAAACAGAAAACACATGCGATACAGTAAAAAATGGAACATGTCATAAAACATACTTAGTATCATGTTCAAACGGAACAAGACCAGCGTTAGAAATAACAGCATCCCTACTAAATCAAGGATTGGGTACAATTACTATTAAAGGAAGAAAAATATCTAATGAAGTAACAAGTTATTACTTAGATGATTCATCTAATCCAACAGTAGATAGTTTATGGAAAGACTTTGCCGATTCAAATAAAGTAGCATACGAACAAAAAGAGGCTGGTTTATACTATGCATGGGTAAAAGATGAAAAAGGAATCTTAAGTAGACCAATGTTTGCTGTCGTTCATGATGCTGATATTACAAACACTCTTCAAACACTAAGCGTAAAAGATGCAAATGACGTAGCAGTAACTCTAAATAGTATTGAGGGTGAAAACGCTTACTTAGACGTAATGCCAAGTGATTATTCACTATTATCAAATAGACTTAAAAATGATAAAACTCTAGCAGGCTTTGATTCATTATCAATGGGATATAAAATAGAAGTTAATAGCGATAAAATAAGCGTATTTGCAACCTTAACAAGCAGCGATGCATCATACGTTGAAGGATACGAACCAAGAACAGTTAACTTAGATTATGGTGAAAATAAAATTTTAATTAAAATTAAAAATAAAGAAGGAAAAGTAAGAACTTACACAATTATTGCTATTAGAACTGATGACAGAGTTTCAAATAACCTTCTAACAGACCTAACTGTAAGTAAAGGGAAAATTGAATTCGATCCATATGTAACTGATTATGATATTGAAGTACCTAAGAATACTAAGAAAGTAAGCATAAATGGTACATTAGCAAGTGATACTTCATCATTTGTAGAAGGAAATGAACCTCGTGAAATAGAACTTACTGAAGATATCACAACAGCAGTACTTGAAGTAATAAGCGAATCTGGTATAACAAGAAGTTATGTTCTAACATTTATTAAAAAAGGTGCAGAAGAAGAAACAAGCACTAGTGCTTATCTAGATACATTAACAATCGAAGGAACTGCAATTGACTTTAACAAAGAAATCTATGAATACTCAGTAACAGTACCATACGAATACTCATCAGTTAACGTATATGCCTTCCCAGAAAGCGATAATGCATTTGCTGAAGTAGAAGGCGATAGAGGACTAAAAGTTGGTGCTAATAACCTAAAAATAACTGTAAAAAATGGTAAACTAACCAAAACTTATACTATAACAGTTATTAGAAAAGAAGCAGGATTAGAAATATCTAATGACGTTACTCTTTCATCATTAACTGTTAAGGGTTATGGAATTGACTTCTCTCCAGAAAAATTAGACTATACAATCAAGATTAAAAGAGAAAAGAGTTTAATTATTACAGCAACTCCAACAAGTAACAGATCTGAAGTATATATGTATGGAAATAATTCATTAACAGGATTTAGTACAGTAAGGATTAAAGTTGTTGCTGAAAACGGAGCTACAAATATTTACTCAATTGATATTCAAAAAGATAGTTACAACAAAGTCCTTGAAATAACATCCGTAATCATTGGAAGTGTAATTATTTTAGGAACGGGTATAATAATAGTAGTTCGTAAGAAAAATAAAAAAATGAAAGAATATTTAGGAAAGTAGGAATAATATGAAAAAATTACTTATTAGTCTATTACTTATAATGCCTATAGGTGTATTTGCAAAAGTTGATCAAAATACAACAACAACCATCTGGAATGTTAAAGATGAAGCAGATGCTAAATCAAAATGTACTGCAGCAGCAAACCAAAATGGTGGCAATAGTATATCTAATGCCACCGCTGGTTACTATCTAGAATGTATCGAAGTATCTTGTACAAATAGCAAAAACGTTCATAAGAAATTAAACACTTATGCAGTAAGTTGTGCAAATGGTAACTCTAAACCAAATGCTATAATTGATGCAGGAGCTCCTGCAAGTGAAATTAAAGAAGGAGCCTCTTGTACAGACACAGGTGCTTATGTATACTTTACTCAAAAAACATTCTATAATTGCTCACAAAACACTGGTGGCTCAGATTATACAACAACTACAACAAAATCAAGCGGCAATGATAACAACAATAATAATAGTAATAACACAAATACTCCAAACAACAACGAAGAAAGCCCAAACACTGGAGTAGAAGATTATTATCTAGCATTATCTATCTCAGCAGCAGTGCTAATTGGCGGACTATTTATTTTAAATAAGAAAAATGTATTCAAAAAGATTTAAATATTAATAATTTTATGATATTATTAATATAGATTTGAAGATACCTGAATTTGGTTAAACAAGTCGGTATCTTTTTTTGGAGGTAATATGAAAAAGTATATAATAATGGCTATGTTATCAATTTTAGTTCCATTAAAAGTTAATGCTGCCCTAGATATCGGTTATGTAAAAGACTATCAAACATGTCTAGACTTTCAAGCAAGTTACGGGCAAGCAAACTTTAATCAAGGATATTTCGGTCACTGCATCAAAGCAACATGCTATAGTGGAACTTGGCAAACACAATTTTATACAGAAGGTCTAGTAAAATGCTCAAATGGTAATCAAGACCCATTATATTTTGTTGCTAAAAGTTCTTGTACTGCTTATAGTGGTGCTTGTAGAAGTGATGCTTATCCAAAATATTGTGCAATACTAGCATCATATGATTGCTCTAGAACAAGTAATGGTCTAACTTATCAAACAACTACTAAGAAAACAACTACTACCACAACAACGACTACAACAAAAAAACCAAATCGTCCAAACAATACTAAACCAAATACAACTACCTCACAAACAACTACCACGACTACAACAACTACTTTAAAAGATAGTAACAATTATTTAAGAGAACTAGATTTAAAAGATACTGACTTTATTTTTAGTAGAGAAGTTGAAACATACAATCTAAAAATCTCTAAAGATATAACAAGTATTGAAGTTACTGCTAAACCAGAAAGTGATAAAGCCACAGTTAAAATTGAAAACAATGAAAATATTGATATTGATAAACCAATATTAGTAACTGTAACAGCAGAAGATGATACAAGCCGTGTATACAGAATAATTCTTTCATATGAAGATGAATTAGATAGTAACACAAACCTTTCAAAAATTGAGATTCAAGGATACAACTTAGAATTTAAAACAGATGTAACTGAATATAAATTAAAAATAAGTAGAAGTGATAAAAAGTTAGACATGATTGTTGAAACCGAAAGCGATTCATCAACATATGAAATAAAAAACAATTCTAACTTAAAAAATAAAAGTAAAGTAGTAGTAACTGTAACCGCTGAAAACGGCGACACTAAAGACTATACAATAACTATCAAAAAATCAAGCAACTTTGGTTTAGTACTTCTAATCTTAATATTACTTGGAATATGTGGCTATGTAATCTATAAATTAGTAACAAAAATGCCAGAGCAGAAAGAGGACGACGGTTATGACTACGAATAAAAAATACTACAAATATTTATTATTAGTTCTATTAATATTACCACTTACTGTACATGCTGAAGCAGTAGGTGAAAACATGTGTGCAAGAGAAGAAATCCAAAATGTAATGAAGTTTGTTGGATATATAATTATGTTTGTAAAACTATTTGTTCCATTGATAATAATTGGCCAAGGCATATTCATCTTCTACAATAGCGTAAAAGCCGGAAAAGAGGATGAACTTAAGAAAAGTGCTCAAACATTAGGAAAAAGAATTTTAACTGGAGTAATCATTATGTTACTCCCAACAATCATTGACGTAGCACTATCAACAGTTAATGATTGGACAAATTATCAAGGCGAATATGAAACATGTACAGAGTGTCTATTCCATCCAAACAATTGCTAAAAAAGAATTGATTTACAATTCTTTTTATTATATAATTAATTTAAGATAAGGAGGAATAAATAATGAAAGAAGCTTCAGGTGAATTAAGTATGACTGCAGTAGCAGTAGTTGCTATCGCTGCAATAGGAGTAGTGTTTACTACACTTATCTGGCCATCAATGAAATCAAACATTTTATCTAAACTTCATTGCTCAGCAGCCACTTGTCCAAACTGTACTACTGAAATATGTGATTGTTATTATTGTGAAGACGAAGCATGTGAAACTACAGTAGACGTTAAATGTCCTAATAGCGAAGCAGCAGGTAATTAATAGGTAAATTATGAGAGAAGCGATAGGTGGAACCTGGATTTTTTCTATCGTTATTGTCTTTATAGTACTTTTTACAAGTTTTTTAGCTATATCTGTAAACTACTCAAAAGCCTTCAAAGTAAAAAATGGTATTATAAATATTATTGAAAAAAAAGAAGGAGTAAGTGACTCAACAGTTGCTGAAATTTCAGACTATTTAAATAATGTTGGTTACCTTGTATATAGTAGTTGCCCTGATTATGTATCATCACAATCTAGTGAAGGTGCACACGGTTTTGAAGCAAGTAATACAAACTCAAGAAAATTCAAATATTGCATTGCTAAAACAGAAGATACTAATGGAAATATAAAAAAGACTTACTACAAGGTAACTGTCTTTTTTAGAGTTGACTTACCAATAATGGGTGAAATATTTACATTCCCTGTAACAGGTGAAACAAAGCCAATATATTTCCCTAAAAATGACGTCTTCTAATTGGTGATTCTATGAATATAAACATAATAATTAAAAATCAAAATAGTAAAGTTATTGATAGTGTTGACATTAACTCAATTAAAACCATAACTGGAGAGTTTACTAGAGAAACTATTGAAGCCGAACTTGGAAATCTATTATATAGCAAAGCCGTAATAGATATAACCGCTATCAAAAACTTCTTTGATATAAAAGAAGTATTAAGATTTTTAAGTTTCTTTGGGCCAAATAAAACAGTTCTTCTATTAAATAATAGTGAACTAGTAAATAGCAGTAGTTATCTAACACTTTTAGTACAAAACGGCTATTACAATTTTACGAGAAACGCTGCTGGCATAAACTATTTATTAACACACCCAAACACATTAAATGATGTTACTAAATATATTAATAGTTTAAGTCAAGCACAAAATCAAAGTATAGAATTAAATAGAATGGGACCAAACACATTTGGAAATCAAACATTCCAAAGTAATCCTTATACAAGTAATTCTTATATAAATGATGACTACAACCCAGGATATGTAAGAGCCGAAGAATCTATTAAAACAGGTGCAAGAATTATAGGTATTCAAAATGTAACTGAGCATGCTGGTGCAACTACCCTTATGTACATGATACTAAAACAACTAAGAATAAACTATAAAGTTAAAGCATTTGAAATGTTTAAACAAGATTCAATATATTTAAAAGATAGTGACATTTCATTTTGTACATCAGTAGAAGATTTAAAATATAAAATAAACACTTTAAAAGATACAGAAATAATTCTTATAGACCTAAATGGTTTATCAGAAAGAAATCTGTGCCAGGATATTTTATACTTAGTAAATCCAGGCATAATAAGTTTAAATAAAGCACTAAAAAAAGACATTAACATTAAAGAAAAAATTGCAGATGGAAAAATAATATTAAATCAAAGTGCAATTAAGGATGAAGAATTATCAAACTTTGAATATGAAACAAAATTTAAAGTTTATTATAATATGCCGGTAATTAACGACCGAGCAGACAGACTATTAGTAGTTGACAAATTATTACTAAAACTAGGGTTTGGAAAACAAGGAAGTACAAGTTTTTTCGGCCTTTTCAAATAATTTGTTGACAATATTTAAAAATTTAGATAAAATTTAATTATGTAAGGGAGATGTGAATTATGAACGTTACCGGATTTTGTGATCAAGCGTCAGACGTATTAGGATTTATTGGTTGGATCCTAACAGTATTTAAAATAGCTATTCCATTATTAATTATTGGATATGGTATGTTCGATTTAGGAAAAGCAGTAGTTGGAAGTAAAGATGATGATATTAAAGTTGCTAGTAAGCGTTTAATGTATCGTGCAATTGCTGGCGTGCTAATTTTCTTCGTACCAACAGTAGTAATGTGGCTATTTGGAACTATCAATGGATACAAAGATATGCCAGTTGATAACTTCAAAAAATGTCAAGACTGCATTTTAAGTCCTTGGAATTGTGACTAATCGAAAATCTCAGATTACTGAGATTTTTTTCTTTGTAAAAATAACTAATAAAATGTAAAATATTTACTATAAAAATACTTTTACTATTACAATCTGTTATAATTAAATCGTGATATATATGAAAAAAGAATACAAACTTATAATAATTTTATTAATAATAACAATCATATCTAGCAATTTTATATGGTATAAACTTTTTACTAGTGAAAAAGAAAAATTAAAGCATGCAATAATTCCATCATTAAAAGATGACTATTTTACAAACCAACTAATACTCTCAAAAGGAGGAAATAATTATAGTATATATGAGTATGAAGACTTATTAGATAAATACTATAGTAACCTACAATATAGTTTCATTACTAAAAACTTTCCACTAGTAAAGCAAAATCCAGATTATCCAAATGGATGTGAAGTGGCTAGTGCTACAATGTTACTTAATTATGCTGGCATCGATATTGATATGGCAACATATGTTGATACATTTCTTCCAAAAGAAGATGTTTATGAAAAAAATGGTGTTCGTTACGGGCCAGACCCTAGCGAATATTATGCTGGAGACCCAAGCGATCCTAAAAGAGGCTGGGGAACATTCTTACCAGTTATAAAAAATTCTATATATTCTATATTTAAAGAAATGCTTCCCGAAGATACTGCCGGTCACGTTTTTACCTCAAATGACAAAAGGCCACTAGAAGAATATGTTCAAAGTGGGGATCCTGTCCTAGTGTGGACAACAACCGATTACACCGAAGCCAAAGAAGTTTATGAATGGTTTAGTTACGATAAATCTAAAACCTATACATATCCAAAAAATGCACATGTTGTTGTAGTAATTGGTATGGATAAAAATAATTATTATATAAATGACCCATTAAAAGACGAAAAAGAAATCAAAGTTCCAAGAAAAAAATTCAATAAAAGCTATGACTCAATGGGACGCCAAGCATTATTTATTCGAATAACTGATATTTACGAACCCAAAAATCAAAATGAAAATGCATATAAAAATAATTAAAGCATTTTCCTTGCAATATGATTGATTTTATATTAAAATTATGTTGTATATATAGAGGTTTGATTAATATGAAAAAAAAGGCTTGGCTTATAATACTAGGTTTAATTTTAACTATAAATAATAATGTTTATGCATTATCAGAAGAAACATGTTCAGGACTATTAGGTGAATCAACAATGGAAGATTTATCAAATATTTTCAAATATATGAAAATTTTAGGACCAATACTGGTAATTGCTTATTCAACTTATGACTATATAGTTGCTTTAGTGAACAAAGACCCAGAAGAATATAAAAAAGTTAATAAAAAACTTATTACAAGGCTAATTTTAATAGTAGTATTATTTTTCTTGCCAATAATATTAAATCTTTTATTAAGCTTCATCAATGATTCATACACAACTTGCATAGAGTAGGAGGAAAAACAATGGGAACACTCACAGGAAGTATAATTGGAAATTGGGTATCAAATGCCTTTTATGGAATTCTTCTTACAATTGACTATGTAATCTATTTAGCAATTAATATATGTTATCAACTATTTGAAGTAGTAAGTAAAGTAGAAGTATTTTCAACAGAAAATGTTGGTGTAATATCCAGAAGGATTTATACAATAATCGGAATAGTCATGCTATTCGTTTTTGCATATAATATAATCTTGGCAATCGTTGACCCTGACTCATTGAGCAAAGGAGAAAAATCAGTAAAAAATATTGTTCAAAATACAATAATTTCAATTGTTTTAGTTACCTTATTTCCATTAATATGTGAATACATGCAAATATTTCAAAATCATATAATAGAAAACAACACAATTGGTAATCTTATCATGGGTTCAACCGCAAGTGATTCTGGTGAAAATGGACAAACGAAAGGTGCTCTAAATGTTTCGGTAACAATCTTTACGGCATTTTACCATCCGATAGATGAAAACAAAGAGCCGGTTACGCTAACCGAATGTGAGAGCTCATCCGTCAAGTTATGTTCAAGATACAAAGAAATGGCCGATAATGCTAAAAATGGTATAGGTGGTCTTTGGAACTTCATGCATGATGAAGACCTAAAAGATGGAATATATGATGATGATATGGAATATTTATTTCCATTAAGCACGATTGCCGGAGTAGTTGCAGCATATTTATTCTTATCATTTTCACTTGATTTGGGCGTTAGAGCAGCAAAACTAGGCGCTTTAAAGTTAATCGCTCCAATTCCAATATTTTTAAGGATAACGAAGCCAAAAGGTGGTCAGTTTGACAAATGGTTCAGTGAATTTACTAAAACATATCTCCAGGTTTTTGAAAGAATAGTCATAATAAACTTTGCGATGTTATTAATATCGTTTGTGTCAGATATAAATATCTTTGCAAGTGGTGGAGGACTTTTTATTAATGTTATTGCTACAGTAGTAGTAATTCTAGGAATCTTAAAATTTGCTAAAGATGCTCCGAAACTTCTCGAAGAAATCTTCAGCGTTAAAATACCTCAAATGTCCATCAAGAAAAAACTTAATGAAAATGAATACGCATTACGTGGTGCATCTGTGTTAGGTGCTGCAGGAACAACAGCAGTTGGAAATGTAATAAAAGGAATTGGTGCTGGAAAAAGCGTTGGTCAAGTTATTAAAACTGGTTTTGGAGGACTTATCGGTGGCGGTCGTCAAGGATGGGTTCAAAGTAGAGGCCTTAATGATATTACCAAAGTAAAAGATACAATTGTCGGAGCGCGTTCAACCGCTGATGAGCATAGAGATGATAGAGAAGCACATAATAGACAACTTGAAAATAAGTGGATTGAGGAACATGGTGAAGAATACACAAACACTTTACGTACATTACATCCAGAGTGGAGTGAAGAGCAAATTAAAAAAGCAGTTGCAGAAAAAGCAAAAGAATACTCTACAGTATTTGACCGTATGACAGATAATATCGCGGATGCAGCTTCAACATTTGCAGACTACCTTACTGATGGAAGCAATTCAGTATTACAACGTTCTGTAGATAATCAAACAAAACTAAAAAATACAGTTGGTTCATTCTTGAAAAACGTTGCTAATAAAGGCTCATATAATAACATCAAAAAAGGTAGAGATGACCTTATTACTGATTCATATCAAGGTAAACTAACTAGTGCTGAATTAGCAAGCAGACTAGCAAGTGTCTCTGGAAAACGTGTAGTACAAAGTGGAAACTCAATTACAGTAGGTGACAAGACATACAATTTTGGTACAGCAAACGATAGAGAAAAAACAATTAAGGCCGTTTACAAAGATTTATTATCAGCAGAACAAGCAAAGAGTTTAGAAAAACTTGGACAAGATGGATGCATCAATTATGCACAAACACTTTCAAAACAATTTGAACAGGTTGCATTTACAATAGATGACCCAGAACAAAGAGATAAACTTTCTGGCATGGTAAATGACTTAGTAACTCAAGCTAAGTCCGAAAACATTAATTATGCACAATTTGCAAAACAATATGAGGATTTAGAAACGGCACTTAATAACTCAATTGCGAAGAGTCAATCTAGTTTAGCATCAGAACAAGCAAAGAAGGATGGTAAATAATGATAGACAAAATTGATGCAAAAATTATAAGCAAATTATGTACAGAATATCGTACCCAATATGAATTATTACTAAGCACGCAATCAGGAGAAGAAAGCATAATAAAAAGTGCTTGGGAAAATGAAAAGGAAGAATTTTACTCTGGAAACTTTAGAAGATTTAAAACATTAAAAGAAATTGATACATATTATTATACACAGATGGTAGGTCTTTTAGACAGAGTTATGAAAGAAAATCCCAGTTTATACAGAGCATGTGTTAAAGAACTTAACAAAACACTTAGAACTAATTCTTCATTTTCTAAAAAAGCAGGACTAATAGTACATCAGGATGACAGATATACAAATACTGAGTACTTTGTAAATTATCTATTTTCAGGAAAAGCACTTGATAGATGCAAAGCACTTCTAGGTTCATTTGGAATTAAATAAAGGAGGAATAAAAAGTGGGAAACAATAATTACTTGATACCAGCAAACTCAAAAAAATCTATGCTGATATTGGGCCTATTCAATACAACGGATTTGATAATCTTCATAACTGGAGTAGTAGTAAGTTTTGTACTTATGCTATCAATTCAAACTAATGATATGAAAACGGCATTCTTAATATTAACTCCAGCTCTTGTATGCACGTTCTTAATAGTTCCTCTGCCAAATCAGCATAACGTTAGAACGTTTATCAAAAACGTATTCACATATTATACAAATAATCGAGTTTATTATTGGAAAGGTTGGTGTAATAGCTATGGCAAAACAGAAGACAAGTAAATTTTCTGAAGATTGGGTACCTGTTAAAGCAATTCAAAACGGAATGATTATCTTAAATAATAATTATTATGTAACAGGAATTAAAGTTGAACCCAAAAATATTTTCATATTAGATTATCAAACACAAAATAATATTATCTTTAACTTAAGGAACTTTTATAACACACTTGACTACGAATTTTGGCTAGTAGTTGCAGATAGACCAGTAGATATAAAACTATACTTATCACAACTACAACTTCAATATGACAATGCGCAAAATCAAGCCGTAAGAAAATTAATTAATCAGGATATTCAAAAAGCCGAGATGTTTGGCGGCAGCAGTGTTAATGCAGTTGATACAGAATATTTCTTCTTGTTCAGAGATAAAAAATTAGAAGTAGTTCAAAAAAGAATTCAAACCATGATTGCAAACTTAGCCGGTTGTGGACTAAATTCAAGACAAGCAAGTGATGAAGACTTAAAATTTTTGCTTCAGAACTTCCTTAATGGGGGAGCAAAAAATGAGTATGGGACGGTGATGAGTAATGTCTAATACATTTAAAAGTGAAATAGCTCCTAAAGGTATGAAATTCGACGTAAATGAATTTATGATTAGCGATAAATATGCAACAATATTAACTATCATAAGTTATCCTAAAATAATCGGGCCAGGGTTTCTAGCAAACGTTACTAACTTACCAGGAGTAAAAGTAGTAATTAAACATATTCCGATCGACTTTTCAACAATGAGTCGTATGATTAATAAAGAAATTGCTGACTTAAAAGAACGTTATCAACATGAAAATGAAAGAACTCTTCAAGAAAGAATTCGTCAAGACTATGAATCTTTAGAATCATTTGTCCAAATGCTAGCAGCAACTCAATCAAAAATATTCGACTTTCAAATGCATATCATGTTAACTGCTGATACTAAAGAAGAATTAGAAAATAAAAAGATGCAAGTTAGAAATTATCTTGACGCGATGGGTATGAGAGGAATCCCAATGATGTTTGAACAAGAAAAAGTCTTAAAATCTATGATTCCAATATTCCCAAAACAAGATGTTGAGCAAAGAGTAGGTATCCCTATACCAAGTCCAACAATAGCAGCAATGTATCCATTCGTATTTGATAGCATTAAAGATCCAGGATCAAGCACATTATTAGGTGTTGATTTCTCTGGCGGTGTAGTTTTATTTAACCAATTTTTATATCAAACAAAAAAAGAATTTAATCGAAATAATGCTAACATGATTATTTTGGGTACATCAGGTAGTGGTAAATCTACAGCTGCTAAATTAATGCTTAGAACTCACATCAGAAACGGATGTAAAATAGTAGCAATCGACCCAGAAGGTGAATTAAGTGAAATGACTCACAATTTTGGTGGAGACTTCATTGACTTAGGCCGTGGTGGAGCATTTGGTATGGTAAACCCACTGGAAGTAATCTTTGATGCTGATGAAGATGAGATTAAAGAAGGATTAGGATATACAGTTCTAACAAGAACCTTACAATCACTAAAAGCCTTCATGAAATACTACTATCCATCTATTGAAGAAGACGTTCTAGCAATGTTTAGTGAAGTAGTTCAAGATACTTATAAAAGATTTGGCATTGACTTTAATACAGACTTTAGTAAATTTACATCTAAAGACTTTCCAATCTTTGATGATGTCTATGCAACCATAAAAGGTAAACTTTTATCAATGCCAGAAGCAACTAGAGAAAAAGATGTCATGGAGCGTCTAGAACTAAGAATTAGACCATTCGTAAAAGAATTAAGGTTCTATTTTAACGGTCACACTACGATTGAAACTAAGAGTGATTTCATCGTATTTAATATTAAAGAACTAATGAATAGTGATGAAAATATTCGAAATGCTTTGTTCTTCAATATCCTAAAATATGCATGGGGATTATGTTTAGATAAATCTACAAATACAGTTATGTTTGTAGATGAAGCTCATGTTCTATTATCAAGCAAAAATGAATTAGGTGCCGAGTTCCTTGCACAAATTCAAAGACGTAGTCGTAAATACAATACTGGAACAATTATCATTACACAGCAACCAACAGACTTTGCTGCTGAAAATATTTTTGTTCATGGTAAAGCAATCTTTGATAATGCCGCATATTACTTAGTAATGGGATTAAAAAAACAAGCAGTTGAAGACTTATCAAGATTAATTGACTTAAACGACAATGAGAAAGAAAGCATTAAGACATATAGTCAAGGTGAGGCTTTATTTGTCTGCGGTAACAGACGTATGAGAATAAATGTAGTTCTAACTCAAGATGAACTAGATTCATTTGGCTCAGGTGGAGGACTATAATAATTAGGCGGTGATAATATGTTTAATTTTAAACATTTAACTAATAAACTATTAAAAATAGGTATTTTACTAATACCTTTCTTTTTAATAGTTTTTTTCCTTAGTCCAAACATAACGAAAGCAGCAAGTTTCAAATATGCAGATTTTGATTTTGACAAATTTGCAGAAGAAAATTTAGGCTATTGGACATTTTTATGTAGTGAAGACTATGACAATCAACCGGAAATAGATAAATGTAAAGAAAGAATAATTGCAAGTCAAAGAGTTTTCTACACAAGGCTATATAAATTACTCGCAAAATATCAAGCAAGAGGATTGTTTATTGATGATAAAATAATTATCATGACTGCATTTTTTGAACTAGATCCAGACTTATTTGCCGATTCAGGAGAATATTATAAGGAAGTAACTGGATCATCAAGTAATCCTTATACAGGAGATGAATCAGATACTGATTATGATATTGACAAAGAATATGATGCATCATATTGGGAAAACGAATCTGATAGCATTAAACTTTTAATAAAATCAATGTTAGGATATCGTTCACAATGTTATGGAACATATGCGCCAACAACAATCCAAAATGAAGATGGTACAACAACTACCGAATGCGTAGGTAGCATGGCTATTCTAGAAAATGGTGTATGCAAGGACCTTATTAAACAAGATTTCGTTGGTTTCTGGGAAAAAGTTCTTGCAAATAGTGGTGTATTATCATTCTTTGGAATAAAATCTGAGGCTGAAGATGAATGTAAAAATGAAGCCGCAAGCGGTGGTTACTCAGGCTACGACTATAAAGTTAACAATGCTCAAGAAGTAGCAGAAAGTAAATATTGGGAGTTTTTAATAAAAGGAAACTACTTTGATAAAAAGCCTCACTTAAGCAACTACTACACCAAAATATTAGAAAAAACAGGTAAAAAAAGAAATACTGAACTTACCGAGGCTGAAAAAGAAGCCAATATCGATGATATCACCGAAGCTAGAAAAAAAATAGTTGAAATGATTAAAGACTTACTAAATAATTATGGACAAGAAGATAATATTGTAAATTACACTAGTGCAGGAAATCCAAATGCATTTTGGTGGCCAATTGGATCAGCAGAAACAACTGAAGAAGGCGGAATAACATATGCTACAGGGGAACCTGTACCAACTACAATAACAAGTATGTTTGGACTTAGAGTAGACCCGATAACTGGAGCAGCAAACAGCGGACATACAGGAATCGACATTGCTCCAGGAGGAAGTGCTGGCGTAGTAAACGTCATTGCTTCTAAAGATGGTATTGTAACCAAAGTAATCAATAACTGCGTATCATTTGGTGATAAAAATTGCGGTGGAGGTTACGGAAACTACATTATGATAAGTCACTCTGATGGAATGTACACACTATATGCCCACCTTCATGAAGGAACAATTAATGTAAAAGTAAATGATTCAGTACGTCAAGGACAAGTAATCGCTAAAGTAGGTTCATCAGGTCGTTCTACAGGAACACACTTACATTTTGAAGTAAGAACTGATATATCAACAAGAGTAGATCCCTTAAACTATGTAGATCAAAAAAATCCTAGACCAGCCTCATCTGCGTCATCAAACTTAGTAGAACTTATCGAAATGTTAGAAGGAAGCGTAGGATCAGGAGATACTTATACAGTCTACTGTAACTCTGGTGATATTCCAACAGTAGGTCATGGTATCACTCTAGCAAATAATGTAGTTCTATTTCAAAGATATGGTATTAACCTAACAACTACAAATAATTATATGAATTACTGTGGAACAACTATGAATAAATCAGTTGTTGATCAAATCTTTGCTGACCGGCTTAACCAAGATAGAGAATCAGTAAAAGCACTATGTGCAAGTAATGGATTAACTTTAAATGATAATCAATTAGACGCCTTAACATCTCTAAAATATAATCATGGAAATATAAATGGTTTCTTCGAAGCCTATGCATCGTATGGATCAACTGACGCGTTATGTACAAATTGGTGGAATGAAACAGCTGTCATGCCTGGAACTCAATTTGAGCAAGGACTAAGAAATAGACGTCAAAAAGAATGTAAAATATTCGTTCATGGATATTAGTAAGGAGATTATTAATGGATAAGAAAACATATATAATAATTATAATAGGAGTAGTTACAATTCTTGGTGCTGTAATTATAAATAAAGTATTAAAAAACGATTCTTCTAACGATAACCCTAATTCATCATCTATTAATTTAGTAGAAAACTACTCCGATTTCTTTACTGCAAACGGATGTGCTACAAAATACATTAACTACTTAACGAGCGAAAACAAAGAAGCCCTTATTAAAGTACTTAATGAATCATACACAAGTAAAAATAAAATTACTGAAGAAAATATTCTAACAAAATTGGATAACTTTTCTGGGAAAAATTTAACATTTAGTGCAACTAAAATGTATGAAGAAAAGTTAAGTAAAAAAGTAAATAAATATTACATAAAAGGTGTATTATATGAAGATTCAATTGATGGAAGTTCTAAAGCAGGAGATTACTACCTAATTGTTACAATTGATAACTCTCAAAAATTATTTGATATAACTCCATACGATGGAAAGATCTTTAAGGAGGAATAACTATGAGAAAACTAGATTCAGATAAAATATCAATAATAATATGCGTTATAATAGTT
Source organism: uncultured Mycoplasmatota bacterium (assembly GCA_900547775.1). Taxonomy (GTDB): domain Bacteria; phylum Bacillota_I; class Bacilli_A; order RF39; family UBA660; genus CAG-533. The sequence goes on along the minus strand of URHW01000001.1, from coordinate 112,005 downwards.
ATAGGAGCTATTATTTTCTCCGTTATATATAATAAAAAAGAACAAGAAGATAATACTATAGACAACTATCAATATCTTCACAACTACGAAGTCAATGAAGTAACATACACATACGTAACTGAACAAGATATGGCAAAAAAATACCTTGCAGATTTTGTAAATTTAACAATAAATGACAAAGAAGCAGCATACGCCAAGATAGATGATTACTACAAATCACAAAAACTTCAAACATATACTGACTTTGAAAATGCCTTAAAAAACATTTACTCAACTAAATTTTTAAGTGCAAAAGTTGTTTCATACACAGTAGTAGATAAAACAAATTATAAACTATTTTATATTATAGATGGCGATAACAATACATTCATATTTAAAGAAAAAAGTATTATGAATTATACCGTATACTTAGATAGTTACACAATCGAAAAATAAAAAAGAAAGGAAGGTGCCTTTATGGATGATGAAACTTACAAAGCAAAGTCTAATGGTTTAATGCCGGAAGATAATGCACAAACACAAAATGATTCAAGTCCAGAAGATAATAAGCAAATAGAGCAGAATGAAGATGCCAGAAACATTGAAAATAATGCTAATAATCTTCGTAATGCTGCCAATGTTGCAATGAAAACTAAAATTCCCCATGCCGTAGCAGCTGGAGCAATCGTTAAAGGCGCCGACAAACTTACTGGTGGAAAATCTAGTCAAATTGTAGGTAAAGCACTAAATGACATTAACAAAAGAATTCCCCTAGGAAATAAAATCCAAGAAGCTTCAAATCGAATAAATGAAAGTGGTGTAAGTGATGCCGTTGGAGCAGCCACCTCAATAGATAAAACAGAACAAGCTCAAAAAGCAGTATCAGCCGCTGAAAAAGCCACAAACAATAACAATGGTTCCAACAACGCAAAAGGAAGTGGAACAACTTCACTATTTCCCAAAAAGAAACTCAAAAACAAATTTTTAATTATCGGTATAGCCTCTGCTTGTCTTTTCTTTTTCTTTGTAATGATATTATTAATTATAATGGGGCCAAACTCAGGAGCAATGCTTGATTTAACAAGTAAAGGAGGAGATGTCGGATACAACTCAGATACAAACTATAATGCTTCAGTATACACAGCAGCAGAAGCCGAAAACCTTCTTATATACATGGGTGACTCTCGTATAGTAGGTATGATGAGCAGTATTACTAACAAAAGCATCAGTAGTATCGCCCAAAACGGTGCTGGATATTCATGGTTTGTAGATAGTGCGATACCAGAGTTAGAAACTAAAATAGAAGGTAAAAAATTTATCGTTCTTGCATTTGGCGTTAATGATTTGTCAAATAGTTCAAACTACCTTGCAAAATATCAAGAATTAAAAAATAAATATTCTGAAGTAAGTGTCTATGTAATGAGTGTCAATCCCGTTGATGAAGCAAAAGAAACAGAAAATGGATACTCAGTAACTAATGCAAATATTGAAGGCTTTAATACAGTTATGAAAAATGGCTTTGGCGAAAACTTTATCGACGTTTACTCACAAATAAAAGATAATTTCGAAACAGTAGATGGCCTTCATTACAATGTAGAAACTTACAAAAAAATCCACGAAATTGTTATAAACTATATACTAAGTAAAAACACAATACCAGGTGCTTCATCAGATTATGGATATCCACCTAATACTGATAGTACTGAGCTAAAAGGTACTAGCCTTGTTGAAGCAATAGGTGAAGCAGGCGTAATTGAACTCGAAAACAAAATACGCTCAGCAGTTGGTAGTGGATGTAGTGGAGCATCAGTGGCTAGAGCCGCAATTGCTCTTATCGATGGCCTTCATGCTAAAGGTTTTCACCTACCATATTACTATGGCGGAGGACATGTAGCAAAAAATCCTATTGTTGATAGACAGTGGGGTGCAAATATTGGTGCAAGTATTCAAAAACCTAACGGTAGTTATGACTACTACAAGGGACTAGATTGCTCTGGTTTCGTTTCATGGGCAATGCATGCCGCAAATATAACTGGAACATATACCGCTGCTGGATTCCTATCACTTGGAGATCACATTCCATTCAGCAAACTATCTCCAGGAGATGTTATCGCAAACTCTGGCCATGTCATCCTAGTACTAGAAAATACTGGTTCACAACTTAAAACTGCCGAATCCACTGGAGGCGGAGTTCAATATAGAACCTATGGATATGACCAATCAGCATACTATACTGGCGTCTCAATGAGTGCATACTACGCAAATCACTGTGGAGGATAATATGAAAAAAATACTAATATTATTAATTCTAATGATATCACTAACTGGATGTGAAGCCGTCTATAATCTAGACATAAATAATAATACATTCACTGAAGAACTTGTCCTAACAACTAACGATAAAAGTAGTAAATCTCAAAAAACAGTAAATGTTGCCTTAAAATCAAAAATACCAGTAGATGATAACTACTACAAGCCAGAAGTTAATTTCAAGCAAAATAATTTAAAATATTATCAGATATCAAAAATAGACACAGATAACGAATTAGGGGCTCGTTATAAAGCCAATCTCACTAAAGAAGAATATCTAACATCAACACTAGTCAAAGAACACTTTCCTAACTTTAAACTAAATGAGACCGGCAACATAATAAGCCTAAATCTAGGCAAAAAGGAAAACATATTTGATAACTATCCAGATTTAGATAAACTAACTATAAATATAACTATAAACAATAAAGTAACCAAACATAATGCTGATGGCGTTAATAATAATATATACACTTGGAATTTAACTAAAGATAACTATAATAAAAAAGAAATATATCTTAACTATAACAAAAACGAAAAACATAGCGAAACTGAAGAAGAAAAATTTAATTATAACATAATATTTATTATCATTGGTATCATTATAATAAGCTTTACTACCTATATTGCAATAAAGACAAAAAATACTGGTAAATAATCTGGAAAATAATTTAAAATTAAGATATAATAAAAAATGAGGAGTGACTTAAATGAGATTTAGAGTATCTGCAAAAGATTTAATTATATTTATAATATTCTGCATAGCATTACTAATTCTATCATCTTTAGCAGTGCTTAATGTAACAAGTTTACTTACTTCAACTGAATTTTATGGCTTAAATTTTTTTATGGGATTTACCAAAGATTATATAGCAGCAACTTTAATTGTCTTTGCCGCTGTACTTGTGTCTATCTTCTATAGTGTATCATCTTATATTTTTGAAAGAGAAAAAGGTAAGGGAATTGGCTTAAAAATAGGCGAAAAAGATGAAAAAGGATATAGTAGATGGGCCAAAGCAAGCGAAATAAAAAAAGACGCTGGCGTTGAAAAAATTGTAATTAAGGAACAAGAAGCAAAAGCCGCCGGTATACCATTAATAAATGATGGTAAAAATATGTGGGTAGATAATGGAGACTACCACAATTTAGTAATCGGAGCAACCGGTTCAGGTAAAACTAAATGCTTGGTTGACCCACAAGTTCAAAGCCTTGCTCGTAAAGGCGAGAGTATGATTCTAACTGACCCTAAAGGTGAACTTTACAGAGATCACTCAGAAATGTTAAGACAAAGAGGTTACAAAATAATCGTTCTTAACTTCCGTAATCCGAACATGGGTAACGCGTGGAATCCACTTACACTTCCTTATAAATTATATCAAGAAGGAAACACTGATAAAGCAACCGAATTACTAGATGATGTTGCTTTAAATATTCTTTATGATCCCGAAAATAAAAATGACCCATTCTGGGAAAAAAGTGCTGCAGACTTCTTCTCAGGTCTAGCTCTAGGCCTATTCGAAGACGCTAAAGAATCACAAATCAACTTAAACTCAATAAACTACATGTCAACAGTAGGGGAAGAAAACTTTGCCACAAGTAACTATACAAAAGAATATTTTCTTTTAAAAGGCGAAGACTCAAGTCCATACGTATTTGCATCTAACACAATAAATGCGCCAAACGAAACAAAAGGAAGTATTTTATCTGTATTCAGACAAAAAATAAGACTATTCGCTTCACGTGAACAATTAAGTGAAATGCTTTCGTATAGTGACTTCAACATGGAAGACATTGGTAAGCAAAAAACAGCAGTATTCATGATTATTCATGACGAAAAAACAACATACCATGCTCTAGCTACAATCTTCCTAAAACAAGCATATGAAACATTAATTGATGTAGCTCAAAATAGTCCAAAAGGAAAACTACCACATCGTACAAACTTTATTCTAGATGAATTTGCTAACATGCCGCCACTAAAAGATGTAACAACAATGGTAACTGCGGCTCGTAGTAGAGCAATCCGTTTCACATTTATCATTCAAAACTTTGCTCAATTAAATGACGTATATGGAAAAGAACAGGCAGAAACAATTAGAAGTAACTGTGGTAATATTATCTATCTAATTACAACCGAATTAGCAGCATTAGAAGAAATAAGTAAATTATGTGGAGAAGTAAAATCAAAAGATAAAGATAAAACAGCATCAACACCACTTATTACAGTAAGTGATCTTCAAAAATTAAAACTATTTGAAGTTATCATCTTAAGGTCAAGATTAAATCCATTCAGAACTAAACTTACACCAAGTTTCGAAATCGACTGGGGATCAGCAAACTATGGTAACGGAGTACTTGTCGAAAGAGAGAAAAGACCAATTGATTTATTTGATATCAAAGAATTTGTTAAAGTAAAAAAACGTAATAAATTATTTGATGCGCTTGATAAAAAAGCTCCAACAACTCCAACACCAGTTCCTGAACTCGAAAAAGAAAAAGAAGAAATCAAAGAAGAAAACAAATTTGCAAGTAAAGGGTTCAATCCATTTAATACAGCAGAAACTACTCCCAAAGATATTAAAACCTCAAATTCAAAATTTGAAAAATCATTTATTGAAAACGAAGTGGAAAAATCTAAGGAAGAACCAGCAGTTGAGGAAAAACCAGTAAAAGAAAATAATTCAACTTTTGATTTCAGCAAATATCCATCATTTGAAGAAAACTTATCCAAGCCAGAAGAAAAGCCAGCGACACCTAAATTTGATGTTGATGACTTAGTAAAGAGAATAGATGCTAAAATAGCGGAATTAGAAAAAGAAGAAGAGGCTCAAAAGTCCGCACAAAAAGAAGAAAGTATTAAACAACCAACTATTGAGCAACAAACTAAGCCAAAGAAAGAAGAACCAGAAATAGAACGCTTTGATTTAGGAACAACATATGATACTTCAGAAAAGGAAGAACCGGTTGTTAATATCGACAATGATAGTATCGTTGTAAGTGATGAAACGACAGATGATCAATATTATGACGATTTCTTTAATGATTAAGAGACCTATTAACTAGGTTCCTTTTTTGTAAAAAAATGTATAATAAATTCATTTAAATAAAATTAATAATAAGTAAAATAAAAAACTGTGCTAAAATAAGGTCAGAAATAAGGAAGTGTACCAATGAAAAATACTATATTTGGAGCAATCATTGCACTCATAGTATGTGCTTGTATATTTAGCATTTTATGTGTAACAGACGTAATTAGTTTCAATAAAAATAATAAAGTTAATAATACAGATAACAACACTCAAAAAGATGTAAAAGAAACTAAACTATGCACAACATCAAAAACTTTGGATAATAATGAATATAAAATAGCAATTTATAAAGTAGAAGATGGCAAAAAAAATAATAAAATTGATTACCTTGTAAATAATAAATCAATATATACATATAATTTAGATTTGTATAAAGATAGGGTTGGAGGAATTGACGTATTCCCAATAAATACTTGGAAAGAATGTGAAGTTTATATATATGACATCGAAGATAATAATCATCGAGATATATTTAATATTAAAAAGATAACTTCTGATAATAATTACAATTATTACCTATTTAATGTACCAAATTTAAATAATCTTGCAATAAGTGAAAATAAAACAACTAAAGAATTTAAGAATCTTAAAGATCTAGGATTTAATCAAGATTACGGTGTAGTAACTTATGAAACCTACCAAAAACAAACTGAAAATATGCAGTGTTTAGATAGGAAAACTATTGATGTTGTTGATGATTATCTATCAGAATTAGTATTACCTAAAGACATAAGTAAATCAGAGATTGTTACTGAAAATAAATATACATTTAAAGATGGAAAAATCGAACAAGTAAAAAGTGATAATTTATACTATCCACTTTGCAACACACCATGGTAATGATGAGCCAGTTAACTAGGCTCTTTTTTTATACACCTAAAAATAATAATCATACAATACAATATGAAAACCATTAATATAAAAGATATTCCTAAAGGTGGCACACTAATTAATCTAGAAAAATATCAAGGTGCATACGAAAATTTAATACTAAATCATCAAAAATATTTTGATAAAAAGAAGAAATATTACATCTACTGTGCCAAGGGAGTAAAAAGTAAAAGAGTTACCGCAATTCTTGAAGCATACGGATACAATGTTACAAGGGTTACCGACTAACTCTTTTTTCCACATGTGGAATAACTAAAAGCAAAACCATTATTAAAAGACGTATAATTATTATGGAGGCAAAAAATATGTTAAAAATTAAAACAAATTCAAAATTAGTAGAGCCAGGTGACACATTTGTCGCAATAAAAGGAAACACAGTTGATGGTCACCAATATATAGAAGAAGCAATTAATAAAGGTGCCAGATTCATCGTCGCTGAACACGGAGAATATAAAGTACCAACATTAATTGTCAAAGATACTACAGAATATCTAAGAGAAACTTTAAGTAAAGATTATTCTAAAGATTTTAAAGATCTAAAATTTATTGGTATTACTGGAACTAATGGAAAAACAACAACTGCATTATTAACAAGTGAAACCTTAAATGAACTAGGCGAGTCATCTGCATACATTGGTACAATCGGTTTTTATATAAACGGAGAACTAGTAAGAGAACTACCAAACACAACACCTGACATTCTAACTCTTTATAACTTGATTTATGAAGCTAAAGAACAAGGTGTAAAATATATTGTAATGGAAGTAAGTAGTCACGCTTTATCCTTAGGAAGAATAGATGGTATTAACTTCGATGTAGCAGCATTTACCAATCTAACTGAAGATCATCTAGATTATCATAAAACTATGGAGGAATATCTAAAAGCAAAACAAAAAATTCTTACACACCTAAAACCAGAAGCAAAGATGATTGTAAATAATGATGATCCTCACGCCAAAGATTTTGAAACAGAAAACACAGTTAAAATCGGTAAAACTGGTGATATTGCTTTTATGGATTATGAACCAGATGCTACTGGTACAAAAATATGGTTTAAATATTTTGACAGACAATTCGGTGTAAGAACAAACATGTTATGTGAGTTTAATATTTACAACTATTTAACCTCTCTAGGACTAGTAACATCAATGGGATTTGATCCAACAAAAGTTATAAGTTGTGCTTCTAAATTAAAACCACCAAAAGGAAGAAATGAAATAATAGGAGTAAATGGTGCTAGAGCAATCATTGACTATGCGCATACACCAGATGCTGTTGAAAAAATAATCACTTCAAATAGAGAAGTTACTAATGGAAAAATCATAACAATAGTTGGCTGTGGTGGTAACCGTGATCCACTTAAAAGACCTATAATGGGAAACATAGCATCTAACTTATCAGACTTCGTTATCTTCACAGATGATAATCCAAGAGAAGAAAATGAACTAGATATCCTAAAAGACATCTTAAAAGGAGTAACTGAAGAAAACTACATAGTAGAACCAGACAGAAGAAAAGCTATCATCTCTGGCCTTAACATGATTAAACCAGGAGACACTCTCTTAATACTAGGAAAAGGTCATGAAGACTACCAAATTATTGGTAAACAAAAACATCACTTCAGTGATAAAGAAGAAGTAGAAAACTACTTAAAAACATTAAATATAAGTGATGAAAAAACAATTTAAAACGTCATTTAAGGCGTTTTTTATGTTAAAATCACAGATTTTAAAAGTCTGCAAACCAGCATAAATAAAGGGTTTGCACTAGTTTAATAATTATGCTATTATACCTCATTGAAGGGTACTATGTTAGGCTTCTCCTTTTACATTTTAAGTGTGAAAGGGGTGATGAAAAGATGAAACAAATTAAAGAAATACTTCAATTGTTATGCATCTTAGTAATCCTTTTGATAATTTTTATAATCACTATAAAATATTAAAAAAAGAAGCTACTAACTAACCTGTTAAGTAGCTTCAAAACACAATAGTGGAGAAGCCTAACTTTCAGGGGTTAGTGCTCTTCCTTAAATTAATTATACTACAAAGTGCTTTTTTTATTCAAGTTCTTTTTTTAATGAGTCTTTACCATCAACCATTCTAGATACTAACATAGAACTAGCACAGTCACCAGTAACATTTAAAAGAGTAGCTGGCGCATCAATTATCGTAGCAATAATAGTAAGAATTGGTAGTGCTGCTACTGGAAATCCCATAAGTTTTAAAATAAGCATCTCTGATATAGTACCACCACCAATAGGTACAGCAGTAACTAAAATAGTAGCAAGTAATGATACACCTAAAACTTTAATTCCACTAACTGGCATATCAAATAAATAAACTAAGAACATAATCTTAAATACACTACCTATAATAGAACCATCCTTATGAAATGATGTTCCAAGTGTAATAGTTGGACTAGCAATATCTTCACTAACACCAATTTTCTTAGCACACTCAGTATTAACTGGTATAGATGCAGCAGAACTACATGTAGATAGAGCAGTAACACTAGCAGGAATAATATTAGCCCAGTATTTCTTAACTCCAATCTTACCAGCTGCCATATAAGCATATAAACTATAAATAACAAAATATACAAATAGAACTAGTATCGTATATATTACAAGCATCTTAACAAATCCTTGTGTAACACTTGCTCCAAACGTACCCGTAAATGATGCAAAATAACATCCAAGTCCAATTGGTGCATAATACATAAGTATCTTTATAAGATTCTGTAATACCTCATAAGCACTATCTAATACTTTAAGAAAACTCTTTCCTTTCTCACCACTCTTATTAATTGCAAGACCACTTAAAATAGAAATAACAATAAGAGCTAGAATATTATTCTTACTAAGTAAATTAACAAAATCATTAGTACTTACTGAATTAACTAACTTATCAAGTACAGAAGCATCATCACTTACCTCTGTAGACTCATCAAGTAAAGCCGTAATCTTCTTGGCATCACCACTATCAACAAGTCTTATTTTAAGTGAAGTAAGTCCAATAACAACACTAACAAGTGAAGTAAATACAAATGCTATAATAATACTCCTTAATATCTTACCAACTCTCTTAGGTTTATCAATCTTACCAATTGACGTTGTAATAGATAAGAAAATAAGTGGTACTACAACAACAAGTAACATATTAATAAATAACGTACCTAGTGGTTCCAAAACAGTAGCTTTCTCCTTAAATATTAATCCAACGATTGTACCTATAATAAGTGAACCTATCAATATAATAGATTGTTTATAATTTTTAATTATCTTCTTCATAATTTTTCCTTTCCAATAAAATTATATTAAAAAGACTTCATTTATATAAATAAAGGTATTCCACGTAAATTCCACACCCCTAACAAAATTAAGAAAAATATGCTAAAATATATGTGCAAAGGAGGTCACATGAAAAAAGCATTTATTAAAATGAATGAAGGTAAAGACTATCTATCACTAGGTAATCTCTTTAATTCAATCAAAAAAAACTCCACAAACAAATTGACAAGCATTCAAACCGAAATATTTTGTTCACTTTTTAATATAAATGACATTAGTTCTAAAACCGTAAATAACTACTGCATTGGATACAGAGCAATAAGCATGGACTATAAAAAAATTTACTACGACTATCAAAAATTATATGAAGAAGATGAAAACTCCTTAACTAAAATCGTATTAAGTATCGTAAGCATCTTAGATGAAATAATCTATACAGAAGAAGACGATGCACTTAAAATAATAAACTCAAATAAAAGACTATCAAAAGTAATTGATAACCTAATAAGCATTGCCAAAACAGATACATCAATAAAAGAAGAATACTTAAATAAAATTATTAACTACTATGAAAAAAATGACTTATACAATGCATTTGTTCTAATTCTTTTCTATGCTATCCTAGAAAACGAGCAACCCCTTGCAAACTATGAAACTAAAATAGATATCAAAAGTAAAGAACTTGCTGAATACTTACAAATAAACTTGCAAGAAGGAGTAAGTTACATAAATTCACTTAAAATACTAGCTAAAAGAAATAATATGTATGCACTTGCTGAACTTGGCTCTCTAGAATACTCCGGCTTAATCACTGGTAAAGTAAACTATGAATCGTGCTTTAATTATTATCTTAAAGCTGCAAAGAAAAATCACCCTAAAGCATCATGGATGGTAGCTAACCTTATCTATTATAAAAAGATATCTGGATATACCACAGAGTTTGCTTATGAATACATTAATAAAGCCATCAAACTAGGAAGCATTGCCGCTATTAACACCCTAGGAAACTTTTACTATAATGGCTTTACTCTAGATAACAAAAAAGACATTGATAAAGCCCTAGAGTGCTACACTAAAGCAGCAGAACTAGGTTATGTATATGCCTATAACAATCTTGGTAGATACTACGAAAACATCGATGAAGAAAAAGCCTTAAACTATTATAAACTATCAGCAGATAACAATGAAAGCTGGGCTCTAAACAAATTAGGTGAAATATCAAGGAAAAAAGGAGACTACCAAAAAGCTTTCTTCTACTATCAAAAATCAATTGAAGCCCCAGTTCTGGAAAAATACTATTATGGTTACTATAATCTTGCAAAATACTTCTATCTAACGCCAAATGAAATTGTCAAAGAAGATAAAAATAAAGGGGTAGAGTACTTAAAAATTGCTCTTAATAACGGCATAACTAAAGCCAAAGAAGAACTAGAAAGGATTAACCATGAACTTTAAAAATAACACTGATAATTTGGACCAACATTTTCTAGTAAGTGAAACAGTTATAAATAAATTTATTGAAGCGTCTAATCTTACAAAAAATGATATATGCTTAGAAATAGGTCCCGGCAAAGGCATTCTAACAAAAATTATCGCACCCAAAGTAAAAAAACTTACAGTAATCGAAAAAGACGAACGTTTAGAAGAATACTTAAAAGAAATACCAAATATAAACATCATTATTGGCGATGCCATCAAAGAACCATGGCCTAAAGTAAATAAAATCATCACTAGCATCCCATACAGTATCATTGAGCCCTTCATAAAAAAACTAACCAAAGAGAACTTTGATGAACTAATTATGATGATGGGGAAAAATTACTGCATGAATGTCATTGATAAAAAAATCACATATTTAAGTTTAATGACTAACGTCTTCTTTAATATTGAAAAAATAATTGACGTTCCTAAAGAAGCCTTTAATCCATCACCTAGGGTAACATCTTGTCTAGTTAGATTAACACCCAAAAAAGAACTAACAAAAATAGAGGAACTATTTCAAAAAATCTATAACTTAGATCATAAAAAATGCAAAAATGCGATTATTGAAAGTTTAATAATTAGAGATAATCTCACCCAAAAAGAAGCAAAAGAAATTGTAAATGGCCTTAATATTGATGAAACTATCTTAAATAAACCATTTTCCCTTATCAAAAACGAAGAATTAGAGACTCTTTACAATAAACTCTTACAAAATAATTAAAAAAAAGAGGTATTTATTATATAATAGAAATAGGTGATTACATGAAAGTAATAATTAGTGCTGGCGGTACAGGGGGTCATATTTATCCTGCCCTAGCAATTGTTAAAAAAATAAAAGAAAAAGAACCAAATAGTGATATTCTTTACATTGGTACTCACAATCGTATGGAAAAAGATATTGTGCCAAAAGAAAATATCAAATATGAAAGTATCGAAATCTACGGTTTCAGTAAAACGATGATTAAAAGAGACATTAAAAATATTGGCCTAATTTTAAAAGCTGAAAAGAAATGTTTGAAAATAATGAAAGAATTTAAACCGGATATAGTCATTGGAGTAGGTGGCTATGTAACATTTCCAGTTCTAAGAGCCGCTAGAAAACTAAAAATCAAAACATTTATCCACGAACAAAATAGCATTCCAGGAAAAAGCAACAAAGTATTAAGTAAAAAAGTAGACCTTATTGGTGTATCATTTAAAGACACTTTAAAATATTTTGGCAATAATGCCTTCCTATCCGGTAATCCTTGCGGTGAAATGGCTATTGACAGAAAACCAATTAGTAAAAAAGAATTTGGTGTGCCTCTAAACCATAAATGCGTTCTAATCGTTCAAGGTAGCCTAGGTAGTGGTATTATAAACAAAAAAATGGAAGAATACTTAAGAAGTATTAAAGAAGAAAACTACGACGTTATATACGTTACTGGTAAAAGTTACTTTGATGCATTTCCTAAAGACTTCTCTAAAAATGTTCACATAGTGCCATACATCGATAATATGAGTGCTTTAATTAAAGACATCGACATTCTAGTAACAAGAGCAGGAGCAAGTGTTATAAGTGAAATAATGGCTTTAGGTAAACCAAGCATTCTTATTCCAAGCCCATATGTCGCAAATAATCACCAATATTACAATGCTAAAAGTTTAAGTGATGCAAATGCCGGTATCATGATTGAAGAAAAAGATTTAACAAAAGACAAACTAAAAGAAGAAATAAATAAACTTCTAACAAACGAAAAACTATACAAAGAAATAAGCGAAAACGCAAAAAAAATGAGCATTGATAACAGTAGTACTCTAATATATGAAAAAATCAAAGAATTAATTAAAGAATAAAAGGAGAAAACATGAAAACTAAAAAGGTAGTTAAAAGAAAATTTAATTTTAAAAAATTTTTAATTCTCATTTTACTAGTTTATCTAGTCATAAATGGAACATATTACCTTTTAAAAAGACCAGTTAAAAATATAATCATAACTGGAAACAAAGAAGTAAAAGACTACGAAATAATCGAAGCAGCAAACCTTAAAAACTATCCATCATTTATAAGCATCAACAAATCAAAAATTACTAAAACCTTAAAACAAAATCCGTTTATAAAAGATGTACAAATTAAGAAAAATTTCAAATTTCAAATAACAATCAATGTTACTGAAGAAAAAGTAGTCGCATATAACTTAACCAATCAAAGTTATCTTCTATCAAATGGAACCTATATAAATGATAAGAACTTTCTAGGAGTGCCTCAGTTAAATAATTACACCCCAGAAGACGTTTTAAAAAACTTTGCCGAAGAATTGGGCAAACTAGACGAAGATATTATCGCTGACATCAGTGAAATCGAATATTCACCAAGTAAAAATGAAACAGGCGAAACAATAGATAGTACCAGATTCAAACTAAAAATGAAAGACGGAAATACTGTCTACATAAACGTCAAAAAATGTAACGTCTTATCTTATTATAATCAAATATATGCAAGTCTTAAAGATAAAAAAGGTGTCCTAAACCTAGATAGTGGTAACTATGAAAGATATGTATTAACACTTTATGAGGAGTAAATATGAACTACAATGAAGAAATGAAAAAAATAATAAAAACATTTGATAATAAAAAAACAATCCTCTTGCATAGTTGCTGTGGGCCATGTTCATCAAGTGTTATTGAAAGATTAAAATCATATTTTGATATAACTGTCCTATATTATAATCCAAACATTGAACCAAAAGAAGAATACGAAAAAAGAAAATCTGAACAAATAAGACTTCTTAAAGAGTTAAATATTAAATACATGGACTGTGATTATGATAATGATATCTATCACGAAAAAATCAAAGGAACCGAGGAAGAAAAAGAAGGTGGGGCAAGATGTACCCTATGCTTTATGCTAAGATTATCTAAAACCGCCAAACTTGCTAAAGAAAATAACTTTGATTACTTCGGTACAACATTAACTGTAAGTCCTCATAAAAACAGTGAACTTATCAACAAAATTGGTTTTAAAGAAGCCGAAAAAGAAGGTATTAACTTTTTGCCAGCAGACTTCAAAAAAGAAGAAGGCTATAAAAGAAGCATTGAACTATCTAAAAAATATAATCTATATAGACAAGACTATTGTGGCTGTATATATAGTAAGGAGGAACGTATGAAACAAAAAGGATTTACCTTAGTAGAACTCATCTCTGTAATTGCTGTTTTAGGAATCATCATGGTTATAGTAATACCAGCAGTAACTAAACAACTATCAAATTCCAAAGATGCCCTAAGAAAAATGAATATCAAAAACGCTGAAGAAAGTGCTTTACTACTTATAACAGACTTAAACACATGTGATAGTGAAGCTCTAAACATCTTAAAAACGGAAAACATCTTAACTGAAACTCAAGGTGAATCTTACTGTCTAAGCACAAGAAATGCCTTAAAAGGTGGCATCGAAGTATCAATGGATATTCTAAAAAAATACAACTACTTAACTGACTACGATGAGCAGTGCTCTGGTACAGTAACCCTAAAAATAAATAACGCCAATCCCGAAGCAGATGGAAGCAATATAGAATGTAGGTGATAACATGGGATTATTTAACAAATTTAAAGAAATCTTTAAAGGAAAAGAAACTAACGATAATCGTGAAACATACGATAAAGGTCTAGAAAAAAGTAGAACTGAATTTATAAGCAGTTTATCTATTCTTGGACACAAATACACTAAAGTAACAGACGAATATTTTGACGAATTAGAAAATATTTTAATCAAAGCAGACATCGGCATTAAAACAGTCATGGACTTTACTGACAAACTAAAAAAACGTGTTAAAAGTGAAAATATCACAAGTACAGAAGAACTAAAAGAAGTCATCGTTGATGAACTATTCATGATTTACGTTAAAGAAGACTTTCTAACAGATAAAATAAATATCCAAACAGATGGCCCAACTGTAATTCTAATGGTTGGTGTTAATGGAGTAGGTAAAACTACCACAATTGGTAAACTTGCAAACCTCTTTAACAACCAAAATAAAAAAGTCTTGCTAGTTGCAGCAGATACCTTTAGAGCAGGTGCTGTAGAGCAGTTAAAAGAATGGGCAGATAGAACAAACTCACTATTCGTTGGTAAAGAAAATGCTGACCCAGCAAGTGTCATCTATGATGGACTAGAAAAAGCCAAAGAAGAAAATGCTGACATTATCCTTATAGATACCGCTGGTAGACTTCAAAATAAAATAGGTTTAATGAAAGAACTAGAAAAAATAAATAAAGTAATTGGTAAACTTATTCCTGGTGCTCCTCATGAAACACTTCTAATAATTGACGCTACAACCGGTCAAAACGGAATCAGTCAAGCCAAAAGCTTTAAAGAAATCACTAACATAACTGGTATAGTTTTAACCAAAATGGATGGCACAGCCAAAGGTGGAATCGTTCTTGCAATCAAAGAAGAAACATCTCTTCCAGTAAAATACATTGGCCTTGGCGAGCAGATAAATGATCTAAAACCATTCGATATAGAAGAATATATCTACGGGCTATTTAAGGATATGATGTAATGGAAGACTTATTATACTATACATGTCTATTTGACTACTACAAAGATTTATTTACAAAAACAAAGAAAGACTACTTTATTGATTACTATTTTAACAACCTAACCCAAGAAGAAATTGCTGAAAACTACAAAGTATCCAAAAACGCTGTAAGTAAAACCTTAAAAGAAGTTAAAGAAAAACTAGACTATTACGAAGAAAAACTAAAACTATATCACAACAAAGAGAAAATAAAAACACTACTATCAAGTAGTGAATTTACTAAAATTGAAGAATATATTTAAGCCGCATGGCTTATTTTTTTCTGCTTAAAATATGCAACTATATTAACTACAACAAGAGGTACAAAAATTAAAAAATTACTAAAATTATTCATAAAAGTATCTTCAAAATTAAGAGATAACATAAACAAAACAACATATAAGCAAATACTTAAAAACTGAAATTTTAAATCCCTATAAATAAAAGCAGTTAAACTAAATATACATATTAAAGCAAAAGTTAAAATAATAAGCCCCCACCAAGTACTTGTAAACATATTCTGAACAAGTAATGCCAAAGATGCCGTATCAGTTTTTGACTGCTGATAAGTCAGATGATCTAAATGATTAAAATAAATAAGCACCCAGAAACAAAAAGCAATCTCTACTAAACAAATAATAAATAATAATATACTTCTATCTTTAAATATCTTGTTCATAAACACTCCTCAAATAAGCAAGCGTGTTATTAAGTACGACTGTTGATCTAGGTGCAATAAAATCATAACTTCTCTCTAAATAATGCTCATTATATCTTAAAAAAGTATAAGTCTTCAAATTTTTCATATCTATATATAATCCCAAAATATTTTCAGTACTTTCATAAATAAACTTCCTATAATCCTCTAAATAATCTAAATTAAGAAGTTTAAGATAAGTGCTAACAAACTTTATCCCATTAAAATCATAAGCTTTAAAACCGTTTTCATTATATGCTTTTAACTTATCACTCATATCAGTAGCTATAAAATATTTCTCAAGCATTCCATCAAATGTCTCATCAAAACCCATTTTCTTAATAAGCGCTTTATCACTATCTTTATATCTAGCATTAAGCCCATAAGTACTATCATCCATTGAAGCTATATAAACTAAATTCTTCTCATAATCACTAAAATCATAAAAACTAGAACACATATCGTATATAGCAAGGCATGTACTAACATAACTAGTTACAATAACATTTACCATACCAGCATCAGGGTGATGATCAATCGCACCCAAAACCAAAGAAGCATCTTCAATACTTTGATTAACATCATTATGATCAGTTAAAAAATAATTATATTTAAAAATATCTTTCTTATCTAATATAAAAGGGGAGTAATCAAAATTATCCATAACTTGTTTTGTGCAGTCTTCACTTATCTTTTCTCCATCAAGAACTGCATACATAGCATCATAACCCAAAGACTGTAACACCTTACTCATTAAATAAGAAGAAAAGATTGTATCAGTATCAGGTTTCTTATGCCCAATAACTAAAATCTTTTTACTTCTATCTAAATTATTAATTAAATCTAAAATACTACTCATCAGCTAAATTATCAAAATATCCTTGAACAAGCACAACTGGAGTACCTTTATCACCAGAACCACTAGTTAAATCACAAAGAGATCCAACTAAATCAGTAATTCTTCTAGGTGTTGTACCTAAACTAACATTTTGTCCTTTCAAATCATTATCTTTTTTCTTAATTTCTTCTTTAATCGCATCTTTAAGTTCATCACCTCTTAAATCAGCAAACATATTATCAGAAACATACTTTAATTTAATCTCATTAGGAGTACCTTTAAGACCTTCTGTATAAAATGGACTAACAACTGGATCAGCAAGCTCCCAAATTCCCCCAACTGGATCTTTAAAGGCACCATCACCATAAACCATTACCTCAAAGTTTTTACCAGTTCTCTTAAACATCTCATCTTTAATCTTTAAAACTAAACTAGCACCATCTTTAGGAAATAACTTTAATCTTTCATCAGTTGATTTATTACTTCCAAGAAGTCCATAATCTAAATTAAACCCAGAGCCTCCAACACTTTCATTCAAAATATCACTTAAACTAAGCACAAATGCACCTTGTTCACTTAACACTTTCTTAGTTTTAAACCTACTATGAATATCACAAGTTAAAACATTATTAGTATACTTTAAAATATCACTTGGATTATTTGAAAAAACAAACTCAACATCACAATTTTCACTTTTAACTAAGTCTCTATAATAATCAACCATATTAATACCCGTAAAAGGATGAATAAATGTTCCAAAATATTTCTCATAATCTTCTTCACTTATCAAACTACCTAAATTAAATGGAGAAGCACTAAGTAAGTTTTCATCCATTATACCATTACCAACTTCATCACTTGGAAAAGATAAAAGTATTGTAACCTTATCCATTGCTCTAGCAATTGCCTTTAAAATCATTGAAAATCTATTTCTAGATAAAATAGGGTAGACAATACCAATTTCCTTACTAGGAAATTTAGCATTTAAATCACTAACTATATTATCAACTGTAACATAATTTCCTTCACTAATTCCAACTACTGCTTCTGTAATTGCAATAATATCCTTATCTTTAAAATTAAATCCTTCGCTTTCACTAGCATTAATAACACTATCAACTACAATACTAGCTAAATCATCATTTTCTTTTATAATTGGGGTTCTTATCCCTCTAACTGTTGTACCAACAAGTCTCATATTTTCACATCCTTACTCTAAAATTTTACTATAAAACAAAAGAAGAAGTCAACTTAATTACCTAAGCAAATCATTAATCAACTTAATAACTTCTTCTTTCATTACATTATAATCTATTTCTTCATGTTTATGATAAATAGTTTCATGGCAGAAATTTTCACTCAAATATGTCGCAATATGCACTCGTTCTTTCAAATGTATTGGATTATGTCCATCACCGACTGCCAAATTATAACATAACCCACATAAACTCACCAAATATCACTTAAATATCTTTCAATCTATATATAAATTTAGTTCACTCAAACGAACTAGGTATCAATGAAAATCTAAAAGTAGGAAACACCATCACTTGAAGATTACAAGGTACAGATAAATACTCCACATCAACAATAGTTTGGACGAACAAAGACCTTCAAAATCAAATCATAATTATCTATAACATTGGCATCTTATCCTACATCATCACCGCTATCGGCCACATCTAATAACATACATCGTATCTAATATCCTATCTAAAAAGGTTGAAAAAATAGATATGGTAACCTCACTAAAAGGTAACAAGTAGGCAAAGAACATAACCAAAAACCTAAAATTACATAAAATACACTAGAAAGGATAGTGTATTTTTTATGTATAGATCAAATCGCTGTGTAGAAGAAGGACCTACTATGACAGCAACATTTCCAAAAGAGGCATGTGAACCAATCTATGAATGTCCATGTGAAAGAGTTTGTCATAGAGAAATCAATCATGTAGTACCTCATATGCAACCAGTAAACACTAGAATAATCAATCATCATATATATCATCACACATACACTCCATGCTATACTTGCTGTGAAGAAAACGAAATCACTCACGTATACGACTGCAACCCATGTAGTAAATAAAGCCTCTAAAGAGGTTTTTATTTTGCCTTACATCTGCTATAATAAACACAGAAAAGAGTGAAATTATGACTATTATAACTTCATTAATAGAAGGCGTGCTTATTGGATTAAATGCCACAAAAAAAATATGGATAATTGTCATTATACTTGGTATATTAAACATTATCCTAAAAAAAGCCTATCCCAAAATGAGAGGATACTTTGGTGAAAAATGGATAAGAGAAGAACTAAATAAACTTCCAAACGAATATAAAGTTCTTAACAATATTATGGTTAAAGATGAAAGAGGAACTCATCAAATAGATCATCTCGTGATTTCTAAATATGGTATTTTTGTTATCGAAATGAAAAATTACTTTGGGACTATCTATGGTTCAGAATATAATCATAAATGGACACAAAAAATAAGAAATCAAAAAAGAGAATTCACTAATCCCATCCATCAAAATTATGGGCATATAAAATCACTTGTTAGTCTACTCGAAATTAACGAGGATAATTTTATATCAATAATCTGCTTTTCAAATCAAGCAAAAATTAAAGCCAAAACCACAACACCATTAACCCAAACAGACTATATAAAAGATGAAATATTAAAATATACAGAAATTAAAAATTTAAATCCAGAAGAAATATATGAAAAATTATTAAAATTAAATATTACAGATAAAAAAGAAATAAAAAATCATGTAAGTAATATCAAAACAAAAATTAAAGAAAATAAAACTTTAGAAGAGCAAATGATATGTCCAAAATGTCACGGAAGCTTAATCGAAAGAAATGGCAAATATGGCCCATTTATTGGTTGCTCAAACTATCCTAAATGCAAATTCATTAAGAAAATAAATTAAGAGGTAAAAATGGATATCACAAATATACTTAAAGAATTTATAATTGAAGCATCTCATGGTGAAATAGACGCTTACTTCACATACAACATCATTTTTGAAACTATCATTGGCACTAAAAAAGTAACCACATCAGAAGTTAAAGAAGGAACAATTATTCCTTGTCTTACTATCAAAAACTTAAGTAACTTTACTAAATTACTTGAAATTTATATAAAAAAGTCACTAGAATTCTATGACTTATCATCATTTGAAGGAAATGAAAAAGAGAAAATAAAAATGATTATCGTATCACTATTTGCTAACGCCACATTTGATGACTTTGCACATCCTATAGATTTCCTAAATCGCAGAATAGCTTTTTTTGAAAACTCCAAAGAAGAAACACTGAAAAGTACATTTATTTCATCATTTAATAGTTCACTAAACGCATCTATATCTAAAGATAAAATATATAACGAATCACCTTATTATTTAAATGCAGCACTTAGATCTGAAGATGGAGTATTTAAACTTCCAGAAGTAAAATTTGGCATTATGGATGACACACTTTACATATACGCAATTCAAAATATTCCACAAGAAAAGACAAACTATACAAAGAAAATAAATAGAGCACTTTACAAAGTTAATGATGGTTTTACAGATGAAAGTACAGCAGACTTAAAGGACACCACCGCTAGTTTTCTCATTGTAAGTGCAATCTTGCTTTCATTTATGCAAGCAAAAAATATCAACAAAATAAAAATATCAAGCATCCTTATTGAAAGATGGAACGCAAAAAGAATAGCAATTTCTAAAAAAGCAAAATATAAAAATTTAACAAATGAAGAAACTGAAAAATTAATTAAAGAGCAGGAAAGAATCCAAGCAAATCTAACAGAAAAATTCTTAAGAACATTTCTAAGATTATCAGAACAATATAATAACTTAAATATTACTGCCTATCCATATGAAATTGACTCATACTTATCATTAGAAGTGGCTGGCAGGCTAACAAGCGAAAACAAACTATTAAATGATATCAGTATAAGCATAACAGATAATGTCAAGCACTTATAAAATCTCTTTACATCCCATATACTTTAGATTTTACATTAATATTCATTCATGATATACTTTTAAAGTGAGGTAGAAATGAAAAACAAGAAGTTAATAATAATTATTATACTATTAATCATATTAGGAAGCATTTATCCTATTTATTATATAATCAAAAAAAATCAAAAAATTGAAAATAAAATTTATTACTATGAACTAAAAAACAATTCTTTAACCCTTTTAGCAAACGGCAAAATAGTAAACTTTTACAACTGTGATAACGAATGTACTGTATACGAAAATTACTTTGACAATGGTAAAATTCTTTTACAAGAAAATAATAAAATATATTTATATGATCTAGTAAAAGGTAGTAAACTATCATCTGACTACGAAAATGTTTATTTTATAAAAGATGAAAACGACAAAGTAAACTACTTACTAGTAAAAAATGGTCAGTACTATGGAATTATCAATATGTCTGGTTCTGTGACTGTGAACCTAAACTATAAAGAATTAGGTAAAATAGACGGCGTAAATGTTACGAATTTAAACGTTAAAGAAGACTATATCACTGCTTTAAGTGATAACAAATATGGATTAATATCTTTATCAAATGGTAAAGGAGTAATCGACTTCCAATATGAAAACATTACTATAAAAAACAATAAAATAATCGCAAAAGAAAATAGTAAATGGTATCTAATTGGTAAGGACAATCGTAAAACAATTAAAACTGGATATGACGAGCTAATTCCTTTAACTCAAAACAACATTGTAAGAGAAAATAATTCTATCTATCTAATTGATGAGCAAGGAAACATTATAAGCGAAAAACTGGTTTTAAACAAGAATGAAATAATCGAAAAATATGAAGATGAAACATTACAGATTATCAACGAAGAAACCGCAAAGAGAACCAAATACATTTACGATAAAGAATCAAACAAATTTACTAAAACAAAGTAGGAGATAGTATGAAGTATGTATTTATAATAAATCCTGCAAGTGGAAAAACTGACTATGATAAAATTAAACAAAATATCATGAAAACCTTAGAAAATGAAAATTATGAAATCTATGAAACTAAGGCTCCAAAAGAAGCAACTGAAATAGCATCAAGATTTAAAAATGAAGAAAACACAATTGTCTACTCAGTTGGCGGTGATGGTACTCTCAATGAAGTTGTTAACGGAATTGCAGAAGGCAAATGCAAATTAGGAATAATTCCTACAGGTTCAGGAAATGATTTCTACAGAACTCTAAAAGAAGCACAAACTGAAAATGTTAGATTAGACTTAGGAAAAGTAAATGGTAGATATTTTATAAACATAGCAAGTGTAGGAATGGATGCTGAAACATGCAATAATGCAAACAAAATAAAAAGCAAAATCAAGTTGCATTCATCTTATTACCTAGCACTTATCCACACATTCTTAACATTCAAAAGTAAATCTTTAAAATTAAAAATAGACAAAAATGTTTATGCTGGTGACTACATAATTGCTGCAATCTGCAACGGAAAATATTATGGTGGTGGCTTTAAAATAGCCCCAGTAGCTTCATTTGACGATAACCAGTTCGACATCTACCTAGTAAGCAAAGCAAGTAAATTCAAGTTAATAAAAATATTATTAGCTCTCTTAAAAAGTGAACACGAAAAATATAATGAAGTACGAAAATACACTGGTAAAAATATCACAATAACATCCGAAAATAATCTAATTGTAAATATAGACGGAGAAATAACAATTTCTAAAAATATCGAAATCGAAATGATTGAAGATGCTCTTATAATTTATAATAACAATGAACTAGTTCAAAAAATAATGAATATATAAAATAAATAAAACAGACCATAATATAAATGGTCATTTTTAGTAAACTAAATGTTAAATAAATTCAAAATATCATTCGTGATCGTATTTAAAATAAGATTAACTACCAATTAAATTGTTTTTTTGAAAGTAAATAAAAAAATACAGTAGAATAAAATCTATTGTATTTTTTCTTATTACTTTTTATCTTTATCTTTTCCTTTAATAGCTTCAAGTACTTCAATAGGTAAAGCAACTACTATCGTATTAGACTTATCTGCTGAAATATCACTTAAAGTTGATAAAGTTCTTAAATGTAATGCACCCGGAGTAGAAGTCATAGTTTCAGCAGCCTTAGCTAAATTCTCAGCAGCCATAGCTTCACCCTCAGCCTTAGTAATAACAGCGGCTTTTTCTCTTTCAGCTTCAGCAGCAATTGCTAAAACTCTCTTCATTTCCTCAGGAAGTGAAATATCTTTAAGTTCAACATTTTCAACCTTAATACCCCAAGGATCAGTAGCTTCATCAATTATCTTACAAATCTCTTCAGAAATTCTATCTCTCTGTGCTAATAACTCATCTAAAGTAACAGCACCAACAGCATTTCTCATAGTTGTTTGAGCAAGCTGACCAACAGCAAACTTATAATTTTCTACTGAAATAATAACCTTAGCTGCATCAAATATACTATAGTACAAAACTGCATTAATTCTAATAGAAACATTATCCTTTGTAATAGCATCTTGCTCTGGAACATCAACTGCTTTAGTACGAACATCAATCTTCTTCATGCTTTCAATAATTGGTAAAACAAGTCTCCAACCTGGTTCAACAATTTTCTTGTATTTACCGAATCTAAACTTAACACCGCGTTCATACTCATCAACCTGTCTAATAGAGCGTAGTAAAATAACTGCAACAACCACTAAAACAATAATTATAAAAGTATCCATAAATTCTCCCTTCTAAATTAATTATATTATAATAATGAAAAGATTGCAAAAAAACCTAAATTAAATTATAATTTACTTAAGATAGAAAAGAGGTAAAAGAAATGTTCAAATCAAAAGAAAGAAGATTTAAAAATAAAATAAATTTAATTTCATCAGGAGTTATCTTACTACTTGGTGTATTACTATTTATATTCCCATGGTTCAATATTGAAGAACCAAATAACTTATTATACTTACTGTTTGCAATCTATGCTGGTGTAAAACTAATTGAATATATCCTAACAAGAAATGGCACAGATAGAGAAAATCTATATACAGCAATAGCTTGCACCCTAGCATCAATAAGTGGCTTTAAATTTCATTCATACTCATCTCCAATGGTCCTAAGTCTTACACTAGTATCATGGGTAGGTATTATGTCAGTAATTAAACTAATCAAACTAGACTACTATCATGATCGTAAAAATGGTATGTTCTATGTTAATTTAGTATCATTTTCTTTATTCTTACTTTTAGGTCTTTTAACAAGTATCAATCTATACTTTAATGCAACAGTTGAAACCCTAATGCTAGCATTCTTCTTTGTATGTAATGGTTTACTATCACTATCAGAAAATGGCATAAGAATCCTTGTAACCGGTAAAGACTTAAAGATTAAAGACATTCACTAAGCATCACAATAAGTGATGTTTTTCTTTTACTTTACACCCAAAAAATAGTCAAATATTTGGTAAATCAATCACTTTGTGCTACAATAACCTTGAAAGAGGCTTCTATGAAAGAAAAAGTAGTAACAGAAAAACAGTTAAACAAACATTTATTTTTATATAAAAGCCCTCTTTACAAAAATACAAAATTTAAAATTATTAGTAGTTCTAAAGAAAGTAATGACCTAGTAACTGGTTTAAACATCAAAAATAGGCGTGAACGCATTAAATATGTATTTGATAAATGCTGTGAATATCTAGATAATGACTTTCCAAATGACGCCTGTGGGTTTATTGACGGTAAGTGTATCGTTCAAAGACAAAACAAAAGCAAGCAAAAATGTGGCTGCTGTAGATACTGTGAATACGTAACATTAAACGGATGCCCATCAAAAAATATTGCATGCAAACTATTTAACTGCAGCGAAATAACTAAAAAATATAATCTCAAAACCAAAAAAGACTTAAAACTTCTTAAACTACTAAGTCTCAAAAATAGGGTTGTTTCTTCGCACAACTACTTTACAATTGAAGAAGAGTCTCTAAAAGACCTATACACCATAACCTACACATACGCATTTATAAGAATGGTCTATAGACAAGTAAGAAGACTATTTAGAAAGGATAAGTATTTATACTTAAATAAATAATATGGAAACAGTAAATAACTTTAAAGACTATGAAATAATCAGTATGAGTAACGGTTATAAATATGAGAAATGGGGTAAATATTACCTTAAAAGACCAGATCCAGAAATAATTTGGCCGGGAAATGAAAATATCAAAGTAGATGCCGAATATACGAGAAGTAACACTGGTGGAGGCTCATGGAACGTCCTATCAAACATGAAAGAAAGCTGGCAAATAAGATATGAAGATATGATTTTTAACTTAAAACTAATGGGATTTAAACATACAGGCTTATTCCCAGAACAAGCCTATAACTGGAATATTATAAGAGAAACTATCAAAAATGCTGGTCGTAAAGTAAAAGTTCTTAACTTATTTGCATATACTGGTGCTGCTAGTATCGCTGCCTTAAAAGAACACGCTGAAGTAGTCCATGTAGATGCTTCAAAAGGTATGATTGACTGGGCTAAAGAAAACGTAATATCAAATAATCTACAAAATGAAAATATCAAATTCTACGTTGACGATGTTAAAAAACTTGTCAAAAGAGAAATGCGTAGAGGAAACAAATACGATATCATCATCATGGATCCACCATCCTTTGGTCGTGGTGCTAAAAATGAAGTATGGCAAGTTGAAAAAGACCTATACAATCTAATCAAAGATGCTAGCACTCTATTATCAGATGATGCTTTGCTATTTATAGTAAATACATACACAACCGGTTTATCAATGACCGTAATTGAAAATATCTTAAAACTAACAATAAACAAAAAAGGAAATTTTATAAGCACAGAACTCGGAATCGAAGCAAATAACGGCTTAAAACTTCCTTGTGGAATAACAGTAAGGTGGGAAAAAAATGGAAGATAAATATATTAGTAAAAGATACACAGGTAACATTCCTGGAATAAAAATATATATGAATAATAATGGCGTATTTAAAGAAGTAATGCCACTTCTTCTTAGAATGCGTAGCTTAGATCATAACACACTATTCTATAAACTAACTGACCTACCAGAAAACTTACAAGAAGAATATGAAGACATGTCAGTATCACCAAAAGAACTCCTAGGAAAAAAAATTAAAATAGAAAAGGGAAGTGAATACGTTGTAGATAACTTTGGCACAAAGGTTAGAGTATCACCAAAAACATACTTACTACCAATTGTCGGCAACTTCTTACCAAGTGATGGAGTAAATGCATTTACAGTAAAAAATGTCAATGGAAAACTAGAACTAATTCCCATAATTGTGTGCGTAAATTGCCACTGGTCAGAACTATTTACCGGACAAACAAAATATAAAAACAACGTTTTTTGCTTAGTATCAGACCTTGACCCAGAATCTATAGACAACTTTGTTGATAAAATAATCACCTTAGAACAAGTACCAGAATACCTAGCAACCGCTGAAGAATATAAATATGGTATCATAAAATAATATTTGCCTCATAAATTTTATTGGAGGCACAAATGGAAATTTTAAAAGTATCAAGCAAAAGTAATCCTAGCAAAGTAGCAGGAGCTATTGCCAATGTATTTAGAGAACAAGGAGTAGCAGAAATTCAAACAATCGGCGCGGGAAGCCTAAACCAAGCAATTAAAGCAGTGGCTATTGCAAGAGGTTTTGTCGCGCCAAGCGGTAAAAATCTTGTCATCATTCCTGCATTTTCTGACATCACAATTGACGGAGCTGAAAAAACTGCTATCAAACTTATCATAGAAGCCAAATAGGTTTCTTTTTTTTCTTTACTTGACCTAAAAATATACTGCAAAGATTTTCAGAATTTGATATAATATGACTGGCGATTTATATGGAATTAACAAAAGAATATATTAAAAAAGTATCTAAATTAAAAAATGAACCAAAATGGATGCTAAACTTTAGATTAAAATCATTTGATAAATTTAAAGAATTAGATAACCCAACATTTGGCCCAAAAATAGAATTAGATTTAAACAAAATAAATTATTATAAAAAAATAGGCGATTTAACTAACAACTGGGACAACGTCGAAGAAAAAGTAAAGCAAACATTTAAAACTCTAGGAGTAATTGATGCTGAAAATAAATACCTATGTGGGGTATCAAACCAGATTGAAAGTGAAGTTATCTATCACAACATGAAAGAAGAAAACGGTGTAATCTTTTTAAGTACAGATGAAGCCTTAAAAGAATATCCAGAACTATTTAAAGAATATTTTAATAACCTAGTAAAATATGATGAAAATAAATATACTGCCCTTAACGGAGCAATTTGGAGTGGTGGATCATTTATATACATTCCTAAAGGTGTTAAACTAGATAGACCTCTTCAAAGTTATTTTAGAATAGATACTATAACAATGGGTCAGTTTGAAAGAACAATCATTATCGTTGATGAAGGAGCTGAACTTTCATACATTGAAGGATGTACTGCTGCATCATACTCCGAAAATTCTCTTCACGCTGGTGTAGTTGAAATTTATGTAAAAAAGAATGCTAAATGTAAATATAGCACAATCCAAAACTGGAGTACTGATGTCTATAACCTAGTTACTAAAAGATGTATTGTAGATGAAGGCGGTTTCATGCAGTGGATAGATGGAAATATTGGTAGCAAAGTAACCATGAAATATCCATCATGTATTCTAAAAGGCGATTATGCAAGTGCTTCATCAATAAGCATCGCTTATGCAAAAGAAAATCAAAAATTAGACGCTGGAGCAAAAATGATTCACTTAGGCAAAAATACTAAAAGTACAATCATCTCTAAAAGCATTGCATCTAATGGTGGAGAAAGTAACTATCGTGGATTAGTTAAAATAAGTGCTAATGCTACTAACTCAGAAAGTTTTGTTAAATGTGATACAATTATCTTAGACGACCAAAGTAAAAGTGATACATTCCCTAAAAATATCGTATTAAATGATACAAGCACAATTGAGCATGAAGCAACTGTATCAAAAGTAAGTGCTGAAAAACTCTTCTATCTAATGAGCAAAGGGCTATCTGAAAACGAAGCAAAAGAACTTATTATTATGGGCTTTGTATCTGACTTTAAAAAAGAATTACCAGTAGAATATGCTATCGAACTTAATAGATTATTAAAAACCATATAAAAAGATATATAAAATAAAAAATCTGTATTTAAATTTACACAGATTTTTTATTTTGTCAGAACAATCCTTTAAAATCTGTTAACTATTTTTAAAAATTATCGCTTTGCATACCTCTAAAAAGATATGTTATAACACATCTGAAAGGAGGAAATTATGCATAATTTAGTACTACTAATTGGCCGCTTAGTTAACGAACCAGAACTAGTTAAAACCGAAACTGGTAAAAAAGTTCTCACAATTCGTTTAGCAGTTCAAAGAAACTTTAAAAACCCAGATGGAATATATGAAGCTGACTTTATTAGATGTAAACTATGGGATGGTATAGCGGAAAGAACATGCGAATATTGCCATAAGGGAGACTTAATCGCTGTTCGTGGACAATTAAGAACTGAGTCATACGAAGATGACAAAAAAGAAAAGAAATACATCACTGAAGTAATCGTTGATAGATTAAATTTTTTAGTAACAAACAAAGAAAAAGAAATTAATATTGAATCAGAATAATCATATACTTTATTGGTGACATATGAAAAAAACAAAGTATATCTTATTATTAACATTATCAGCATTATCATTTTATATAACTGATAAAGTGCTCATCTTCATTGATGAACAAAAACCATTGATGAAAGAAATAAAACTAAATGCATCAAAGTATGAGACAGTTCCAGTTAATTCAGTCATTGAAAACAATACAATTATACCAGGACTTAATGGTAAAGAAATCGATTATAAAAAATCTCTAGTTAAAATGGAAGACTTTAATGCCTTTAATGAACATTTTTTAAAATTTAATGATATCACCCCAGAAATATCCTTAGAAGACAATAAAGATAAAATAATCATTAAAGGTAACTCTAAAAAAAGAAGTGTTTCTCTTATCTTAGAACAAGATAAAGAAAAAGAAGAGTACTTAGAAAATTATAATATAAAATACGACATACTATCTTCTTTAGATACCGATTTTACAAAAGAAAGAGAATACTTAAATAGTTATAAAGACAAAGAAAACTATGATGCCCTAGAAACAATTTTAAAAAAACATAAAATTAATTCACATATATGTACAACAATGCACAATGATTATGATTACTGTTTAAAAAAAGAACATTACATTGTCTTATTAACTAATGAAGACCTACTAGTAAACGAAATAATAAATAAAATATCTAGTGGCAGTATTATCTATATTCCTAAAACTATGAAATTAGTAAATCTTAAACTAATCATATCGGAAATCGAAAGACAAGATCTAAAAATAATCTATTTAAGTACCCTAATCAGTGAAAAAATTTGATAAAATCCCAAAACTCTGCTATAATAAATAAGCAATTAGAAAACTTGTAATTTTTTATAGAAAGAGTGAACATTTATTATGAGTAAAATAAAAATTTTTGGTATGGGTGGACTTAATGAAAACGGTAAAAACACCTATATCGTTGAAGTAGATGACAAAATATTTGTCTTTGATGCCGGATTAAAATATGCAAATGATACTATGTATGGAATCGATTACATTATTCCAGACTATGATTATTTAGAAAAAAATAAAAATCGTATAGTAGGTGTCTTTATAACACACGCTCATCCAGAAAGTTATGGTGGAGTAAGAGATTTAATTAAAGATATTAAAGACATAAAAATATATGCTACAAAATACGCTATAAATCAAATGAAACTTGATGGTATTAATGAGAAAAATCTAAACCTTATTACTGCTCACAAAAAAATAGTAATAGATAAAGAAACAAGTGTATTTGCTATTAATGTAAATCACTCAGTACCAGATTCTGTTATGTACGTATTAAACACTAAAGATGGTGCAGTAGTTTATACTGGCGACTTTATCATTGATCCATCAATGATGGGTTCTTACTATATGGATTTAGGAAAAATAGCTTATGTAGGTAAACAAGGAGTTCTTGCACTTCTATGTGAATCATCATTTTCTGAAAATAAGGGTCACACAAGTCCAAATCACCACATGAGTTCATTTTTCAAAAATATTATAAATAAAGCCCAAGGAAGAGTAATCTTCAGTGTACTACCAATTCACTTATACACAATTGAAGGAATATTTACTGCAGCAAAGAACTCTCATCGCAAAATCATTATAATGGGTAAAAAACTTCAAAATATTATAAACATGGCTATCAAAGAAAAATACATGAATATAGATGAAAAACTAATTGGCGACTTATCAAATCTAGATGACTACAACGCTATTCTTTTAGTAAGTGATGATCGTGCTCATCCATATAGTTCAATTGAAAAAATAGTTAATGGTAATGATAAATTTATTCATCTAAAAGAAACAGATACTTTCTGTTTTGCAGAACCAAAATATGACGAAAATGAAAAAATAATCGTTAAAATTGAAAATGAACTAGCATATAAAGGAATTGATACTATAAGCATTCCTAAGGATAAAGGAATATCACTACACGCTTCCTCAGAAGACTTAATGCTTATGATTAATTTACTTAAACCAAAATACTTTATGCCAGTAAAAGGCGAGTATCGTTATATGGTAGGTGCCGCAAATCTAGCAAGTGACTTAGGCTATAAAAAAGAAAATATCTTACTAAAACAAAATGGAGACATTGTTGTTATCAATAATAAAAAACTAGAAGATAACTTTGAACACATATTTATTGATGACGTTCTAATTGATGGAACAAGTTCAGACGATGTAGGTGACCTAGTAATCAAAGATAGAGAAATGCTATCTGAAAATGGTATTGTTCTAGTAAGTGCAACATTATCTAAAAAAGATAAAACTATTCTCGTAGGTCCAGAAGTAACAACCAGAGGTTTTATATATGTTAAAGACTCTAAAGAAATGATTGACGAAATCAAAAGAATATCTTTAGAAGT
This sequence comes from uncultured Mycoplasmatota bacterium, assembly GCA_900547775.1. Classification (GTDB taxonomy): domain Bacteria; phylum Bacillota_I; class Bacilli_A; order RF39; family UBA660; genus CAG-533. Next base: position 80,800 of record URHW01000001.1, on the reverse strand, counting down.
TATAACAGCAAACATCAACAATGGTTATGTAGACTACAATAACATTAAGACAGAAATAAGAGAAAAACTAAGCAAATACTTCTATGTTGAAACAGAATGTAAACCAATGATTATCGCTGTAATTCAAGAAGTTTAAGGAGTAAGCAAATTACTCTTTTTTTCTTGACTAAAACTAATACATATTATAGAATATTAATAGAAAATAGAGGTGCATATAGTATGCAATCAAGTATGCAAAAATATAAAAAAAGAATGTTAATTTTATGTATAATGCTACTAGTAATAGTACTTCTTTCTGGTGTAAGTTACGCTATATTTACAAACTATGCTAGTCAAACAGATGCTAATACTCTAGCAGCATCATGTATGAATCTAGAATTTAATGGACAAAATGAAATTAATTTACTTAATACTTACCCAATATCAGAAGGCGAAGCCTTAGAACAAACACCATACACATTTACTATAAAAAATAAATGTGATAACTACATTGAATACTATGTAATTGCATCAGTGATAAACACATCAAATATCTTAGATTCAAAGTATGTAAAAGTATCTCTTCTAGGTGACAGTGACCTAACATCATCACCAATAAACAACCTAGAAACAATCGCAACACCTCAAAGCCTTTCAGGCTATAACATAATAAATAACTACATCCTTAAAAAAGGTGATGGAATATATAAAAATGAGTCTAGAACATTCAACTATAGAATGTGGGTTAATGGTGACTTACAAGACAGTTGGACAAGTGAAGATGTAGAAAGCAAAAACTATCAAGTAAAAATATCAGTAGTTGGCACTGTAAAAACAAAACCAAAAGACGATTTATTCATAGCAACAACAATCGATGGTACAGCAAGTAGTACTTTCCCAGAAACTAAAAATTACTCAGCCTCTGTATCATGCACTCAAGATAATAAAACAGTAGACATCGGTGCAGCCGTAAATTGGACTGGTTCTAAATGGTCTCTAAGCGTATCTAACCTAACAAGTGGTAATACGAAGTGTACTGTATCATTTGAAACAAAAAATACAATAAATTTTAATATTGATGGATCTGCATATACAGCCCTAATTGGAATGACTTGGGAAGAGTGGATCAATAGTGAGTATAATCCAGATAATAAATTTGTAATTAATAATAATTGGGTTTACGTCAATAGTGATACTTTAAATCAATGGGTTGCTCCAGCTCCTGATGCTAGGTACCTAATAGAAAAAACAACATTGATTATTGAAAATGAGAACTACGTAATAACATCAGGGGCTCCAGATAAAACTGCCTGAGGCCTAAATAATGTTTATATTTAATAAAAGATGTGATTAATTTCATATCTTTTTTCGCGTTAGATATTGCTATTTTAGATGATTATGTTAAACTTATGGTAGGAGGAAATGTATGAAGAATTGTAAGAATATTATATTAGGTATTATCCTAGTACTTGTAGGTGTATGGTTTGGTTTATACGCGACTGGAGTAGTAAAAGTTAACTTACTATTTGATGGTTGGTGGACACTATTTATCATTATTCCAAGTTTTCTTGGTTTATTTGATGAAGATGATAGAACTGGCTCATTAATTGGCTTATTTGTTGGTGTACTTCTCTTACTATCATGTCAAGATGTCTTAAAATTTGATATCGTATTAAAACTAATTGTTCCATGCGTTTTAATTGTTACGGGTTTATCATTTATCTTTAAAGGTAAAATCAAAGCAAAAAACATTGAAAATGTAAAAGCCGTAGGCGGAACTAATTACAATGCTACATTTAGTGGCCAAAATCTAGACTTATCTAAAGAAGAATTTACGGGAACAAAATTAGATGCAGTCTTTGGTGGTATCAAATGTGATTTAAGAAATGCTATCATTAATGACGACGTTGTAATCGAAGCAAGTGCAATCTTTGGTGGAATAACTATTCTAGTACCTAAAGACGTAAACGTTAAAATCACTTCAACAAGTATCTTTGGTGGGGTAGATGGTAAAAGTAAAATGGATAAGCCAGGCAAAACTATTTATGTGAACGCAACATGCTTATTTGGTGGAGTTGAAGTCAAATGAATAAAGGACAAACAATAATCAAATATGCTGCTATTGCATTTGCAGTTTATTTAATTTGTGAAATATTTCTAATCTTAGCAAACATCATTGGCCTAATTGGTGATGGATTTCAATACAAAGATAAAAAAGTCGAAATACCCCAAAGTGAAGCATACTTAGTTGTTAATTTAGCAACTAGTAGTTTAACTATTAAAGAAGGAGATACTTTTGATTACATTATAAATAATAAAGAAATTACTGCTGAAAAAGACACTAATAAAATTATTATTAAAGAAAAAGGACACTTTAGAAGTAAAAAAAGTGAAGTAATAATTACTATCCCTAGAGATATGATTTTAAATGATGCCATAATTGATACAGGTGCTGGCAAAATAAATATTGAAAATCTTAAAGCCGAAAACTTTAGCCTAGATATAGGTGCAGGAAGCGTTCAAATAAACAACTTAGTAGTAACTAAAAACTGTGACATTGATGGTGGAGCAGGTAATGTAGTTATAAGTGACGGTAGTATCTATAACTTAGATATGGACTTAGGTATTGGTAAAACAACCATTACCAGTATTCTTACAGGTGAAAATGAAATCGACACAGGTGTTGGTAAATTAGAACTAAACCTTATTGGTTCTCAAAATGATTACACCTTAGATATTTCAAAAGGAATTGGTTCAATCTCCTTAGATGGTAAAGATTTAAAAGACGAAGAAAAAGTAGGAACTGGCTCATCACTAGTTAAAATAGATGGCGGAGTAGGTTCAATCGAAATTAAAATGAAAGAGGAATAAAAATGAAGAAAAAAGTATTATATGTATTATTATTAATTATAGTAGCAGTTACTGGTTGTGCTTTACTAGAACCAGAAGAAAAAACATTTAAAGACAAAGGTATGTCTATAACCTTAACAGATGAATTTACTGAAAAAGATTTAGTATCTGCAACCGTTTATTTTGAAAGTATGGATGCAATTGTAACTGGTCTAAAAGAAGAATTCAGCACATTAGAAGCAGCAGGCTTAACAAAAGAAAGTACAGTCGAAGATTATGCTAAAGCAGTAACTACTAACAATCAAAAAGATAGCGAAATCAAAACCGAAGATGGCCTAACATACTTTACTTATACAAGTGATGTAAATGGAAAAACATATTTCTATATCGCTACAATGTATAAAAGTAATGATGCCTTCTGGTTATTTAATTTTGCATGTGATAGTAGCAATCAAGAAAAATTTGAAAGCACATTTAAAACATGGGCAAAATCAGTATCATTTGAGTAAGAACATAAATTGTTCTTCTTTTTTATTTATGATATAATACCATAGAAAGAAGGAAGTAATATGGGAAAGAAAAGTAATAAAGAATTAACTAAAGAAATAAAAGAAAAAAGTAATAAAACATTTAAAGAATTTAAAGAGTTTATATCTAAAGGTAATGTAATTGACTTAGCAGTAGGTGTTATTATCGGTGGTGCCTTTAGTAAAATAGTATCATCACTAGTAAATGATATCATTATGCCTTTAATTGGAATCATAATAGGTGGAATTGACTTTACTAACCTAACATTTAAAATTAAAGATGCCACAGTAAGTTATGGAGTATTCATTCAAAACATTTTAGATTTCCTAATTGTCGCAGCTTGCATCTTCACATTTGTTAAACTAATAAATAAACTAAACCGTAAAAAAGAAGAGCCTAAAAAAGAAGTAAAGGAAGAACCTAAAAAAAGTGATGAAGTATTATTACTAGAAGAAATTAGAGATTTATTAAAAAATGAAAAGTAGTATTAGAAATTTTATTAGTGCATTTGTTGGTGCTCTTATTTTCAGCATCCCAGCAATTATTCTTTATATGATTGGTTATCTTTCTAGTGTTTTCTTTATGCTTGTACCGTATGGTGCTACATTATTTTATAAAAAATCAAGTGGGCAAGACATTATAAATAAAAAATATATCATTTGGATTACTGCGCTAATTTCAACAACAATAATTTCTTTTATATTATTCCCATACTTAATAAGCATAACTCAAGATATAAAACTAAAATCATTACTTAACAGTCCCAAATTCATGACTAGTCTAACAAGTGATTACCTCTATTCATTAATTTTCACAATTACAGGAGCATGGACTATAATAAAAACCGAAAGCAAGAAAATACCATTTAACGAAGAAGAAAATATGCAAAAAGTAATTGAAATCTATCACAAATACAACGCACTTTCTAAAGAAAATAGTATTAGTGAAATAAAAATTGCTAAGGAAATAGATATCCAAAATAAATATGCTTATTTTGCAAGCCTTGAAAAGAGAGGAATAATTGTAAGTCCATTTATAAAATCTTATCTAGATGAAGAAGCAATTACTAATAAAGAAAAGGCTAAAAAGAACAGTTTTAAAAACTTATTTGTTGCAGCAATAATAAACACCATAATTTTACTTATAACAATTACTATTGTTTTGATAATGCTTGCTGCAAGCTAATTAAACTACAAAATAAAGTAGTTTACTTTTTTTTTGCTATAAGATATGTTAAAATATATTTTGGAAAGATGGTAAGAATATGTTTGATACGTTATTGTACCGTATATGTGCACCTATAGTTGGTGTGTATATGAAGTTGATTTATAAACCTGTGATTATTAATAAAGAAAGTATTCCTAAAGAGGGAAAGATTATTATTGCTGGGACCCATACAAACATGAAAGATTGTTGCTTACTAGCAGGATGCTGCACTAGAAGAGATATTAGATTTGTTGCAAAAAGAGAACTTCTAAAACCACCATTTGGTTTCTTGTTTAGAATGTCGGGCATCATCCCTGTCAATAGAAAAATTCACGACGCTACTGTAATGCCTGCCGTAAATAAAGTTTTAAGTGAAGGTGGAATGGTTGGTATATTTCCTGAAGGCACCATCAATCGTACAGATGACATAATTATGCCATTTAAAAAAGGTGCAGTCAGAATGTCTTTAGAAAATAACTGTAAAATCTTGCCATTTGCTATTAATGGAAAATATAAAAGAGGAAAATTAAAGATTAAATTTGGGGATGCTTATTTTCCTGAAACTAACGACATCGAAAAAGAAACAAAATTACTAGAACAAAAAGTAATTAAACTAATAAAGGAATGTGAATAAAATGAATTTTATAAAAAGAATATTTAATACAAAAGAATTAGAAAAACCATACTACGATTTATATGGAGAAATGCCTGCTCATTTAGATTACCCAGATAAAATGATGCATGAAATGGTTTACGAAACTGTTATGAAATATCCTCATAATGGAGCCCTTCAGTACTATGGCAAAACCTTATCATATAAAAAACTTTATGAAAAAATTGAAACATGTGCTAAAGCCTTAAAAGCAAACGGTGTAGAAGAAGGAGAACGTGTAACTATCTGTATGCCGAACACCCCAGAAGCAATTATTATGTTCTACGCAATTAATATGGCTGGAGCAGTAGCAAGTATGATTCACCCTCTATCAAGTGAAAACGAAATTGAGTTTTATATGGACGCAGCAAACAGTAAATACATCCTAACCATAAACATCTTTGCCGAAAAAGTAATCAAAGCAGCCAGCAGAGTAAATGCCAAAAAAATAATTATTGCTGATGTAACTGATGGTATGTTTAAAGTAATGCAAAAAACAATAAGCGCATACACATTTGTAACAAACCTCTTCAAAGAAAATAAAACATCTAAAATAGAATACAATGACATAGTTGTACCATTTAAAAACTTCTTTGACACAGGATATGGCTATGATGGAAAGTACAAGGTAACCAACAGAGCATCTAAAGAAGCCGTAATCCTTTATAGTGGTGGAACAACTGGTAAACCAAAAGGAGTAGTTCTATCAAACAAAAACTTCAACGCTGAAGGTATGCAAGCATTTAAAATGACTGGTGCCAAAGTAGGTGAAGCCGTTCTAACAGTAATGCCAATCTTTCACGGATTCGGACTAGGTGTAAGCGTTCATACAGAACTTATCTCCGGCATGAAATGTATTCTAATTCCTGCATTTAAAGTAAACGAATTTGCTAGATTAATTAAATTATATCATCCAGCATTCCTAATTGGTGTTCCAACAATGTATGAAGGACTAATTAACAATCAAGATAATTCCAAATATCTAAAATGTGTAACTAATTGTATTTGTGGTGGTGACACCTTAAAACCAGAACTAAGAAACAGAGTTAACGAATACTTATTAGCCCATGGATCAAATGCTCAAATAAGAGTAGGTTATGGTCTAACCGAATCAGTGGCAGCCACTATCCTAACACCAAAGCATTACTTTAAAGAAGGAGCTTTAGGTTTACCATTCCCAGACATGCAAATAAAAATAATTAAACCAGGAACTACTAAAGAAGTTAGAACGGGCAAAGAAGGCGAAATATGTATTTGTGGTCCAACCGTAATGTTAGGTTATCTAAACGAACCGGAAGAAACTGCAAACACCTTAAAAGTTCATCCAGATGGTAACACATACTTACACACTGGTGATGTGGGGTATAAAGACGAAGAAGGCTTAATCTTCTTCACATCAAGACTAAAAAGAATGATTATCTCTAGCGGTTACAACATCTATCCATCATTCGTTGAAAAAATAGTTGACTCTCATCCAGCAGTTCTATCTTGCGTAGTAGTTGGCATACCACACCCATACAAAAAACAAGTACCTGTAGCGTGCATCGTCTTAAGAAGTAACTTCACACCAAGTGAAGAATTAACAAACGATATCAAAGAATATTGTGCAAAATCAATTGCTAAATACTCAATGCCATATCGATACGAATACATTAAAAGCATTCCCAAAACCTTAATCGGTAAAGTAAACTATCGTAAGTTAGAAGAAGAATGCACTAAAAAATATAGTAAGGTGAAATAAGATGGAAAAAGAAAAACACATTCATGGTTTTAGAATATTTAAAGGCGTTCTAGGAGCAATCTTTACCATTCTTTTAAGGCCAACATATAAAAATAAAGAAGTAATTCCTAAAGAAGGACCAATAATTGTTTGCGGTAATCATATTCATTTATTAGACCAGTGCTTACCAATCTTATCAACAAAAAGAATGCTTCATTACATGGCTAAAAAAGAATACTTCGATGGACCATTTGCTTGGTTCTTTAAAGCTTCTGGTTGCATATCAGTCGATAGAGAACACCACGGTGGATCATCTAAAGAAATTGCCATAAGTGTTCTTAACAAAGGTTGGGCTCTAGGAATATATCCAGAAGGTACCAGAAACAGTTTGGCTTGCAAAGACGAAAAACTAGAAGAAAGTTATGAACTAGTAAAGGACATAATGACTCTAAAAAAGTATAAAAAATTAATGAAAAAAAATATGACTTTAGTTAGTCAATATGAATTTTTAAAAAAATTAGTTGAGAGTAAAAGGATAACATCTAACGATGCTACATTCGCAATCCTAGATTTAGATAACTATTTAATAAACTTACTTCAAAAAGGTGAAATAACATACGAAGAATATAGAGACAATCTCTTACTACCAATAAAATTCGGTACTGTATCAATTGCTCAAAAAACAGGAAGTACCATTGTACCTTATGCTATAAGTGGTAAATATCATATTCTAAAAAACAATCTAACTGTCGAATTTGGCACCCCATTTAAAGTAGAAGAAAATGATAACTTAGAAGAAGCAAATGAAAAGCTATCATCAAGTATTAAAGATTTAATATTAAAAAGTAAAGGACTATTAAAATGATTATAGATGGTAAACAGATTAAAGAAAAATACTTAGACAAAATAAAAAAAGAAATAACTGGTAAAAAAATAACTCTCGCCGTAATTCAAGTAGGTAATGATGAAGCAAGTTCTGTTTATGTTAAACAAAAAGAAAAAATGTGTGCCCAAATAGGTGCAAACTTTAATCACTATACATTTGACGAAACAACAAGTGAAGAAGAAATTATAAATTTAATAAATAAGTTAAATAAAGACGAAACAACCGGCATTTTAGTTCAGCTTCCATTACCGCCAAAATTTAATAAAGACAAAATAATTAATACAATTAAAAGCGAAAAAGACATTGATGGCTTAACAGATGAAAATATTATTAAACTGGTAAAAGGCGAGCATACTATAATTCCATGTACTGCCCTGGGAGTAATGAAGATTCTAGAAGAAATAAATGCAGAAATTGAAGGAAAACATGCAGTAATTATCGGTAGAAGTAATCTTATTGGTAAGCCACTCTATAACTTACTATTAAATAAAAATGCAACAGTTACAATGTGTCACTCACACACTGAAAATCTAAAAGAAATATGTTTATCAGCAGACATCCTAGTTTGTGCAACAAATAAAAAACATCTTGTTACAAGTGATATGGTTAAAAAAGGAAGTATTCTAATAGATGTTGGTATCATTCGTGAAAATGGCAAACTCTATGGAAATGCTGACTACGAAAACATCAAAAATATCACCTCTTACATAACCCCAGTTCCCGGTGGAGTAGGTCCTCTAACCATTGCTATGCTTGCTAACAACCTATTAGAAGCTTGCAAAATGCAAGAAAGATAACAATAGTTGTCTTTTTTTTCTTATGTGGTATAATACTACCCGCTAAGGGGGCACAACATGATAAAATTAAAACTACCACATGAGAGCGGGGGATATTTTGGCATAACTAAAGATGTATATGCAGCTCTAAAAGAAGAAACAGAAGAATTTCTTAAAGGAGAAGAATTCTTAAACTCTCACGAATTTGCCAGAAAAGTAATGCTAACTCATGAAATAAAAGCGAACAATACCCTTGAGGGAATAAGAGATGATATTACCCTAATTCAAAGCGTTATAAACGACGCCTCAAAAGTCAAAGACGAAAAACAAAGAAGACAAATCATCAACTTATATGAAGGATACAAATATGTACTAAGTCATGATGACATAACGGAAGAATCTCTAAATGAACTCTATCGAATTTTAAGTAATGGATTACTATCTCCAAGAGATTTAAGTAGAATGGGTAAGTACTACCGTGAAGATGATGTATATATATTGTTTAACGGGAGAATGGATAACACAATGGATAAAGGAGTAGCCCCATCTCTAATTGAAGAATTAGTTCAAAGTTACCTTAACTTTATAAATGAACCATTTAACGAAGAATGTATGACAGACTACTTTATAAAATCGTGTATTATGCATTTTTATCTAGAATACATTCATCCATACTTTGATGTAAACAGTAGAACTACTAGAACTGTTGCTCTATGGTACCTTATGAAAAATGCTTGTTATCCATTCATTATCTTTAATAGAGGAATAACTCTAGATAAAACTGCATATGAAAGAATGCTTGTTGACACTAAAAAATCTAAAGACATAAGTTATTTTATAAGATACATGCTAGCACGAACCAAAAGAGAACTAGAAAAAGAATACCTAATTCACCAAATTGCTGAAAGTTCGCCTAAACTAAGTGTTTTAGACTATCAAACCCTAGCATACTTTCTTGAAATGAAAGGAGAAGCAAACGTTCTATCGTTTACATCACTATTTAACTTTTATAATACTCATAAAAGACCTAAAGAATTATACGAAACTATGATTGATCCATTAATTCAAAAAGGAGTTCTTGTTGTGGAAAGAACCACCGGTAAATCCATGTTTGAAAGTAAACCAAATGAAGTAATCTGCATAAGCAAAGAAAGATACACTCCAGGTGAGCAAAAAATCAAACGACTTTACACTGGAAAATAATTTCATACAAATATCTTAAAAAAATCACACATTTTTCACAATTCTATAATATCATTAAATCATGAAAGGAAAAGGTGATAAATAATAAGATAAAAAACAATTATTAAATACGTTTAAAAATTTTAATTTGATATAATACTATTTTACATTTCCAAAAAATATAAGCAGGCTGACACTTTCGTCAGCCTTTTAAAATATCTTTAATTATCTAAAAACATATGACATTCTAATATTTGTCAAGCATAAATTTTTGTGATATAATCTAAATATGCTGATTTAGTTTAGTGGTAGAACAGAAGCATGGTAAGCTTCAGAGGACTGTTCAATTCAGTCATTCAGCACCAGAAATAAGTTATTCGGACCATTAGGTTCTTTTTTTAAACTTTTATATGAAAGATGGGCGGAAATATCAGTCGGAGTTGATTTAGGTCAAGACGTTATAATAGACGCAGTTTCCAATGATTTGATGGAAGAGAAGTATCAAAAAGTATTTGTAATCACGAAAGATATTTTATACCATGGTATGACTTAAGAAAAATTAACATTGGTAATTTTAAAAAATATCAAGCAATACCAAACTTAATATGGTTAAGTGTAATTAAAAATCTTCTAAAACAATTAGAAAAAAACGAAGATATATTAATGAGTTATGGATTTACTAACTTTGCTATTTCTGGACATACTGAAGGGAAACAGTTTTCACCATGGCAGATGTTTGATAAAAGTAGATATACCTTAGCAAAAGGAAGAACAAAGTAATTAAAGCAATCTAAAAGTTATTCCAGTATAGTAGAATAACTTTTATAATACCTCAAACTCACTAACATCCTTTTTATTAATTACTTCCTTATAACTAGTAACATAATAATTATCAGTCTCACCAATAACAATCTTCTCAGTATCAAAATTTTTGATTTTCATATGCACTCTGCAGGGAAAAGTAGTTTTCTTAACACTCTTATTTAAAGAACTTCTTACGACTTGCTCATCCTCGTCAAAAGTATTTTTATATAACTTAGGTAAATCCATAAGCCCTCCTAATTAAATATATGTCTAAAAAACATTAATATAGCCAAAATAAAAATATGAAGAAAAAATATTTAACAATCATTTTTTTAATCCTTATCATGTTATTTAGTGTTTATAATCTTTATAGTGCCAAAGTAATGCTTAAAAGTTATAGCACTTACTACATAAAAGAACTAATCTGGTTTGCTTTAGGTTTTCTAATTATCATAATAAGTTCTAAATTAAATCTAGATATTATTTTTAAAAATTCAAAATACATCTATTTTTTAGGAATATTCCTACTTATTATCACACACTTCTTTGGTATCAATATCAACGGAAGCACTAGCTGGTTAAAACTAGGCCCAGTAAGTATTCAACCTAGTGAGTTCATGAAAATACCTCTAATTATTTCGCTAAGAAGCATATCTTTAAAAAATTACTCAAATACAAAATATTTTATATATGCTCTTATTATAACCATAATTCCCTCAGTACTCGTATTTATGGAACCAGACACAGGAGCAGTCATAATCTATCTTTTAATATTTATAACTTTTATTTTTATGAGAAAATATAATAAATGGTTTTACATAACGAGTACCATTATAATAATTGGTATTATTTTAACATTTACTTATCTATATTTATTTCAAAGAAACTTCTTTATAAAACTATTTGGTTCGTCTTTATTTTACAGAATAGACCGCATAACAAACTTTTTAAACCAAGATGGATATCAAAGAAACCAGGCATTATCATCCCTAAAAGCCTCTAAATTATTTGGTAGGGGAGAACTAATTTATTTTCCCGAAAGTGCCACTGATTTCGCTTTTACCTTTCTCGTATCTCAAATAGGAATAATTCCTAGTATTATTTTTCTTATTATTTATGCCTTACTAATTATTAATCTTAAAAGTATAAAAACAGATAAATACATAATAACGCCGCTTATCACTATAATTACATTTCAGTTAATTATAAATGTTTTAATGAATATTGGCCTTTTTCCTATAATTGGTATAACATTACCATTCCTTTCATATGGCGGAAGTAGCCTTTTATCATACATCATTCTAATTACTCTAGCACTAAAAAAAGTATCAAACGATACTTATCTATAATATGGCGGATAGTAGTTATAACCTCCATAATAATTATAACCAGCAGGTGGATATTGACCATAAACTTGATATGGAGCAGCCTGATAAGGTGCACTATTAACTGCATAAACAGGTCTTGGCCTAGCAGCAGAAACTACAGCAGCACCACCTAACCCACCAAGTAAAAAAGGGAACCAAAACTGTCTATCACCAGCATTATTATAACCATAATTATTATAATACATATAAAAACTCCTTTCATGGTATTATATGAAAAGAGTTTACTTAGAATATAGGCGATATAAACTTATTGAAGGCCTATCAAATAGTCTAACTTTATACTTACTAGTACCAACACCACCAGATATATACATCTTAGTATCACCCAAAGAATACTCTGGATCGTAATACTTCTTAGCCCCAACAGTCTTATAAATAGCACCAGCAAGCGGTATTCTAACTTGACCATTATGTGAATGACCTGCAAGCATTAAATCAGGCACCTTAGTTAGTTTATCATAAACATCAGGCTCATGCGCTAAAAGAATCTTATAACTAGTATCATCTTCATAACTAAATGCAGCATCTAAATCAAGTGTGCCTTCCAAATAATCATCAAGACCAATAAGCATTATCTTCTCACTAGTTCCATTATAAATATACTCATACTTATTTTTAAGAAGGTTAATATTAGAACCACTTAATATACCTTCATAACTCACATTTTGATCGTGATTACCAGTAACCGCATACACTCCTAAAGAAGCATCAATCTCACTTAAAATATTTATAATATCATTCTTCTCATCATCATTTAAATTATAATGATAATCAACTAAGTCCCCAGTAAAAACAACAATATCCGGATTAAGAATATTTATCTTACTAACCATATTTTTAAGTTCATCATTAAATGTCGTCATTCCATAATGTGTATCACTAAACTGTACAATCTTAAAACCATGGAAACTTTCCGGGATTTTTTCATTTATAACTGAGTACTCTTTAATAACAAGACCTGTAGTTCCAACATATCTCGCATAATAATAGGTGCCAGCACAGATAATGATTAATACCAAAATAAACTTTAAAAAACCATGCCCCTTAACTTTATCTTTCTTTTTCATAAGATCTCCTAAAATATAATAAATAATAAACTAACTAAATTATTAACAATGTGAATACTTACCGGATATATCAAACTACCAGTTTTTTTATAAACATAAGCAAATGTTAAACCTAATATAAAATAAGGAATAGCATATAAGATTTCACTAAAACTAGACAAATGCATAACCGCATATAAAATTGAAGTAAAAATTATATATATATACTTATTTTTAATACCATTAAATCCATATCTAAAAGTTAACTCTTCACAAATAGGAGATAAAACTCCAAATATCAAAAGATAATATAAAGGACTAACCCGAACCAAACTTCTAAGAAGGACTTCATTTTCTGGTAAAGAACTCACCTTAGATATTAAAAATAGTAAGCCGTAATTTATTAAAATTAATGGAATACTCACAAAAAAATACTTATAATTACTAATTTTAAAATTTTTTAAATCATCATTAATCCCTTCAAAATTAAGTAAATAAATAGTTATAAGTGCTCCAAGACTATTCCAAAGTGGATACTTTGCAAGGAAAACATTAAATGCCAAAAATATAAATAAAATTTTAATCGATTTAAATTTCTGCATAAGATATCACCACTTAATATTTTATCATAAAAAAAGAAAAATTGTTTGAAAATGATATGTCTATATGCTATACTAGACACAGGATAGGTGATAAAATGAAATATTTAAAATCTTTATTGGTTTTACCTTTTTTAATTGCCTTAAATGTTTACGCAGATGAATGTTCATATAAAGAACAAGCTAATTTAAACAAAGAAGCAGCACTAATCGAAGCAAACTATGAGGTCATCAAAGAACAAGAACCATATACTTTCGAAGATCCAGACGGATTGGGAACTACAGAAACAACAAGAACCATTACAACATTTAAAATAAAAATATATAATATCGCTGAAAACTTATCATTAAACATCAACGAAAGAATCGGTAATAAAGCAGGTTCAAACAAGGTAGTCACATACGCTGATACTGAAAATGGCGTATACACATTTACAAGCGACAACTTAGGTGATATTATAGATTACACGATTAAAGCAAGTGCCTTAAGTGGTGGATGCGCAGGAAAAACAATTAGAACAATGACCTTTAAAAAACCTAGAGTTAACCCATACGCTGGTTACGATATTTGTAAAGGCCATGAAAACGTTCAATATTGTGAAGAATTTACTACAAAAGAATTTGAATTTACCGAAGCAAAACTAGAAGAAGTTTTAAAAGACATTGATAAAACAAATAATGGTGGCGATACAACTAATGAAAATGGATTTTTAAAATTCTTAAAAAATAACTACATCTATATCATAGTAGGAGTTGTAGTAATTGGCGCAGGCACAGGAGCTTACTTTATATATAGAAAGAAGAGAGTATTATGAAAAAGGTTTTGGTATTATTAATAAGCATATTTACACTAGCATTAAACGTTAGTGCAGACTCAGATCATGGTATATGTGCTGGAAAAGAAGTAACTGGTGAAGGCTATTGTACATTAGAAAGTGGTGTATCAATCAGCAGTGTTGCTTTTAATCCTTCAGTAAATAACTTAACAAATGGACACCCAGCAGCACAGTATAACTATCGTGGTGGTATAAATGGAAAAACAGAACATTTATATTGTATTGACTCAAATTTAACCTCACCTAGTGGCTCATCATATAGTTATGCAAGAGCATTAGACCCAGACAGATTTACATTAGATGGTATGTTAGCAAGAATGTACGTATCACTAGTAAATTCAGCTGTATATGATTTTAACAATGGTGCGTGTTCTAATCTAGACGATTGTTTTAATAAATACTTACAAGCTGCAAACGTTTTAATGAGAGCATTAGTAACAAAACAAGGATATAATATTCAACCAAAGGACTCATGGGGATGTGTAACTCTAGGAACTGGAGCATATCAAAACGTTGTTAGGCAGTTAGAAGGAAAGTCATACACAGGAACGGCTTTAAAAGAAGATGGACAATATAATATAATCAAGAATTGGTATCAAACTGCAAGTAGTGCTTCTGGTTATAGTGGACAATCGTTTAAAATAGAAGCCGAATTAAATCGTGACGAAGAAATAGTAACCGAAGAAAATGGTGACACATTCACTAAAATCATTCCAATTGATTTAACAGGCTTAGAAAACTTTAAATACGATTATGAAACTTGGAAAAAAACAAACCCTAAAGTTCAAATAACTGAACTAGAATGTTCAGAAGGATTAACATGTGAAATCGATACAGAAAAATCAGGATTTAATCTAAAGGATAATCTAGTTGAAAAATTTAACGAAGATAAGATTACTTTCTACGTTAAAGTAACTGGTAACTCAAAAATGTTAAAAGACAAGAAAAAGGGTACTTTAACAGTAAAAATAGATAAATATCATGTTTTAGACACTGATAACCTAGCAATTTTAAGAGGTTATGCTACCCAAGCCCAAGGTTTATCTGAATATTTACCAGGCAAATCTATGCATTCAATTTGTTATCAAAGAATGGTAGCACTTATGCCTACGACACCTCAAAAAGTTGAACTAGAAATCGACTTAGAACTACCTCCATATTGTAAGGCAGAAACCGATGACCAAGGAAACAAAACATATAAATTAGGAACAGAAGAAGTTTCTATAAGTGATTACATAAATGAAGGATGTTGTACAGATGTCGATACAAGCCAGCTTTCAGAAGCAGAACTAGAAGTTTTTGAAGCAAATTGTGGCGGAGAAGATATTGTAGATTTAAAACAAGAATGTGGCGCCGGGTCATGTGAAGGCAACAATGGTACTCTTCCAGCTAAGAATGTCGATTCATACGTAAAACAAGTAAGTATGAAAGGCACAATGGATAAAGTATATAAATGGGAAAATTCAGCGTCTGTTAATACAGCAACTTATGCACAACAAACTAAAGAAAATCTAAAATATTGGAGAGACGATGAATTTGCAAGTGAATTAGAAAGTAACCCATACTGTAAAATATATACGAGCGAAGAAAATCATATGTATTATCCAACAACAACAACAGCAACAAGTGGAAGATTCTTCATATTTGGAAAAGGCGAGGATGGACAATATCTACAACCATATGTTGATGGCAAAATTTATTCAACTTTCCATACAGCATTTGAATTATGGCAAAAAGATTATATAAAAGCCATTAAAACTGAAAAGAGTGCTTATACAGCATGGCAATATGCTGAAAATATTAAAGATGCTTTATCTCATGAAACAACTGAATCTCATTCACATCAGTACGTTTGTGGTTCTCATACAGATTCAAAGGGAAATTCAGTTCCAGACTATTGTACATGTAATTACACAACACACAAAATAAAAGCTGAAGATACATATTACAATGGTGATTATCCTGGAACGACTCAGGCTAAATACACTAACCAATGGGATACTGGACATAGTTGTGGTTCAGGAAACGGGCAAGCACCAACTTATAATGCAGGTGCTGGTGCAGCATATCAAGCAGCAAAAGCAGCACGTAAAGAACTAGAAAGACAAAAAACAGAATGTCAAGATGCATCCAAGAAATATGTTGAAAGCTGGAAATATATTTTAGAACCAGATTTAACATTCCATTATAATCAAAAATATTATGATTCAGTAAGCGGACAATCAAAATTCTTAACAACAGATATTGATATGGTAATTAGCGACCAAGCAGAAAAATACTTCCCAAATGTAAGTACAAGAGTAACTAATCCGACAGCAACAAGCGGTGGCTGGAATGGCGTTGACTTCAATCAAGCCGATGGTGCTGAATATGAAGGAGCATTATATGGTGGAAGCAATCACTTAGGTCCTCGTGTTGAAGAACCATACGAAAACGTTGATAAAACCGATAATGAACATCACAATTACACGAGAGATTTCGAAGATATAAAACTTTACTACAGACCAGATAAAGCATACTACAGTTTAATACCTACAGGTTTATATATAACAAATGTTGATATTACATCAGCACAAGACGCTTTAGATATTGGATATGTATTTAACGTTCAAATAACCAATTATCAAGGTGAATACGAAACATGGTTTACAATTAAAAATAATGGTCACCTCGAAATTGAACCAACCAACGATAAGAAAAACGAAAGTAACGTTCAATATAGAATTAATCAGTATTTAGAAGAACACGCATCTGAATTTACTGATCAAGCAAACGATATTGACGCTTCAA
This sequence comes from uncultured Mycoplasmatota bacterium, assembly GCA_900547775.1. Lineage (GTDB taxonomy): Bacteria > Bacillota_I > Bacilli_A > RF39 > UBA660 > CAG-533. Next base: position 63,558 of record URHW01000001.1, on the reverse strand, counting down.
AAGCCTTCTCAAGTAAATGTATTTATTGTAACAGAGAAGTAATTTATGAAAGAGATTGTATTACATGCGAAGACGATGAAAACTTCAAACCAAATTATATATATAGAACAGTTAATCCATCAGACATCGATCCTAATAATCGTGGAGATTCTGGTGATTTAGGAAACAACTGGTCAAATCCAAAAGGAGAAGCAGCAGAGAACCGAATCAATAGTCTCGGAAAAGCCGACTCTATATATGACGATCATACAAAAGAAAACTTAGAGTATGAGTTTAATCTATCAACAAAAGTAATGCAAGAAATTAAAAAATCAAACAAATCGACAAATTATTATGATTTCGGATTAAAATGTAACGATTATGGCAAAGAATGTGAAAGCACATTTATTAATGAATATGCATCTTACACAGAAGGTCGTAATAAATACAAATATTATGTAAATGGAACATTTAAAGTAGGAACAATGGATTCACTTCTTGGAGGTACATATCCAGAATTAGAAGATTGTCCAGACAAGTTATGTCCATAAGGGAGGTGTAGAAAATGAAAGAAAGTCTTTGGGGATATTGGTTAATTATACTTGGTATTTTCATTCTCAGTGTTATGCTTCTTTTACAAAACTACACAACAACTAATGAACAAGATGTTTACCTAATAAAAGAAATTACCGACGCTGCAATGGGTGATTCATTAGATTTAGCCCATTACAGAAAATATGGTGAAATTAGAATTATTAAAGAAAAATTTGTTGAAAACTTTATCAGAAGATTCTCTGAAACAATAAACATTAATAAAAATTATAAAATATCTTTCTATGATATATATGAAGCACCACCAAAAGTTAGCGTTAAAGTAGCAACAACTACCGGAGATATAACAATTGAAGGAACAACAGATTCTTATGCGGTAGTAAACAAACTAGATGCCATACTAGAAGATTTAAAAACACCTAACACCCCAGAAAACAATGAATTTCCTAAATATTATAAAGGCAATAAAGTAGCTTCTAGTACGCCTTCAAAAACTCAAAAACCATCTGAATCTAATACCGACGATAAAAAAGAGAGTATTACATTGAACTTCAGTGGTATAACTCAAAATCCTAATCAAGTATTTTCATATAACGGAAAAGACGTAAAAATGAGTTGTGCTTGTGGCCCATTATCTTTAACATCAATTATTGAATCTAAAGGTAAATCAAATAAATTATATGAGTACCTTTCAAATTCAGGCTATACACATAATAAATTAAGTGGTAGTGGTTCACAAAGTCAAAAAATGGCAGCATTAACATTTAGTAAAATGAGTAATTCAGGTCTTAATGGTCCTACAAATGGTAATGCTCAAAGAGGTAGTACTTGGTGTGGTTCTAATGGAAATTATACAACTAGTTCAGAATTTAGTTCTATTGTAACAAATTCAGGTTTATCAATAACTGGTAAAGGCGGTGGCTTAAATGGAGGCTCAACTGGATTTGCCGATAAAATTTACGAACAATTAAAAAATGGTTCACTTGTTATGGTTGCACTTCCTGCCGGATATAACAAAAAAGGTACTGGATTTGAAAGTACAGGAGGCGGTCATTACGTAGTAATCTACGGCTATGATGCCAAAACAAATACATTCCTATTCTACGATGGCTATAATGGTAGAGGAAACCGTAAAGAATCATGGGATGTAGTAAACTCAAGTGTAGTAGAATATATCGGAATAAGTTAAGATAAAACAGACAAAAAGGTAACGCAACGTTATCTTTTTTTGTTGAGACATAATAAAATAAATAAAGGTTAAATAAAATAATGGATTGTCCACAGCCTCTCTCAGTTGCCTACTTTAAGTATACCAGTACAATTTTACATGTCATAGAATAAAAAAGTGCAAACTATTATGAAATATGGGACAAATTAGAAGGGTGTACTTCATTAATGATTCCTTTATATATCGAAGAAGATACAAATAGTAGCGTTCCAGTAGAAAAAACATCGGATGGTGAGTATATAATTAGACTGTCTTTTAAATTAAATGTAAACTATACAGGATTAAAAGTATTAGAATATAATAAGTCAACTGAACTTTTCGAGATTAGTGAGATAAATCTTGAGGATATTGACGTACGAAATGACATTTTGAGTCTCAAATTTAAAAATCTTACTTGGTTCATAATAATTCGCGTTGAAGATTACTGGTAGCCATGAGCAACGAACAACCAGAAATTAATAAGTATAGTAAACTTGCTTAAATGCAAGTTTTTTCTTTTTGAGTGCTTGAATAAAAAATAAAATATTGCTATAATTAACTTATCATAGAGAAGAATAAAATGGAGGATTTAATATGAATAATTTACTAGTTGGAATCAAGAGATTCTTAGGAAACAAAAATACAGTAACCATCATTGGTGTTTTAGCAGGTATTGCCGTTCTTTACATTGGGTATAACTGGCGTGTTAAACAAGCAATAGAGCCAAAGAGTGTACCTTATGCTAAACAAGAAATAGCAGCAAACACCCTTATAACAACAGACATGATAGGTAGTGTTAAAGTAAGTAAAAGTATGGTTGACTCAACAACTAACTTAGTAACTGCTAACAATCAAGTAGTTGGTAAATATGTGTCATATGATACAACTATTCCCGAAGGAAGTTTATTTTATAAAAGCCAATTAATGACAGAAGAACAACTACCAAACTATATCGTTCGTAACATTCCAGAGGGATATACAGTATATAGTTTAGAAGTAAACTCACACTTAACATACGCAAATAGTATTATGCCAAACGATTACATTGACTTATACTTTAAAGCCGTTGACGATGACAACAAAGTAATGTTTGCCAAAATGATTGAAAGTATTAAAGTAATTGCTGTAAAGGATTCAAAAGGTAAAAGTGTTTTCTCATCAGAATCAAAGGATGCTCAACCAGCCGAATTAGTTTTCGCTGTACCAAACGATATGTTCTTACTTCTAAAGAAAGCAGACTACATTCGTAGTAACTCAATTGCTATTGTTCCTGTTCCAAGAAATGCAAACTATACAGAAAATCCAAATGCTACTCAAGTTGCAAGTGAAGTTATAACAGATTTTATTCTATCAAAATCAGCTTATATTCCAGAAAGTACAACGAACACTGATACAAACAACAACTCAAGCAATACTGGTGCATAAGAAGGTGAAAAAATGACAGATGCAATTTTCTCAGAAATAGATTTTGGACCTTTAAAAGAATTTTTAGAAGATGATAATATAACCGACATATCCTATAGTAATGGTGGTCAGGTTTGGTTAAAAACATTAGATAAAGGAGTCTATCAAGTAGTAAGGCCAGAAATTAATAATGCTCTTATGGAAAAGCTAGCATTCCAATGTTCAAACGTAATGGGTAAAACATTTAACATGGCCCATCCATTCCTAGATGCTGAAAGCGCAGAACTTCGTCTTAACTTTGTTCATGATAGTATTGCAACTAACGGCATCGCTTGTGTTATCCGTAAAACACCAGCAAAGATACGTCTAAACAAAGATAAACTTCTAAACGAAAAATATTGTACACTTCAAATACACGATTTTTTAATGAAATGTGTTGAAGGTCACTGCAATATCATTGTATCCGGAGAAACTGGTTCAGGTAAAACAGAACTTGTTAAATATTTAGCAAGTCATACAAAAGAAAATGAAAAAATAATAACAATTGAAGATACACTAGAACTTCACTTAGATAGAATTTTTCCAACAAGAGATATCGTAGCAATGAAAACAAATAACATTGCGTCATACTCAGACGTGCTAGTAACTTGTATGCGTCAAAACCCTAAGTGGATTTTACTATCAGAGGTTCGTAGTGCCGAAGCAGTTATGGCTGTTCGTAACTCAATTTCATCAGGACACAACATTCTATCAACAATCCATGCTGATAAAGCCGCAAGTATCCCAATGCGTATGTACTCACTACTAGAAACAAATCAAGACGTAAGTCAGTTCCTATCTACAATTCATAGATACGTTCAAATCGGTGTTTATGTAAAAGGTTACATGAGCAAAGCCCTTGGAAGATTCCAACGTGAAATCATGGAAGTAACTGAGTTCTATGTAGACGAAAATAACAAACCATGCACAAACATAATTTATAAAAAAAGTATTGACGGCTCATTTGCAATGAAAAATCCAACAAAATACTTACTAGATTACTTATCAATTCAGGGAGTAGAACTTCCTGCAGATACGTTTAGATTAGGAAATGTAAATAATGGCAGCAATGATAACAAAGTTGACTTAAGCGACCTTGAACTACCGAAAGCTGCAGCCTAAGGAGGTGAACTATGGAGTTAGTTCTATTACTACTCATCGCTTTATTTGTCATATCATATAGAAAAAATGATGGTGAAAGCGTATATAAATTTATTGCTAAAGAAGTAACTGGTTTATATGATAAATATGCTCCATATAGTTTCAAAACAGTAAGAGAAAAATCTATAGAACTAGGTGAAGAATACACTACTAAACAATATATTACTCAAGTTATAATCTTTGGTGCAACAGGTGCTGGTATTGCATATCTATATTTCTATAGTATCATTTGGGCTATAGTTTATGGTATTGCCGCTATCGCATTTATTCCATACCTAGCATTCCTTAGATGTAAAAGAATTTATAGTGAATTCCTTTTTGAACAAATCCAAGTTTACACAACAAATGTTATTATGGAATTTAATACAACTCAATCATTCGTAAAAGCCTTAGAAGGTGTAAGAGATTCTGGCGTTTTAGAAAATCCAATCTTAGATGATGTAAAATTAATGATAGATTTAAGTTACCAAAATGGTACAATCGAAGAATCAATAAACTATTTCAATCAAAAATATCCATATTATATGGTTAAAAATATGCACCAATTATTCTTACAAATCACAAGAGAGGGTGCCAAAGATTCAGGTGAGTCACTTGATAACATGCTACTAGATATAGATATGTTAGTTGAAGGTGTATATCGTGATAAAATGGATAGAGAACAATATCATAAAAAATTCTTAACCTTTGGTTTTGCCTTATATTTACTAGTAATGCTTACTCAGTTTCTTCTTGGAACTGAAAGTTACATCTCAATGCTTGATAGATGGTACGTAGTATTATTACTTCATGCAATTATTTTGATAAATACATACTTCTTAGTTGATGGTGAAAAATACTACAATGAAAATACAGGAGGTGAGTAGCGATGATGATCGAAGTTATGATACTTGGTATCCTTCTATATGTAATACTTGAATATAATGGCAGCATCAGTACCAATAAATTTATTATAGATAACCAAGATATCTTTAAAAAATTAAAAGAAAAAGACTATGATTTTTATGCAAAAGCAAGATATGGCGATTCAATTGATGTAGAAGCTTTATTTAATGCCAGACTAAAAAATGGTCTTATCGTAATATTCTTACTTATCTTTACTTTCATATCTAAACTTAGTTATATCAACTGCATATTTTCAGTAATCGTCGGATATGGTGTTTATAAATTAAATTACTTAAAACTAAGAAAATACTATAAAACTCACTTACATGAAATAGATATTATGCTTCCATATTACCTAAAAAACTTAGAAATCTTAGTTCAGCACTACACAGTACCCGTGGCTTTAGGTAAATCAATTGATGAAGCCCCAGAAATATTCAGAGGTGGACTTAACGACCTTATCGCTAAAATCAATGCCGGTGATTCAACAATCAATCCATACATGGATTTTGCTAGAGACTTCCCGGTAAGAGATTCAATGCGTATGATGCGTTTACTTTACAGACTTAGTTTAGGTAGCCAAGAAAGAAAACAAGAACAATTACTAACATTTTCAAGAAACATTTCTAACTTACAACAAAAAGCGCGTGAAACAAGATATAAAGAACGTCTTGAAAAAATGGAAAGTAAAACAATGGTTATGCTTATTTCTACCGGAGTAGGTGTAATGGTTTTATTAATTATTTCTATCTTAATGCTATTTACTAGCGGAATGTGATCACCTAAAGTGGTCACATTTTAAAAAAAATTCAAAAATTTTATTGACAAGGTAAGGAAAATAATGTATGCTTATATTGTCTAATAGTAAAGGGTACATATATAATTAATGATTTTGTGTATATTTTAAAGAAATATATATAAAATGACTTTATATCAATTTAATAAAAAAAGTAATATTTTTACCAAAATTAAAATATTACATTAAACTAATTGATATAAAAATTGTATTAATTTGAAATGTACAAAATAGCATAGAAGCTTGAGAAAGCCTTATCTGCGGTAGACATAACAATTGTTAGGGAGAAAGAACACTCCTAAAGATAAGTGGGATATATAATACTGATAATATTATATGGAACCATTCTTTAAAACTAGGACTAGTTATTTTATCAGAATAACTAGTTTTTTTATGATTATTATATTGCAAAAGAATATCAAGTTTGTTATAATTTTTATTAGAATAGAGGTAGGTTAGATGATATGCGATTTATATAGTTCTTACTACGATTATAAAGTACGAACATTAAACGAATACACCTTAACTCTAAGTAAAATTATTGGAATAAAAGAAAATAAACTATTTAATAATCAAAAACTTCGTAATGACTTCTGGCCTTTTGTAATTAAAGATTACTTAAATAGATACATAGAAGGCATTCCATTAAACAAATACTTAGTAAAAGGTTTTTTAAATGAAAAAGAAATTCAAAACTACGAACTAGAAAATGAAGTAATGAGTGTGATTAACTATCTTATTAAAAAAAGTATGGTTTTAGATATAATGAAATATAAAGAGAGTATAGTCTTAGCTAGTTTTATCCTAAAAATAGCAAACACTATTGACATTTTAACTAGTCCATTTACCAAAAACCAAAACAACTATAGTACACTTTGCATAAATGCTATTAATGAAGCAAACAAAATAAAATATATAAGTCTAATTGATAATGGCAAAAAAGAAACTAATAAACTACTAATAAAAGTAAAAGAAAATGTTAAAAGAGAAAGAAAGTTCTTTGAAAGCCTAACTAGCATCAGTTCATTTAACAAATACATAGATATATCTAAAGAAAATATCTACTATCTAGCACAGTACAACTACCGCGTACCTAACCTAAACAAATATGACGAATATGCTGTAAAAGATATATACGATAACCTAGATGTTGATGATGCATTTGCTCTTATAAGTGCAAACTTAGTTGTATCAAGCGAACTTAAACTAATCTCGGTAAGAAGACCACTAAAAACAATTTTCTTACCACTTAGAAAAAGTTTCTTTGACAATGAAAAAAATATTAAAGAACTTAAACAACTATACAAAAGCAATAAATTACATAAATATATAAAAGTTTTAATCAACTATAGTGAAGCAAGCAAAGAAATAGTAAATCTACTAAACAAAAATAAATTAGATTTCTATTTATATTGTAGCCGTAATAGTGCCGCAACATCTGGCAAAATAATTGAAAATGCTAATAACTATTTAGTTAGCAAAGAGTTTTATGATAATAACAAGAATATTATATCTAAATGGAAAAATTTAGGTATTAATATAATAAAAGAAGAGTTTGATGGAATTGTCACAGATTCACGCTTACTCATAGATTAGAAGGGAAGAATAGAACATGGGAATTAACGGAGAGTTTTTTCTAAAATTTTTAGAGCCATTCTTTGGCGGACTAGTAGCATTTTTTAAAGCAATAGGTGCTGCTATTGTAAAAATATTTAATATTGCAACATACTTTGATATTATCAAAGAATATAAAGCAAAGGGAAGTAGTACAATAATCATCATCTTAGCAGTACTTTCACTAATTATTCTATTTGCTGTAATCGCTTTATTAATATTCTTATTAGTAAGAAGAATTATTAAATGGCGTCATAACGTAGCACATCATGAAAAAATGGTTGAAGAAATAGAAAGCCTAAATAATGATGTAGTTCGTTTAAGAAATGAAAATCAAAAATACCTAGAAATGGCAAATCCAGATTCTGGCGTAGAGTATGACGAAAATGGTAATATTACAAATAAACTAAGTGAAGGAGAAAGCAGATTCTTCAAACTTACTCAAATTGATGAAAAATACAAAGACTATGTAGCACCTGATTTACATGAAACAATCACACTTGATAAATTATGCGAAACATTTAGAAATTATTCAGCAAGTCAAATGAAACTATATTATTCAATAGATTTAATTAGACTATATATTGCATCATTTGCTTCAAACAGACTTATCATTTTACAAGGTATCTCTGGTACAGGTAAAACATCACTAGCATATGCTTTCGGTAACTTCATCAAAAACGAAGCAGTAATCGCCAGTGTTCAACCATCATGGAGAGATAGTACAGAACTATTTGGTTACTTCAATGAATTTACAAAACGTTTCAATGAAACCGAAGTTTTAACAAAAATGTATGAAGCAAAATACAATCCAAAAATATTTATTACATTACTAGATGAAATGAACATCTCACGTGTTGAGTATTACTTTGCTCAAATGCTATCTATTCTAGAATTACCTAGTACAGATGAATGGGTATTAGAACTTGTTCCTAATGCTTGGGATAATGATCCTAAATTAATCGACAATGGCCGCTTACAAATTCCAGATAACATGTGGTACATCGGTACAATCAACAACGATGACTCAACATTCATGATTACAGATAAAGTATACGATCGTGCTATGCCAATTAATATTGATACAAAAGGAGTAGCGTTCGATGCGCCTGCGACAGATGCAATAGATATTACATCTAAATACTTCTTATCATTATTTGATAAGGCAAGACAAGAACATCCTGTAAGTGATGCAACAATGGATAAAATTGCTAAAATGGATGACTATGTAATCGAACATTTCCGCCTAGCATTTGGTAATCGTATCGTAAAACAATTAAAAGATTTCGTTCCAGCATACATTGCTTGTGGTGGAGAAGAAATAGTTGCAGTAGATTATCTAATCGCTAACAAAATATTAAGAAAATTTGACCAATTAAATCTAGCATATATTCGTAATGAAATAGATGGTTTTGAAGCTTACTTAGATGAATTATTTGGTGAAAATAAAATGGTTGAATGTAAGGCGTTCTTAGAAAGACTTAAAAAGACAATATAATATAAAGTAAGGAGTTGTTAATATGGATTTCAGTTTACTTGTAAAAGACATTCCAAAAGATGATTTAGAACTTTTTCTAAAAAAAACTGATAGTACTTTAACTGCTAAAAAAAGCATAAATAAGATAGCAATTGATTATGGGTGGGTAGATGTTTTAAATGAATCTATTCCATACTTAGATAATATTATTCGTAATCCGAGAAGATTTATTGCTCAAGAAGAGGATGTTATTCCAATTGAAAAAACTAAAAAAGTGTCTGAAGAATCTATTAAACATTTAGCAACTCATACTCAGTTAATTCAAGAAGTTGATGAAGATGGAACGGTTAAACCCTTAAAACTATTAAACATCTTTAAAGAAGAAACAATTGACCTATACGAAAACCGTTTCATCTATTCTCTTGTTACAAATTTATATGTTTTCTTGAGAAATCAATTAACATATGAAGAAGAGGAGCAAGAGAATAAGGAAGAGAAGAAAATAACATATGAAGCTAAAACTAAAATGAATGGTGAAGATGTTAATTTCTCAATGTGTATTTCAGCTAATAAAGATGATGTTTCTAAAGAAGATCCTAAACTGATAGCTGAAAGAAAAGAAAAGATTAAAAATATTAAGGATGTTCTTGAGGGTTTCATGGCTAGTAAGTTTATGAAAACTATGGCAAATGCTACACCGGTTAGAAGTCCAATTAGAAAAACTAATGTCATTTTAAAAGAGCAGAATTTTATAAAAGCTCTTGCTTTATGGGAATTCCTTGAAAAATATCAAATTGAAAAACCTGTAAAAAGGGAAGAAGAAGAAACTGATTTAAATTATAAGAATTTAAAACAAAATTTAGGGGTTTCTTACTATCTTAATTATAATTTGCTTGAAGATACTACTAAAAATGATGGTGAAGATAAATTATCATTTGGTACAGATATTATTTCATCAGTAAGAAAGTATGCAAGAAAATTTAATGTAAATGAAATTAACCTAAAGAAAGAAATTGAAAAAGAAATAAAATTAGCAACAAAATATAAAGAAGAGCAAATAATAAACATCAAAGGAATCTATAAAGCATTCTTAGAATCCAATAAATCCCATTTTGACAAAGCTATTTGTATACTTAGATAGGAGGCTCTTATGAGTAAAAAAGAAAAAACTAATCCATTAATAAACTTTAGAAGACAAGAAATTGACTTAGTTAAATTTAATGAGCAAACTGATAAAGAGCAAAAAGAACAAATTCAAAAATTACTCGAAGATGCATATGGTGACAGTCTCAAAATCGATCGCAAATATATAATGAAGGTTTTAAGACTCACATGGAATCCTAAAGATGATTTTACATACTTGCCATATAATCTAAAAGTAACTAAAGACAAATTAAATTTATCATTCGAAGTTGTTAAAAAGAAACCAATACCGCTAGGATTATTAATTTTCCTAATCTGGTTATTCTGTTTTGCCCTTATTGGAGCAACTTATTATGGTGTAAAATATGTAAGTTTAATGGGATTAAATAAAGATATTGATGGAGATGGTATTGCAGATATTAATATCGATCTAGATAAAGATGGAAAAGCAGACATCAACATTGATACAAATGGTGATGATAAACCAGAACTTAACATTGACTATAGACACAATCTAAAATCAACATTTAACATTGACACCGATAACGATGGATTTGCAGACTTTAACTTAGTAAATGATGCAACTGAGAATCCTAAAGAGTGCCGCATAAACTGTGATACTGATGGAGATGGATGGCCTGAAATAAATATTGATTTAGATGGTGATGGAGTACCTGATACAAACATCGATACCGATAACGATGGTATTCCAGACTTAAACTTAGATATTGATGGTGATGGTAAATGTGACCTTATGTGTGATACAGATGGCGATAACAAATGCGACGTTAGCTGTATTAAACCAGACGATGGCGTAATCGACGATGATGGTAATATCAATCCAGGAAAACCAAATAAAGATCAAACTGGTAATGGTGACACTGATGCATCAACTCCAACTCTAATGCTTAACTTCGTTGATGGTGGAAAATTAGAAATTGATAATCTATATCCAGATGATCAACCAGGAATGCCTCCATTATATCCAACAAAAGTCTTCTATGTAGAAAATTTAAGTGCAGTTGCTATTAAATACACTCTTAAGATTCAAGTAGATGAAAATACATTCACAACAAGCAATCTTAAATACAAGTTAGAAGGCACTAATGGTGGAGTAAATCTAGAATATCAAACAGTTCCTAAAGGTACAGAATATATCGCAACTGACATTATAATTGCTCCAAGAGTAACTCACAAATATACAATGACCTTTAAACTTCAAGGAACTGGTACAGCCCAAAATGAAGACCAAGGTAAAACATTCCAAGGTAAAATTGATATAGAACTATAAGCACATATGTGCTTTTTCTCTTAGAAAGGAAATATATGAATAATAAAATAGTAATTGCTCTAGGTGGCAACGCTTTAGGAAACTCTCCAGAAGAACAAATTAATAACTGTAAAATAACTGCTAAAAGCATCGTTAAAATAATTAAAAAAGGCTATGACGTCGTAATAAGCCATGGTAATGGACCACAAGTTGGTATGATATCCCTAGCAATGAATGCTGGAAGTATTACTGATAACTTGCCAGAAATGCCATTTGCCGAATGTGGAGCTATGAGTGAAGGCTACATTGGCTATCACTTGGGAAAAGCCATTTCCAAAGAACTTCATATTAACAAAATAAAAAAAGATTGTGCCTGCATCATAACAGAAGTAGAAGTAGATAAAAATGATGAAGCCTTTAATAATCCAACAAAACCAATTGGCCCATTCTACACAAAAGAAGAAGCCGAAAAAATAAATAAAGAAAAAGGATACACCATGGTCGAAGATGCTAAAAGAGGCTACAGAAGAGTAGTACCTTCTCCGCAGCCAATCAAAATTCTTGAATTAAATGCTATTAAAAAACTAATGCATCAAAATGTTGTTGTAATTGCTTGTGGTGGTGGCGGTATTCCTGTAGTGCTTCAAAAAGGTGGATATACTGGAATAGATGCTGTAATTGATAAAGACATGACATCATCTCTTCTAGCGCGAAATATTGATGCAAGCGTGCTTCTAATTTTAACCACTGTCCCAAAAGTGCTAATAAACTATAAGAAAGAAAACGAAGAAGAAATTAGTACTATGACAATTGAAGAAGCCCAAAAATATATAGATGCTGGTGAGTTTGCAAAAGGAAGTATGCTTCCTAAAGTAGAAGCCTGTCTAAAGTTTGTAGATAGTCCGAATAAGATAGCAATTATTACAAGTTTAGATGAAGCAGCAAATGCTCTTGAAGGTAAAAATGGAACTAGAATAACTTTTAACTAGTTCTTTTTTATTTTACTTAATAAAAGTACTATCATAATGGATGTAAGTATTGCTAAATAGTATTTAGCTAGAAATTCTATTACTTTATAACTATCAATGAGCCAAAAGCTAATTAATAAATAAAGACTAATTATTGATATATAAAACACTTTATTTCCATAAAGTCTTTTGATATTAAGTGAGCTCATAGTAGAAGATGTAAACCCTATAATAATCCATATTATAAAAAGAATGTTTTCTACGTTATCAATAAAGTTAAGGGCAGATATTCTTTTTAAAACTATATATTCAGGGTATCTATATAAAGCACTCATTTCTACTCCTAAATTACCAAATGTACATATTATTATGATGAATAATATAATTGCTGAGTATAAATAAAATTTAGGTTTATAGTATTTTTTAAAGTTAGGGATTAATACTATAGGGAGAGTCATAGTGATAGCAAAGCTTAGACTTCCTAAGAGGATGTTATTAATTTTACTAGTCATTACTGGTTTAAAGTAATCTATTTCTATACTTGGAAGAAGCATGAAAGCAGTAGATAATATAAGTGTTAAAAGAAAGATAGATAAAGTGTTAGTACTTCTTAAAAAAGAGCTAAAACCTTGTTTTACTGTGTATATAATAAGTAGTATGTTAGGTATCATAATAATATAACTAGGAGTGCTAGATAAATAAATAGAAGATATTAATTTAGTTGTACCAAAGAGACCAAAAAATAGTATTACTATATTACTAATATAAGAGGTTATTTTAAGCCCTTTGCTATTTAATTTACTAAAAATTTTAAGAATTATAAATCCGAGAATGGTTCCTAGTATTATACATATCCAAACATCACTTTTACTAATTGTGAGTAAATTAGATATTCCTGCTCCCATAAATAAAGCTAGACTAAGTATAAATTGGAGTGCTCCATAATTATCTTGATTTTTCATATTCACCCCCTAATGAATAAAATATAAGGCCTTTACGATTTAAACTAACTTTAACTTTAACTTCATATTTAATATTGTTTATACTTTTAAGTTTACTTCTTTTTTTGTTATAATAAATTTTCTTAAATCCTAGTATATCACTATTGTTTAAAATAAGTTTATCAGTAAACTCTTTAGTTTTATCACTAATTTCTTTATTAATGTTGTCAGTTATTTCTTGTATGTTTTTTTTGTTATTTAGATCAATATCACTCATTTCATCTAATATACCATTTGCATCTATTTCAATTATAAATTTATTATCATAACTAATATTACTTTTAACTTTCACTCCTTTAAATGTAAATTCTTTATCATTAATGGATGAATTAAATAAATAGGTCATATTACTATTATTTAGTATATTGTATATTTGGATATTTTCAAAATCTATGGTGCTGGTAACTTCTTTATTATTAAAGATTATTGCTTTATCTATTAAATAATTATCATTATTGATATAACCAACTGGGATAATAACGTCGTAATATGGACTTAAGAATTTTTGTAGGAATGGAATATATTTCATTTTAACTATATTATTATAATTGTCTTGTAGGATTCCTTTAACGTAGTCACCATAGACATTATCTTTGTTCTGCATTAGTTTAAAACTATCTTCAAAATTGTTATCACAAAGTATGTAAAAGTTTACGCCAACGTTGTTGTCTCTAGAAAGATAGTCCATTATGTTTTGAAGTTTACTAGTTGCATTTTTACTAATTACTAATACATCTAAATCTATAAAATACAAAGTTTTGGATGCAAGAAGGCCAATTTTTTTAATTGCTTCATCTAAACTTTTACCTTCATAGGTGTAAATACTTGTCTTATTTTCGTCATTTTTAGCGTTATCTTTAACAAGCACGCTTACATTATACATATTGTCTTTATAATCTATTCCTAAGGCAGAGACCACTGCAATGTTATTAAGTTCTCTATAATTATTACATCCACTAATGAGTAAACAAAATATTATAATTAGTAGTTTTTTCATATTATCTCTGCTTTCTAATATTTTTAGTTAAATAAGGACTTCTTTTCTTATTATCATGAATATCACTTTCATAAAGAGTTTCTTTTAAATAAGGAAGACTAAATGGCACAACGGGAAATGTATAAGGTAGACCAAAAGAACTATAACTAGATAAACTTACAATAAAGAATATAAATGATAGCGCTACTCCATAAAGACCATAAAAAGAAGCAATAATCATTGTTATAAAACGCCATATTCTAATAGCACCACTTAGTTCAACGTTACTAAAAATCATGCTGGAAATAAAGGTAAGTGCTGTAATAATAATCATAATTGGGCTAACAATATTAGCAGATACTGCTGCATCTCCTAAAATAAGTGCTCCTAATATGCTGATTGAAGAACTAAAATTATTGGGGAACCTTATATCACTTTCTCTAAGCATTTCACAAATAAAAATCATAAAAAATGTTTCAATCGTGGCTGGAAAAGGAATGCCTTCATTTTGTGTAATGAAATTAGTAAGAAGCGAAGCTGGTATTGTTTCTTGGTTATATGTAATAATTGCTATATAAAATGCTGGGGTAAATATTGTCAGGAAGAAACATATCATTCTTAAAATTTTTAAATTATTCGCATTCCTTTGATATAAATATTTATCACTAATTGGGTTAATAAAGTCTGCTAGTACAGCTGGTAAAATTATTGCAAAGGGTGATGTATCCATTACAATAACAACCTTGCCATCTAGTAAAGCCTTAACAATCACATCAGGTCTTTCCGTAAGTTTAGTAGGTGGGAAAACATTACCTTTATCCATAGTTAGAAACTGTTTTAATTCTCCAACATCTATAACTGAATCTGTATCTATTTTATTAAGTAATGCATCAATCCTTTTAACAAGAGACATATCCGTAATATTATCTACATACAAGACTCCTGTAGCAGTCTGCGTAAACCTACCAAGCTTATACTCCTTAGTTTTTAAATGTGATGACTTTAGACGTCTCTTAATAAGCCCAATATTCTTTTGATAATTCTCTAAAAGAGCATCCTTAGCACCATATAAATCTTGCTCCATCTCTGGAAAACTAACCGATCTATCCAAACTAGCCTTTGTCTCAATAACATAAATTTTACCCTTATAAACTAAAGCCGTAAAACCATTATATAAATAAAACTCTAGCCTCCCTAAATCTATTTCTTTAAAATTAGGCCCAGCAAGAATATCTTTAAATCTTCGCAGACCATTTGGATTAGTTAAATTCTTTAATATAAAATTATTAATTTGCTCTGAAGAACAAATTGTCTCGATATAATAAATATGAACACATGAAAAAGAATACTTAATCTTTCTTTCGACTAAATCAGGCGTATCCTTAAAAGTATCATTAATATATTTGAAAACATTCATAATATCACTAAAAATAGTATGGCACTTTTCCTTAAAATTATTTATAATATAACTGGTGATTTTATGGGAGTAAAAGTAAACAATACAAACAAAACATTTAACGACTATAACTTTGGTGACTTCTTTAATGTAGGAAACCTTTATAATTATGAAAAACTGATTATTACAAAAGAAGAGGTAAGTGGCTTATCAATCGGAAAAGATATTAATAGAGAAACAAAAAACTTCATAGCATTAAGCATGATAAATAAAGCAAACATTTTAGTAATAGATAATCCTCAAATACTAGAAAAACTAAACTTAGAAGATATAATTAAAAAACATACGGGAATACTTATTTTTAGAGATCCTAGCATAACTTTAAATTTGGGATTAATTACAGACCCAGAAGAAGAGGTAATCTATGATAAGTATGGAAATAAAGAAGGGCTTACTAAAGAAAAACTAGAAAACATCCTAAAAGATGCATAAAACAAATAAAAAAGCCATAATATTACTTGACAACAAGTATAAAAATGGTATAATATTCGTGTCTAAAAGGAAAGCGATGTATCCACGTCCACCTGACTTGCAAATAGGCGAGTAGGTCAAAAGCCGCAAACTGGTTTTTATGGTGGATACTATTGTATTCACTTTTTTGATGCATAAGTGTGGAGGTGTATTAGTATAGCAAATGTCAAAAAAGATGACTTACCAATTAATGGAAACATTAGAGTAAGCGAATTAATGGTAATTGGACCAAACGGAGAACAAATGGGAACTAAAAAATTACAAGATGCCCTAACATTAGCGAATTATGCTGGTTTAGACTTAGTTCTTATGAGTGGTAATAGTGAGCGTGCAGTCGGTAAAATTATGGACTACAACAAATATCGCTATGAAAAACAAAAGAAACAAAAAGAGGCTCTTAAAAATCAAAGAGCAAACAACCGTGATATGAAAGAATACCAATTCTCAGTTACCATTGATATTGGAGATTTCAATACCCGCAAGAAAAATGCTGAAGAATATTTAAAAAAAGGTCACAAAATTAAAGCAACCCTACGTTTCAAAGGACGCCAAATGGCTCATACTGAGTTAGGTAAAGACGTACTTATGAAACTTGCTACTGAACTAGAAGAAGTAGCTCAAATAGAATCAGCACCTAAACTTGAAGGTAGAACAATGACAATGATACTAGCACCAAAAAAATAAGGAGGAATTATTATGCCAAAACAAAAAACACATAAGGCAACAAGCAAAGTATTAAAGAAAAAGAAAAATGGAACCCTAACATATAAAGTTTCTGGTGGCAATCATAAGACTGGTAAAGATACTAGTAAAGCAATCAGACAAAGAAGAAGTAAGGGAGTATTAGCGAAAGGAGAAGCTAGCAGATTAAAATCTGTTATCTAGGTGGTATAAATGGCAAGAGTTAAAGGCGGAAACGTATCTAAAAATAGAAGAAGAAAAGTATTAAAAGCTGCTAAAGGTTACTTTGGAAGTAAACATCGTTTATATAAGACTGCTCAAGAACAAACTTTCCATAGTGGAGCATATGCTTTTAGAGATCGTAAACAAAATAAGAGAAACTTCAGAAAACTATGGATTACAAGAATCAATGCTGCATGTCGTGAAAATAACATTTCATACTCTAAATTCATTGGTGGTTTAGAAAAAGCAGGAATCGTAATCAATCGTAAAATGTTATCTGAAGTAGCTATCGATAATCCTAAATATTTTGCTGAACTAGTTAAAATGGCTGAAAATGCTAATAATGGTGTAGCACCAAAAGCAGAAAAAGCCGAAAAGAAGGTAGAAACTGTTAAAGAAGAAACTACAGATTTATCTAAATTAACAGTAGCTGAACTTAAAAAATTAGCTAGTGAAAAGAATATTGAAGGTTATACTTCAATGAAAAAAGCAGAACTATTAGAAGCTTTAAAGTAATTGTCTGATGACAATTCTTTTTTTGAAATTTTAGAAAAGAGGAATATTATGAGTAAAAAATATGATGAACTAATAAGAAAAACTTCAAAAGACGGCATTTCTTTAAGAATTGATCCCCAAAAAGTAATTCCTATGAGTCTAGAAGAAAGCGATTTTAACAAAAAATATGGACTAGATGCAGATTTATTAAGAGAGTTAAGAGACAGAGCAATTATAAATTTTGTGAAATTAGCTATAAAAAACAACATTGATTTTACTTATGGTGATGTTCTTTTAGTAGTAGATGATGACGCTACTGAAAAAGAATATGAGGGAAGTAAACTAAATAGTAGTGTTAATAAAGATAAAAATATATAAAATAAAAGAAGTATTAAAACAATATTATATTACAGACTTAAATAAATATAATTTACTTAGGGAAAAACTCAACACAGCAAAGTTAAGTATTTCCCTTTTTTATTATTAAAAAACTCTTGATAAGTTCATTATAACAAATATAAAAATAACTGACAAATATATAATCATAATTTTCTAAAAAATACTTAAAATACAATCAATATTTTATGTCTTATAATTTTATAAGGCGGTAATAAGAATTTTCCTTCTTTCTCTTGTTTTCTTAACTTAAGTATAATATAATTTTGCTAGGAACATTTGATGTGAGTGTCAGCCTCCAATCTTGAAAAAGAAAGGAGGTAGATAAAGATGAAAAACAAAACTTTTATTTTAAAAGTTCTAAGGCTCATCGCTATCATTTTATTACTTTCTACCTTGTTGGTACTAGCGATAAAAAAATAGACACTCTTCAGCATTGATAGAGTGTCTAACTCAACTATATGAGGCGACATTCACTTGCAAAATCAAATGTTCCTCTTTTTTATTATATGCAAGTTTCCTTGACAAATACATTATAGCAAAAAAAAGAAACTTTTTCAAGTTTCTCATATTCAATCTTGGTGGAGAATAGGAGACTCGAACTCCTGACCCTCACGGTGCAAGCGTGATGCTCTACCAACTGAGCTAATTCCCCAAGCAACAAGATAATTCTAGCATAACCAAACTCTAAAATCAAGTAAAATTAAACCAAAACTATCAAAAATCACAATTTATTTAATGACAACAAACTTTTCACGGGCCTTTCTAGCATTTTCTTCTATCATAAATGTTTCTGTTTTAAGCGGATTTCCATAAGTTTTTAAATATACATTTATAAAAAATGACGCTAATTTACTTACATGTTCATCAGTATCACTAAGCCTATCATAATGTGAAACAACAGATGCACATCTTCTAAGTAAATCCATTTGCTCAAAAGAATAATTATTCGGGCATTTAAGTGATTCATCAAAACCTACCATAATCAAATCGGGAAGTCTTTTTAAATATCTAAAAGATCTTATACTAGGAGTTGTTCCGGCAAAAGGACAAGTATTCCCATACTTATCTACATATATAGGTTTTCCAGTACTAACTTCAAGATAACAAGTTAAATCTCTAGCAAACTTTTTATCATAAAACTTTCCAACATATTCATAAAAACCAAAAGAATACCTTTCTGTTTCAGTTCCATCAAAATTAAAATCAGTTTCCCCAAGTTTTTCCTTAACCCCTATATAAACATCATCTAAAAAGAATTTTCTCATAAAACCACCCATGAGTTCTAGTATAACACATTATATCAATAAGCAATAGTTCTAATATTAATAATATCCCAAAAATATAAAACATGCATATTACTTAAATAAATCTTTTTAAGAGCACTATCAACTCTTAAAATAGTGGCTTTATCATGATACAAAAAACCTTCCTTATAAAAAGTTAAATCAACCATAACGCCATCAGTCATCGCTTCCAAGATTGCTTTTTCAATATAACTAACTTGTTCATCAGAAAGCATGGGTTTATTTATTCTTTTCTTCTTTTTTTCGATCTCTGAAACTATATATTTACCATTGATTACTGAATTAAAAGGAGCCCATTTAATTTCACCACGATCACGCACTATGACCACCAATTTTCTTGTTTCTTTCAATAGCAGTAGAGTCGGGCAAAAGACTAGAAGCCTTTATAATACTATTAGCCCCAAACTTATCTTTAATACTATCAACAACTTTATCTTTACTTTTATTATGTACTTTCTCTTCAATACTTTCAAATAAATTAAGTTGCATCCCCGTATCATCAGATAGGCCACCTAAAGCAATAGACACTTTTCTAATTGGTAAATCTTCATAATACTTATCAAATATCCTTAAACAATCATTACAAATTTCTTTCGTATCGCTAGTTGGTACATCTCTCTTAAAAGAATGATAAAATCCACCACCAACACTTCTAGAATATCCAATACCAAAACTAATAACCTTAGTGCACTTATTCATTGCACGTAATCTTTTGGTTAACACATCACACATTTCCTTTATAATCAGAATAACATTATCTCCATTATAATCCTTAAAAAGAACCTGACTATGACTAATTGACTTATCTTTAGGTGCATAATTAAAATCACTTATCTTAGATAAATCAATTCCATTTGCATGATACCATAATTCTTCACCAATGACGCCGAACTTCTCTTTAAGTTTATATCTATCATATTTGGCAATGTCGCCAATTTTTTTAAGCCCAAGTTTATTTAAATTACTTTCCATTCTAGAGCCAATACCCCACATCTTAGATAGGGGAGTAATCTCCCAGAGCTTAGTCTTAACATCATCATAAGTCCATTTTGCTATATTATTTTTAACATGTTTAGCATCTATATCCATCGCAACCTTAGCCATCATTAAATTAGGACCAATTCCTGCAGTAGCAGTAAGCCCAGTTTTCTCCTTAATTCTCTTAAGAATTTTTAACGCAAGTTCATAATCAGTAAGTTTATACATCTTTAAATAAGACGTAACATCAAGTAATACTTCATCAATTGAATATATATGCATATCTTCTTTAGATACAAATTCTAAATAAGTCTCAATAACTTCTTTACTTTTTTCTACATATAAACTCATTCTGGGTGGGGCTTTCATGATAACTGTTCCTCTAGGAAACTTATACTTATTAATATCATAAATTCGGCATCTACCAGGAACTCCAAACTGTTTTAAATAAGGCGTAACTGCTAAAGTAATCGCACCTTTTTGCTTAGGATTACACACCACAAGGGGAGTAGTAAAAGGATCTAACCCTCTATCAATACACTCACAAGATGCAAAAAAACTCTTTAAATCAATCGCAATAATATTTCTCTTAACATATAAATCATTCATCTTTGCACCTCCATCTAAATTATAGAACAATTGTATTAAGAATTCAACTGGTAATAATTGGTAATAGTGCGAACAAATATTTTATAAAATACTTTTATTAAAAATAAAAATAGGGTATAATATAAAAAGGAAAGAAGGCTTAATATGTACGCAGACATCTTAACAGAATATAGTGCTAAAGCAATAGATCAAACATTCACTTATAAAGTACCAGAGCATTTACTTGGTAAATTAAAAAAGGGTATGAAAGTACTAATCCCTTTTGGACAAACCAAAATAAATGGTTTTGTGACAAACATTAAAGATGAATGCTCTGTGGATAACCTTAAAGAAATCATAAACATAACAGACGAAGCCTTTACTTTAAATGACGAACTAATGAGTTTAGGCGTCTACCTAAAAGAAACATGCTTATGTACTCAAATAAGTGCATACCAAGCAATGCTTCCAGCGAGCATGAAAGTTAAAACTATTAATACTAATTATCAGCAATATGATGAGTATGTATCATTAAACACAGATCCTAAAGATTATATTGAAAAACACAAAACCGCAAGAAAACAAATAGAACTGCTAACAGACCTTCAAAAAAGAGACCTTATACCTAAAACAGAAGTCTCATCAGCAATCGCTAGGATCCTTGAAAACGAAGGCCTAGTAAAAATAATCAAAAAGCCAAAATACAGAATTAACGCTGAAAAAAACGAACATAACGTAACTTTAACTGAAGAACAACAAGAAGTGGCGAATAAAGTAATAAACTCTAAAGGAAAATCAGAAACCTTCCTCTTATATGGCATAACTGGATCAGGCAAAACTGAAGTCTATCTAAACATCATTGATAACATAATTAAAGAAGGAAAAACTGCGCTTCTATTAGTACCAGAAATAAGCCTTACAACTCAAATAATTAAAAGATTTTATAACCACTTTGGAAGTAGTGTTGCCGTATTTCATTCAGCTTTATCTGATGGTGAAAAGTATGATGAATATCATAAAATAATGGATAAAAAAGTAAGCGTAGTAGTAGGGACTAGAAGTGCGATCTTCACGCCTCTAGAAAACATTGGTGTTATCATTATTGACGAAGAACACTCATCAAATTATAAACAAGAAAATAACCCTAGATACAATGCTAAAGATGTAGCCTTATGGCGTAGTAAATACCACTCATGCCCGGTTGTACTTGGTAGTGCAACTCCATCACTTGAATCAATGGCTAGAGCTCAAAAAGGAGTTTTCACACTTTTAACACTTCAAAATCGTATTGGTAAAGCAAAACTTCCCGAAATAACAATAGTTGATATGAAAGAAGAATATCAAAAAGGAAACAGCACCATAAGTGAAGCCTTAGATAAAGAAATTAAAGAAGCTTTAAACAATAATAAACAAGTAATGCTATTCCTAAATAGAAGAGGCTTTAACACATTCGTAACTTGTAGAAACTGCGGTTATACCTATAAATGTCCTAATTGTGATATAACTCTAACGTACCATAAAACAAGTAATAACCTAAGATGTCATTACTGTGGCTACACACTTCTTTATAATGGCATTTGCCCTGAATGCAAAGAAAAAGCCTTAACATCACTAGGATTAGGAACTGAAAAACTAGAAGAAGAAATTAAAATAAAATATCCTAAAGCCAAGGTCTTAAGAATGGATGCCGACACAACGACAAGAAAAGGTAGTCACGAAAAATATATCCAAATGATTGAAAATGGTGAAGTAAATATAATTGTTGGAACTCAAATGATTAGTAAAGGACTAGACTTTCCAAATGTAACCGTAGTTGGTGTAATAAATGCCGACGAGTCACTAAACGTTCCAGACTTTAGAAGTGGTGAATACACCTATAGTTTACTATCCCAAGTATCTGGTAGAGCAGGTAGGAAAAATGGCGATGGTAAAGTAATTTTACAAACATTTAACAAAGATAACGAAACTCTAAATTTAGTAAAACAAAACAACTATAAAGGTTTATATACATACGAAATGAACATTAGAAGAGAACTTAAATACCCGCCATATTTTTATATTACAACAATTAAAATCGCATCAAAAGACTATGATGAAGCAAGTAAAGAAGCAACTAAAGCCTGCACATACTTAAGAAAAAACTTAGAAAATACGTACATCCTCGGACCAACAACTGCCAGAATGTTTAAAGTAAAAAACATCTACAGATTTCAAATAATTTTAAAATACAAAAACTTTGACAAAATAAAAGAAGCATTAACTCAGCTAGATACAATATATAAAACAAACACCAAAGTAAACATCGAAATCGATAATAACCCTTGTTATATTTAAAAAAATTTAGTAAAATTAACAATAGGTGATAATAGTGGAAAACCAAGATAAAAAACCAAACATAATAGCAATCATAGGAGCAATAGTTCTTTTAGTATTAGCAGTAGTAGGACTATCATATGCCTTCTTTAGTGCATTTATTAAAAATGGTGAAACAGACCCATCAATCG
Source organism: uncultured Mycoplasmatota bacterium (assembly GCA_900547775.1). Taxonomy (GTDB): domain Bacteria; phylum Bacillota_I; class Bacilli_A; order RF39; family UBA660; genus CAG-533. The sequence continues at coordinate 39,988 of URHW01000001.1, read as the reverse complement.
AAGGGACAGGAGCAAACCTAAGTCTAGTATACACAGATGGCAAAAGCGTTATAACATCATCAAACATCATGCCAGGATGGAGTGCTACTAAAACATTTACTGTAACAAACAATGGAGAGGCAGACACATACTACAAATTAAACATATCAAACATAACAAACGAATTTGTAGAAGGTGGGCTAACATTTTCTATAGCAAGTGCTGATGGTGGAACGAGTGTGGCTGAACAGGCAGTAGGAACGACAACAAGAACAATTTCACCATCAATCACGATAGCAGAAGGAGCAACACATACATACACCATCACTGCAAAGTATGTAAACTTAGATAAAGATCAAACCCCGGATTTAGGCAAATCATTTTCTTATACTATAGGGATAGAAGCAAGCACAATTCCTGCACCAGAAGGCTGGCTAGAAGCTAAAAAAGGAACACTACTTGCATTGTTAAGAGATAATAATAAAGTGCAAACTCCGCTAACTATTCCTGGTAAAGAAGTAAGTGCACATGTTTTAGATGATGTTGAAAGTCAAACTACAAGTGTATCATCAACATATCAAGCATATTATATAACTTATGGTACAGGCTGGACAGCTAATGGTTCAAACTTTAATTTGACTGGAACAGCAGTAACAAGTGATACATATGCTAATTCATATTCTAGTTTAGTTGGAAAATATTTGCCAGATAGTTTTTTATATCGTGCTGGTTCAAGTACAGTTGGAACAATGGTAACTACAACAAATTTAAGTAGTGTGTATTATGTAGTAAGTGCTACATCAAGTAGTTTTGTTTATAAGCAAATCACTTCAAATAAAAATACAACTGAAGCATTACTCGCAAGTACAGATGATGATTATGGAACGACCTATTACTTTAGAGGAGCCGTTAAAAACAATTATGTACAGTTTGCAAATAAATGCTGGCGAATCGTAAGAATAACTGGCGATGGTTCAGTTAAATTAGTACTTCATAATGATAATATAAGCAGTTCATCTAATCCATGCTCTTCTGCAAATAATAGTACAACTGCAGCATTTGCAAGATATTCTGGTACTAGATATAGAAGTGCATTTAATTCAAGCGACAATGATAATGCTTATATTGGACTGATGTATGGAACAACAGGTGCTTCCGATTATGCAAGTACACATGCAAATACTAATAAAAGTACAATACTTACAAATTTAGAAACTTGGTACACAAATAATTTGGCATCATATGAAAGTAAACTAGCAGATACAATATGGTGTAATGATAAAAGTACATTCACTACTTATACAAGTGGTTCTACATATGGAACAGGTTTAGGATATGGAACTAATGTAACTGGATATGGAGCAGATAACAGAATTTATGGTGATGGTGTTACAACGTATGTAAGCCCAAGCCTAATATGTTCAAATGATAATAATGGTGGCAAATTATCAAAGTTCACAGTAAGTGATACAGCAAATGGTAATGGTAATTTAGCATATAAGATTGGATTATTAATGGCAGATGAAATTGCATTTGCTGGATATGCTAATAGTTCATACAATTCTGTTAATTATTTACAGGAAAATGCAACAGGTGCTTCCTGGTGGTCCTTGTCTCCTAATTCCTTCAATTATGGCTACGCTTACGGTTGGTGCGGCGGTGGAAGCCTTGGTGTCTTGAGTCCTCATGGCGTGAGCGAGGACTACTACGGCGTGCGGCCTGCCATTTCTCTTGTATCAAATATTGAAATTTCTGGCGGAACTGGTACATCAGAAGATCCTTACATTGTAAAATAACTTGCAATAAATATAATTAGATTGTATAATACATTTATCAAGCGAAGACGGGGATGGAATCCTATCAGCTATAAAGACTAATGAGAACAAAGTATGGTGGAACAGCGAGTACCTTCGCCCATACGGCTTTGTTCTCATTTTTTAATTTAAGGAGGAATTTATGAAAAATAATATGGATGAAATTGTTAATTATGCTAAAAATTATGGATTTGTATTTCAGGGTAGTGAAATATATGGTGGTTTAGCAAACTCTTGGGATTACGGCCCTTTAGGAACACTACTAAAAGAAAATATTAGAAGTGCATGGAAAAAGAAATTCATTCAAGAAAATCCATACAACCATGGATTAGATGCTGCTATTTTAATGAATCCTAATGTTTGGGTGGCTTCAGGTCATGTTGCTTCATTTGCAGATCCACTTATTGATTGTAAAAGATGTAAAGCGCGTCATAGAGCAGATAAATTAATCGAAGATTTTACTAAAGGTGAAGAAACTGGTGATGGTTGGGCTAATGAAAAGTTAGAAAGCTACATTAAGGAACATGGTATTAAATGTCCTACATGTGGAAGCACTGAATTTACGCCAATTCGTAAGTTTAATCTTTTATTTGAAACTTCTATGGGAGTAACAGAGGATACTAAAAACGTTGTATATTTAAGAGGAGAAACAGCACAAGGAATTTTTGTTAATTTTAAAAATGTTGAAAGAGCAATGAGATTAAAGGTACCTTTTGGTATAGCTCAAACTGGTAAAGCTTTTAGAAATGAAATTACTCCAGGAAACTTTATTTTTAGAACTAGAGAATTTGAACAGATGGAACTTGAATTTTTCTGCAAGCCAAACACAGATTTAGAATGGTTTAAATACTGGAAAGATTACTGCTTAATGTTCTTAGAAAATCTAGGAATTAAGGAAGAAAACTTAAGATATAGAGATCATGCTAAAGAAGAACTAGCTTTCTATAGCAAGGCAACAACTGATATTGAGTTCTTATTCCCATTTGGATGGGGAGAACTTTGGGGAATTGCTGATAGAACAGATTATGATTTAAGTGTTCATATGGAGCACAGCAAAGAAGACCTAAGAACAGTTGATCCAGAAACAAATGAAAAATATTTACCTTATGTAATTGAACCTAGTGTAGGTTTAGATAGACTACTACTTGCAATTTTATGCAACTCATATACTAAAGAAAAAGTAGGGGATGATGAAAGAGAAGTACTAAAAATTCATCCATACCTTGCACCAGTTAAATTAACAATCTTACCACTAATTAAAAAGTTACATAGTGAGAAAGCTAGAGAGATATATGCACAGTTAAGCAGTGAATTTACTTGTCAATTAGATGAAGCTGGCTCTATCGGTAAGAGATATCGTCGAAGTGATGCTATTGGTACTCCATACTGCATTACTATTGATGATGAAACAATTAATAATGGTACAGTTACTTTAAGAGATAGAGATACAATGGAACAAATTACACTAAAACTTGATGAAGTAAAAAATTATATTAATAATAAGATTAAATTCTAAGCACACTGAGATGTGCTTTTTTTTGAAACATTTTTGAAACATTATGGTTACCTAGTTTACAAGATGAAATGCATAAGTTATAATCCACTTGGAGGGTTGAAATATGAATAATTTTGGTGAAAAAATAAAAATATTAAGAACAAGAAAAAAGCTTAAACAGGATGACATTGCATCAGTGCTAAATTTAAGTAGAGCACAAATTTCTAATTTAGAAGCAGGAAGAAGAAATGTAACTTTAAAGCAATTAGAAAAACTTTGCGAGTATTTTAAAGTGGATATCACTTATTTTATGCTATCTGAAAATACTGATGAGTGTTTAGATTTAATCGAAAAAGCAAGAATATTATTTGAAAGTAAAGAACTCACAAATATGCAAAAAGAAGATTTATTCATCTCTATTCTAAAGATTTATTTAGACACAAAAGAAGAAATGAATGGGAGGTAAAATGAACGAGATAAGTAATTATAATGAAAATGTTTTTGAAAACATAAAACATATTGATGAATATGGCAATGAATATTGGTATGCACGAGAATTGCAAACAATGCTTGGTTATAAAGAATGGCGACTATTTTCAGCAGTAATTGAGAAAGCACAGATTGCTTGTTCACAGAGTAATAACCAAATAAATTCCAATTTTGGAGTTTACCCCAAAATTGTAAAAACGGGGGTTTCTACTAAGTCTATAATCGATTACAAACTAAGCAGATATGCTTGTTATTTAATTGTACAAAATGCAAATCCGAAATTCGAAGCAGTAGCTTTAGGACAAACCTATTTTGCAATTCAAACAAGAAAACAAGAATTAACTGAAAAAGAATATTCTATGTTAACTGAAGATGAAAAAAGATTATATAGGCGAAAACAAACAAAAGATGGAAATAAAATACTTTATAAAATTGCAAGAGAAAAAGGCGTAAAAAACTTTGATAGATTTACAAATGCTGGTTATAAAGGATTATATAATGGTGAAACTGCCGATGATATTGCTAAAAGAAAAGGATTAAGATATAGAGAAGATATACTTGATAATATGGGAAGCGCTGAGTTAGGCGCAAATATTTTTAGAATAACGCAAACAGAAGCACTACTTGAAAAACAAGAAGAACCAAATGAACAAGTTGCTACAAATACTCATTATAAAGTTGGTAAAGCGGTAAGAGATACGATTAAAAATCTTGGTGGTACGATGCCTGAAGATTTACCAACACCAAAAAAATCATTAAAAGAAATAGAAAAAGAAAAGAATGTTAATAATAAAATTACTTGCAAATAGATTATTAAATTAATTGAAAGAATGGAGATGGTGAAAATGAAACAAGATAAAATGCATTTAATAAATAAAATATTTAATACCGAAACAATAAGGACAGTATGGGATGATGAAGAAGAAAAATACTATATCAGTGTTGTTGATATAGTTAGTGCTATTACAGAAAGTAGTGATGGACGTAAATATTGGAATAAATTAAAGCAACGATTAAAAGGAGAAGGAAATGAGTCGGTGACAAATTGTCACCAACTGAAATTAAAATCCTCAGATGGTAAGTATTACAATACAGATGTCGTTGATATTGAAGGCATGTTTAGAATAATTGAATCAATACCTAGCAAGAATGCAGAACCAATAAAACAGTGGTTAGCACGTTTAGGTAGTGAAAGAATTGATGAAACATTTGACCCTTCTATAGCAATCCAGCGTTCAATAGATTTATACCGTGCTAAAGGATATGATGAAGAATGGATTATTAAAAGAATCAAAGCTTTACAGGACAGAAAGAAGCTTACTGATGTATGGAAAGAAAATGGTGTTTATACAGAAACAGAATTTGCAATTTTAACAAATGATATCTACAAAGCGTGGTCTGGTAAAACCGCTGGTGAATATAAAAAATATAAAGGTCTTAGAAAAGAAAATTTAAGAGATAATATGACCGATTTAGAGATTTTACTTGCAGATATTGGTGAAACTGCTACAAGAGAACTTGCTAAAAAACATAAACCACAAGGACTAAGTCAGAATAGAAAAGTTGCGAAAGATGGTGGTGAAGTTGCTAATAACACTAGAAAAGACTTAGAATCAAAATTAGGTGCTCCTATTGTAACTAATCAAAATGCTTTAAATTACAAGTACACAGACGAACCTAAACAAATAAAAAACTAAATAAGTACAATTCGTGCTTTTTTCATCTTTAAAATATAAAAAAAGTATGTTAGAATAGATTTAGAATAACATAAGGAGGAATGCTTATGGCATTTAATTTAAAAAAAGCAATATTTGGAGATGAAGAAGATAATTTATCATCTAACGTAGAAGAAGAATTTTATATGGTTAGTGGTAAAGATATAAAAGATGACGATGATAATGGTAATAAAATGATTCTAGTTGAGCCTCGTGCTTACTCAGAAAGTCAAACAATTGCTGATCATCTAAAAAAACGTAATAGTGTAGTCGTAAACTTAAAAAGAGTAACATCAGATCAAGCAAAGCGTATCATTGACTTTTTAACAGGTTGCATTTATGCTATTGGTGGTGATCTTCAAAAACTTGGTAATGGTATTTATCTATGTACGCCTAAAAATGTAACAGTTCAGGGTAAAATGACTGAAGGCACAGACAAGCCAGAAAAGAAAATGGATGAAATAGAGTTTTAGTAAACCATAGAAGGTGATATTATGGAAAAATTTAGCACGTCATTGCGTGGCTATAATAAAGAAGAAGTTAATAAATTTGTTGATGATTGTATTGTAAAAGTTGATAACATGCTTAATCAGTTAAAACAAAAAGATCTTGAGATTGAGACTTTAAAACATGACTTAGTACAATATAAAAATATGGAAGCAACCTTTAATAAAGCAATCCTAGTTGCTGAAGACGCATCTAATCAAATTAAAAGAATGGCTAGAGATGAATCTAGTAGATTAATTGATGATGCTAAGAAAAACGCTTCAAGAATTGTCAATAATGCTTTACTAGAAGCAGAAAAGACTCAAAGAGAAACCGAGCAACTTCGCCGTAATATTATCACCTTTAAACGAAGATTAAAAACCATTCTAGAAAATCAATTAGATTTAGTTGACGACATTGATCACATAGAACTTTAAGTACCACGTGGTACTTTTTCCGTTTACAAAGAAAGATAACGCTGATATACTTGTTATGGTGGTAAAATGAAACACGTATATATACATATTCCTTTTTGTAAGAACATTTGCTCATACTGTGACTTCTGTAAAATGTATCACTTACCAAAATTTACCGAAAATTATTTTGAAGCATTAAAAAAAGAAGTAGAAGACAGTTATATGGATGAACTAATAAGCACAATATACATTGGTGGTGGAACTCCATCATGCCTTACAAATGAAGAATTAGATAAACTATTTAATATCGTAAGTATCTTTAAAAAAAGTACTGATTGTGAATTTACCTTTGAATGTAATCCCGAAGATATTACTGAAGAACTTATAACATATTTAATTAAAAATGGTATAAACCGCTTAAGCATAGGCGTCGAATCTTTTAATAAAGAAAACCTAGAATTCATGGAAAGAAAAATGGACTACAAAGATCTTGAAGAAAAACTAAACATGATAAGAGCAAAAGGTATTAATAATATCAATCTAGATCTTATCTATGCACTTCCAAATGAGTCTCTAGATACCTTAAAAAAAGATGTCAAAAAACTTCTAAAATTAAACCCAGAACATATCAGCACATACTCACTTATAATTGAAGAAGATACTAAATTAAAACTAAATAATACAAGTTATATCGATGAAGAACTAGATGCTAAAATGTATGATTATATTTGTAGCAAATTAAAGAAACACTACACACATTATGAAGTATCTAACTTTGCTAAAGAAGGTTTTGAATCTAAACACAATATGGCATACTGGTTAAATGAAGAATATTACGGATTTGGCCTAGGAGCATCTGGCTACATTAATGGCTTTAGATACGAAAATACTCATAACCTAAATGACTACTTAGAAGGAGAATATCATAAAGAAGAAAGCTTATTATCTAATGAAGAAATCATGGAGTACGAAGTCATCCTAGGACTTAGAATGCTTAAAGGCATTAACTTACAAACCTTCTTTGATAAATATGGGGTAAATATTCAAGATGTTTTTCCAGTAAAACCACTTCTTAAAAGTAAAGAACTAATCTATAAAGACGGTTATCTCTTTATCAATCCAAATAAAATTTATGTCATGAATGAAATTCTATTAAAACTCGTTTAGAATATAATTTAATAAGCCTTGCATTATAAGTGCTTATTGTGATAAAATCAAATTATATAATAGTAAAGAGGTTAAATAATGAAAATAAAAAAATATATTATTGGGTTCTTGGTTGGTGCATTTGGCATGCTAAATGTTAATGCTGCAAAACTAGAATTCGATGGCGATCGTAGTATCAGTTATAATGGGACTGGTACAGTTGATATTAAACTAAATAGTGAGGGCGAAGAAGTAAAGAAAATTGAGTTTGTTCTAAGTTATGATACTAACTTTATAAATGTATCTTTGACTGATAATGTTTATGGATTAGTTCGTAAGCCAGAGGGGAAGAAGATTACGATAACTTCTTTATCTGCAATTAAAGATGGAGTTATATCAACTATTAATGTTAAAAATGTAAGACCAGAGCAAGCAAACACAGCTTTATCAATCAAAGAAATTAAATTTGATGATAAAACTGGAACAGATGTTACAAGAGATTTTGTCTTAAAATACACAACAACTACTACAACAAGAGCAAAAAATACCAGTAGTAAACTATCAGCAATAACCTTTAAATATGGTGATATAGTTGACATGACACCAACATTTAAAAGTAATGCATTTGAATACAAAATCAAAAATGATAACGATAAAATCCGTAAACTAACATTCCAAAGATTCGCATGTGAAGAAGAAGGATGCAACACTGAAGTATCTTGCACAACAAATGGCTGCACAGTAGATGGTAACTCCGTATATCTAGTTGTTGGCAAAAATGAAGTAGTCGTAAAAAATATTAGTGAAGACGGAAAAAACACTACTGAATACAAATTCCTAGTTTATAGAGGCCCAACAACAGATGGTTCACCATACTTAAAAAGTCTAGCAATTGAAGGCTTTGCTATTAACGAAAAGTTTGATAAAAATACATTAGACTATACAGCAACAACTGATTATGAACACGAAACATTAAACATCATCGCAACCCCAGAAGATGAAAATGCTAAAGTTGAAATTAAGGGTAATGAGAACCTAAAAATAGGAGAAAATGTTATTACTATTACTGTTACATCAAGTGAAACTAAAGAAATTAAAATTTATAATATTACTGTTACAAGAAAAGATTTTGAAGCATCTTCTTCAACAACAACTAAAGCTATTTTAGCGCCTGATATTAAGAAAAAAAGTAATAGTAATGTTTTACTTATAGTAATAATTTCAGTTATTGGTGCTGCTATTATTGGAGCATCTGCATACTTTATCTTCAGAAAACCAAAAGATAAAAACAAAAATAACAAAGACAATAACGGTGGCACTCCGGAACTTGCTGATGATATGCCTATACTAAGAAAAAGCGAAGATGAAAGACTAGATGACACAGAAATCAATGATAACGAACTAGAAGATGAATTAAATATTATCGAAAACAATGAAGGAGTAGATGACGCTCCGTCAATTGATGATGCGTTAAGAGACTTAATGGTAACTAAAAGATTAGAGTTAACTGATGATATGAAAGACGAATAATAAACAAAATCACTTAATAAAATTTATTAGGTGATTTTTTTATGCTAATCGCACACCGCGGACTTTATGATAATAAGAAAATAAAAGAAAACACTATTAAAGCATTCGATAAAGCACTTCAAAATGGATTCGATGGTTTTGAAACCGATTTAAGAGAAACTAAAGATGGCAAAATTGTCCTTATGCATGACCCAATTATTTCAAGAGTCTCTGACTCTTTTGGACTTGTAAAAAATATGGAATATAGTAAGCTAAAGAAAAAATTTAAAGATATAACTACCCTAGAAGACATAACAAATAAATATCAGAATCAAATAATCTTCTTAGAACTAAAAGATAAAATAGATGTAACTAAGCACTTAAATAACAATAACACTTACTACATAACATCATTTAACTATAATAATATTAAAGACTTACCAAAAGGAAACTACAAAAGAGGCGTTCTAAATTATGTTTTCAACACTAATATCGATTATAAAAACTTAGACTTCATTATGATTTTATCTGACCTTATAACTGATAAAATATACGAATTTTATACAAATCAAAACATTGAAGTAGTCTTATATGGAATAAACAAACACATTCCTACATTAAAAAAAGAATACCTCGATAGAATAAAATATATCTATTAGCCTTGCTTATCTAACCCTTTATATGTTAAAATGATTACGTCTAGAGGTGGTAAAATTGTTAGATAAAACTGTTACTTATAACACAAAAATGATCGAAAACGCTAAAATAAGTGATATGCTCTTCGAAGTATATGACGCCCTAAAAGAAAGAGGATACAATCCAATTAATCAAATACTTGGATACCTTATAAGTGGGGATCCAGGTTACATATCTTCATATAAAGAAGCAAGAGACAAAATAACAAAATTTGACCGCACTAAAGTTTTAATGTGCATCTTAGAAGGCTACCTAGAAAAATGAAATATTTAGCAATGGACCTTGGAACTAAAAGACTAGGTCTAGCAATAAGCACAAGCGGAGTCCTAACAACTCCATATAAACTAATTAGTTTTAAAACATATGAAGAAGCAAGAGACGAAGTAATTAAAATAATTGAAAAAGAAAAAATTACTTGTCTAGTCTTAGGCTTACCTAAAAATATGGATAACTCTATGGGCTTTGCATCTGAAAGAAGTCTAAACTTCAAAAAACTATTAGAAGAAAAATGCAGTCTTCCCGTAAACTTAGTAGATGAACGCCTAAGCACGGTAGAAGCCGAAAGCATACTTATTGAAAACAATTACTCTAGAGCAAAAAGAAAAAATGTTATTGATGAGTTATCAGCATGTATAATACTTGATACTTATCTAAGGAAAGTTGGTTAGAATATGGATAATAAAGGAAAATTTACAATTACAAATGAAGAAGGAAAAGAATTAGAGTGTGAAGTATTATTTACTTTTGATTCTGATGAATTTAAGAAAAGTTATATCGTGTTTACTGATGGCACGCTAGATGATAATGGCAATATTAAAGTATATGCGAATACTTATGATCCAAGTGGTGAAGATATTAACCTTGGTGTAATTGAAAATGATGAAGAGTGGAAAGTTATCGAAAACTTATTAGCATCTTTACAAGAAAAGTTAGGAGCAAATAATGAAGTTAAAGAAGAAGACAATTAGTAAAATCCTTATCATAATAAGTTCGCTGGTTGCGCTTACTCTTTTAATTTTTGTCGTACTATCAATAAATTTTTTAGCACCCGTAGATAAAAAAAGTGAAGAAGTTATTGAATTTAACGTTCCTACCGGTATGGGAAAGAATCAAATTGCTGACGAACTAGAAAAAGCCGGCCTAATTAAAAATGCTTTATTCTTTAAGTTTTATGTTAAATTTAATTCAAATAAAGAACTTTATGCTGGAACATACAACATTTCCAAAAGCATGAGTGTTGATGAAATAATTGATACTCTAAACAAAGGTAAATCTCTAGAGAACGAAGCAATTACTGTTCAATTTATTGAAGGCAAACGTCTTGCTGACTATGCAAAAAAAATCAGTGAAAACTTTCCATATACCGAAGAAGAAATCATTGAAGTTAGCAAAGATAAAGAATTCTTAAATAAATTAATTAAAAACTATTGGTTTGTAACTGAGGATATTCTAAATGATAAAATATATTATCCATTAGAAGGTTATCTATTCCCAGATACATACAACTTTAAAAAGAATGCTACTATCGAAGAAATTCTAGAAAAAATGATTAAAACTCTAGGAACAAAACTAGATGTATATAAAAAGGATATTGAATTATCAAAATATAGCATTCATGAACTTATTACTCTTGCATCAATCATTGAATTAGAAGGAGCAAGTAGCTCAGATAGAGCAGGTGTTGCTGGCGTTTTCTATAATAGATTAAAAGATAACTGGACTTTAGGAAGTGATGCTACAACATACTATGCAGTAGGTAAAGGGTTTGAAAGAGATTTATCTCTAAAAGACTTACAAAGTTGTAATGGTTATAATACTAGAAGTGAAAGTAAATGTGCATTTACTGGCTTACCAGTTGGGCCAATTGATAGTCCGTCACTAGCAAGTTTAGCCGCAGTATTTGAACCTACCGAAAGTGATTACTATTACTTTGTTGCTGATAAAAACAAAAAGACGTACTTCATGAAAACATACAAAGAACACACTGAAGTTGTTTCTAAATTAAAAAAAGAAGGACTTTGGTACGAATATTAGGAAGTGATAAAAAATGAAAGAAACAATACTAGAAATGGAACGGTATGCTGAAGAAAACAATATACCAATAATTGAAGTAGATAGTATTAAATTTATAATGAAATACATTAAACTAAATAATGTAAAAAGTGTATTAGAACTTGGTACGGCAATAGGGTATTCAGCTATTCTTATGGCAAACGCTACAAGCACTGTTGAAATAACAACCATTGAAAAAGATGAAAAAAGATATCGTGAAGCAGTTAAAAACGTTAACAAGTGTGGTCTAGATAGAAGAATCGAGTGTGTTTATAATGATGCACTAGAAGTAAACCTTGCTGGGCATTCATATGATCTTATTTTTATAGATGCTGCTAAAGGTGGTTATATCAAATACTTTGAAAAATTTTGTAACTATTTAAATCCAGGTGGTGTAATTATAACTGATAATTTAAAATTTCATGGCCTAGTTAGCAATAAAAATCTAGTAAAAAGCAAAAACCTAAAAGGAATTGTTGATAAAATTGAAAAATATGTTGAGTTTCTAAATCAAAATGAAGACTTCATCACAAAATATTATGATATAGGAGATGGCTTATCAGTAAGCTTTAGAAGAGCAAATGTTAAATAAATTATTAGTAAGAATAAATAATATTAATGAATTAAGCTATTTAAAAGAAAAGGGAATAAACAATTTCCTTTTTCCTTTAGATGGGTTTAGTATTGGTTATAACACATTCAAAATAGATGAAATAAAGGGTTTAGATGTTAATATCTACTTATTAGTAAATCGCGTATTTGATAATGACACTTTAAATAATTGGAATAACATTAAAGAAAAGTTAACTTTTGTTAAGGGTATTTTCTTTGAAGATATTGCCGTCTATATGACTACTAAAAATATCCCTCTTATCTGGAACACTTCACATGCTGTAATAAGCACAAATAGTATTAACTACTGGCTTAGCCTAGTAGATAGTGCTTGTCTTTCAAATGAACTAACAAAAAAAGAAATTATAAACATAATAAATAATGTAAATAAAGAAATAGTGCTTCCTATCTATGGCAAGAATATGGCAATGTACTCTAGAAGAAGTCTTATCTCTAACTATGAAAAACATAAAGGCATCACTTTAAATGATCATAACCTAACTCCAGATAATAAAATAACCTTTAAAGAAGTAGAAAACTCTTATGGTACTGTCTTCTTTGCGGATACACCATTTAACTATATAAATATTTTAAAAGATATAAACGATGCCAAGATAAAACTATACTATTTTGATTTAGCCGGTATTACTCCAGAAGAAATGTTTAAAATCCTAAATGGCAAAGAAGTATCATGTGACAATCGCTTTCTAGAACATAAAACAATATATAAATTGGAGGCCAAAAAATGATTGAACTATTATCACCTGCAGGTGACGAAGAAAAAATGCGTGTAGCCTTTAACTATGGTGCTGATGCAGTCTACTTTGGCGGTCAAAACTATAGTTTACGGGCAAACGCTAAAAACTTTAATAATGAAGAAATTAAAAATGCGGTTATCCTAGCTCATGGTCTTAATAAAAAAGTATATGTTACTGTTAATATTATTTTCCATGATGAAGATTTTGAAGGATTAGAAGAATATCTAAAATACTTAGATGGCGCTGGAGTAGATGCTATTATTGTAAGTGATATTTCCGTAATGAATTTATGGAAAAAACTAAACCTTAAAATGGAACTTCATGTATCAACACAGGCAAGTACTCTTAATAAAGAAACTGCCTTATTTTATAAAAATCTAGGAGCAACCAGAGTTGTTCTAGCAAGAGAAGCCTTAAAAGATAATATTAAAGAAATAAAAGAATATACTGGATTAGAACTAGAAGCCTTCATTCATGGAGCAATGTGTACAAGTATTAGTGGTAGATGCATAATGAGTAACTACGTAACTAATAGAGATGCTAACAGGGGAGGCTGCGCTCAAATATGTAGATGGTGCTTTCAAAATAGTGAAGCAAGTGATATTCAAATATGTCCTAAAGACTTAAATATGATTCCCAATATTAAAGAAATGATTGATGTTGGTATTAACTCATTTAAAATTGAAGGAAGAATGCGCGGTATCTACTACCTAGCAACTGTTATCCTATCATACAGAAGAATCATTGAGCATATTCTAAATAATACATTAACCCCAGAAATAAGTAATTACTATCTTAACGTTCTAAATAGATGTGCTAACAGAGAAAGTACACCACAGTTCTTTAATGAACTACCAACTGAAAAAGAGCAGTATTATCCTGGAGTTAGAAACGAATACTCTAATCAAGACTTCTTAGGATTAGTCTTAGATAACCAAGATGGTATAATTACTATTGAAGAACGTAATTACTTTAAAAAAGGGACTGTGTGTCAAATAATTAGTCCATATAACAAAACTTTCGATTATCAAATTAATGAAATATTTGACGAAGACATGAATATAATAGAAGAAGCAAATCATGCTCAAATGATTGTTAAAATCAAAGACAATTTACCTGTACAAAAGGGTGACATGATCCGTCTAAAAGTATTTGACATTTGTGATGATTTGTAGTAGACTTATAAAAGTTTAAATTATGCAAAGGAGATATTTTAAATGGCAAAAAAAGAATTTTTATTAACTAGTGAAGGTTTCTTAGATTTAGAAACAGAACTAAATGAACTAAAAAACGTTAGAAGACCAAAAGTAATTGAAGCAATTAAAGACGCTAGAAGCCAAGGTGATTTATCTGAAAATGCTGACTACGACGCAGCAAGAGCAGAACAAGCCGAAGTTGAAGGACGTATTAAAGAACTAGAATATATGTTAGAAAATGCCAAAATAATTCAAAAAGAAAGTGGACATGTAGTTGGCTTAGGAAGTACAGTAACTATTTCATATGTAGATGACGATGATACAGAAGTTTATAGTATTGTTGGATCAATGGAAGCAGATCCATTTGAAAACAAAATTTCAAATGAGTCACCTTTAGGAAAAGCTATAATTGGTAAAAAACAAGGAGAAGAAATCGAAGTAGCATCACCTACAGGAAGTTATAAGATTAAAATCGAAAAAGTTGACTAATATAGCCAGCTTTTTTACATATAAAAGGATGCTTACACTTGCATAAATGTTAAGAGTAAAGTATAATAATTAAGAAATTAAGGAGAGAAGAAGAATGAAAAACGTAAAAGAATTTACAACTAAAATTGAAGGCGAAGCTTGGTCTAACGCTTTAGATAGAGCATTTAACAAGAAGAAAAAAGATATTAAGGTTGATGGTTTTAGAAAAGGAGCAGTTCCAAAAGATGTTTATATCAAGAAATTTGGTATTGAAGTATTATTCATGGATGCTGTTGATGAGTGTATCAATGATGCATATCATAAGATTATTGATGATAACAAACTAAATCCAGTATGTGAACCAAAAGTTGATATTAAAAATATTAATAAGGATGAAGTAGAGTTTGCATTTACTGTTATTGAACGTCCAGAAGTAAAATTAGGAAAATACAAAAATTTAGGTGTTAAAGAAGAAAAAGTTGAAGTAAGTGATGAAGAAGTTAATCATGAACTTGGACACTTAAAAGAAGAATACGCTGATGTAGTGGAACTAACTGAAGGAAAAGTAGAAGAAGGTTTTACTGCTGTAATTAACTTTAAAGGCGTAGTAGATGGAAAAGAATTAGAAGGTGGAAGTGGAGAAAATTATCCACTAGAAATTGGTTCTCATACATTCATTCCAGGATTTGAAGAAGGTTTAGTTGGAATGAGTATTGGTGAAGAGAAAGTACTTAAATTAAAATTTCCAGAAGATTATGTTGAAAACTTAAAGGGTAAAGATGTTGAGTTTACTGTTAAAGTAACTGGACTAAAAAAACGTGTATTACCAGAAATGAATGAAGAATTCTATAAAGACTTAGGTTATGAAAATGTTAAAACAGAAGAAGAACTAAAAGAAGAAATTAAGAAGCATCTTTTAGAACATAAAAAAGCTGATGCTGAAAACAAATACATTGATGAATTACTTAAGAAAGCAGTTGAAACTTTAGAAGTAGAAATCAATCCAGAAATTACTGAAGCAGAACTTAACCGTATGGTAGATGAATATAGAAATCGTCTTCAAATGCAAGGTTTATCTTTAGAACAATATCTAGCATATACAAAATCTAATATTGAAGATCTAAAGAAACAAATCACTCCAGAAGCAGAATACAGAATAAAAGTAAGATACTTACTAGAAGAAATCAGCAAGAAAGAAAACATTGAAGTAACTGATGAAGAAGTTAAAGCAGAAATTAAACGTATCAGTGAAATGTATGGCGTAACTGAAGATGACGTTATTAACATGATTGGTGGAGAAGAAGTAATTAAAGCCGATCTAAAGATGCGTAAAGCAATCGATATTATTAAAGAAAACTAGACCTAACAAGGTCTTTTTTTAAGAATATACATAAGTTTAGTATAGTTAATGAGCACGCATACAAACACATTTATAATTTCTGCTAAGATTAAGGCAAACATTCCAAGTCTTAAGTAAGCAAATACAAATAAACATAAAAGCCTAATAATCGTGCCATATAAAGTCGTTCTCATTAAAAAGGCATTCTTACCAAGCGCTTGAAGTGTACTATTAATTGGAGCCTCCATATAAAATACACTAAAGAAGAAAGCCATAAATCTAACATAAGTAACTCCCTCATGCGTTCTAAAAACAATCCACAAAATTTCATCACAAAACAAATATAAAAATGCGTTAGCACATATTCCTAGAATAAGAGAGAAAATAAGTGTCTTATTAAAAATTCTTTTAACTTTATCAAGATTTTGATAATTCTTACTTATTTCTGGAAGCAGGGAAGTACTTATTGCCATCTGCAGATATGTTGGTACTAATAAAAGCCCCAAAACATAAGTATTATAAATACCATACATATTAGTAATAAATAACGAACTAAAACCCTTACTAAGCATTACTGTACTAAGAATAATTGGCTCAAAAAAATAACCAATATTTCCAATAATTCGTGAGCTTACGCTAGGAATACCAATTTTCATAACATCTTTAATTGTTCCGAGATCTGACTTTAAATCTTTAGTTTCTATCTTAAAATTTTTAGGTAAAAACAAAAGAAAGATAATAATACTCATTGTCTCAGACAATATACTAATTAAAATATAACCACAAATAGTAACTATAAGACCATACTTACATAAATGAGGAAGCACAAGTAATACAATTAACAATTTAAATATCTGCTCAATAACATTAGATAAAGAGTGGGGCAACATTTGTTGCTTACCAAAAAAATACCCTCTTAATATGCTACCAATCGAAATAAAAGGTAAGACTAAAGATAACGCCATTAAAGGATAATAAGTATCCTCATTATGAAGCAAATTAATACTTATAAACTTACTTGCAAAAATAACAAAAATAACTAATAAAAAATTTAATATCAAAGAAACTGGTAACGTACTAAAAACAATTTTCTTACCTCTAATATTACCTCTGGAGACTAATGCAGATATTGCAATTGGAAACCCAAGTGAAGTAATTGTAATAAGTAAACTGTAAGTTGGCATAACAAGAGAGTATATTCCAATACCCTCAGTTCCAATTACTCTTGTAAAATAAATTCTAATAACAAAACTAAATAATTTTGTAATAATTCCGCCAATAACTAAAATAAGTGTACTTTTAATAAACTTGCTCATAATCATCAGTTTTCTTTCTAGCAAAATTGTTATATAATAATATATGAGAGAAACCTAAATAATATAAGGAGAACTTATGGATGAAATTAAATTTAATACAATAACGGAACTTTATAACAGATTACTTCCGGCATTAAAAACTAAAAGTGATGACTTAGAAAGAAATTCTAAAATTAATTTAACTGAAAAAGAAATATGGGATTATCTAAGATACAATTATTGGTGTAATAAAAATAGAATCACTCTAGGAGAAATGGTTGATGACATCCTAAGCACTCCAGATGATGAACTAATAAAATATCATAATATAAATAAAGGAGAATAAACCAAATGTATAAAATAAATGACATAATATCTAAATGCAGAGAAAACGAATTTAAAACCGAAGAATTAGATCAAATAATGGAAAGTTATCATCTGATGACGGATAAATTTGGCGAAAGTACAGAGTACCACGCTCAAAGTAGCATGCACTATTTAAATGTTGCTGGTATAATTGCCGACCTAAATGCTGACTCAACATCCATAATAGCAGCACTTCTTCATGGTTTTACTAGTAAGGAAGACATTGAACTAGTACGTGAAAAATATGGTGATGACATTGCAAATATCATTGATAACTTAGAAAAAATAAGCCACTTAAAATTAACTGACTATAGTGTAAGTGGTAGTAATAACCTAAAAAAATTACTTGTAGGTTTATCTGAAGATGTAAGAGTTTTAATTATTAAACTAGCAGATCGCTTAGATGTAATGAGGCATGCATACATCTTATCACCAGAAGAACAAAAACAAAAAGCTAATGCTACGATGGAAGTGTATGTACCAGTAGTTCACAGACTTGGTATTAACTCAATTAAAAGTGAACTAGAAAACTTATGCTTAAAATACACTAAACCAGATATGTATGAAGAAATCGAACACAAACTAAATGGCAGCACTGAGGAACTCGCAAAAAGTCTAAATGAAATGAAAGAAAGCATTAGTGACATTCTAACCGAGCATGGAATTAAATTTGAAATAAAAGCTAGGGTAAAAAGTATTTATAGTATTTATCATAAATTAACAACCGGACACAAATGGAATGAAATATATGACATCTTAGCAATGAGACTTATTGTGCCTACTGAAGAAGACTGCTACTTAGCAATTGGTTTAATTCATGCTAAATATAGACCAGTACCAAAAAGATTTAAAGACTATATAGCTATGCCAAAAGAGAATATGTATCAATCACTTCATACATCAGTATTTGGTAGTGATGATAACATTTATGAAGTACAGGTTAGAACTCCAGAAATGGATGAACTAGCTGAGCATGGTATTGCAAGTCATTGGTCATACAAAGAGCATACTAAAAACGTTCAAAACATTATGGAACAAAAACTAGAAATCTTCAGAAATACCATCAAAATGGCTAGTAATGATACAGACGAAAGTTTCCAAAAAAATGCTTACGATGAGATACTAAATTCTCTTATATATGTATTTACCCCAAAAGGTGATGTTATGGAGCTTCCTCAAGGAGCAACACCAATTGATTTTGCTTATCGTATTCACTCAGGAGTAGGTGATAAAACAGTTGGTGCTATCGTAAATGATCAAATAGTCCCACTAGACTATGAACTACAAGATGGGGATATTATTAAAATAAATACGTTAAACTCTGCAAAACCTAATAAAGAGTGGTTAAACTTTGTTAAAACTACTCAAGCTAAGAATAAAATAAAAGCATACTTCTCTAAAAAGGATCGTGAAAATTATATTGAAATTGGCAAGGACTTACTTGAAAAAGAAATTAGAAAACAGAAATTGTCAATTACTGAAGTTTTAAAAGATGATAACATTGAAAAGATTTTGAATGATCTTCATCTTAAAGATTATGATGAACTTTTATTAAGTGTTGGCTCTTTAAGATATACGCCAGCGTATATTATTAATTTAATTTATGGAGATAAGAAAAATATTGAAGATATCATGCTTGAAAGAGTTAATCGTAATTCATCTAACAAAAGAAGGAATCATAAAAATGATATCACCGTTGCTGGCTCTGACAACATTTTAGTAACAATAGCACACTGTTGTAATCCAGTTCCAGGAGACGAAATAATCGGTTTCATAACAAAAGGTGAAGGTGTATCAGTTCATAAAAAAAATTGCCCAAATATAGGTGATAAGACTGAAAGACTAATTGAAGTAGAGTGGAATAATGATGAAGATAGACTGTTTAATACTTCACTTACTATTAAAACAAACAGTATGCAAAACCACTTATTAGAAATAGTAACTGCAGCATCTTTAAAAGGTGTATCAATAAATAGTGTTAAAGAATACGAAAATGGGTCTATGTTAGATTATCAAATAAATATTAAGGTTAAAGGCAAAGAACAATTAGAATTATTTATTCTAGAGATTGAAAAAAATAACTTTGTAATCGAGGTAACAAAATGAAAGTAGTAATTCAAAGGGCGCTTGCATCTAGCGTTGAAGTTGATAATAAATTAATAAATAAAATTGAAAAAGGTATGGTAATTTTAGTTGGCGTAAACGTAGAAGATACATCCGAAGATGTTGATTATCTAGTAAGAAAGACTTTAAACCTACGTATCTTCGATGACGAAAACGGAGTAATGAATAAAAGCATTCTAGATGTAGGTGGAGAGATTTTATCAATAAGTCAGTTTACTCTTCAAGCATCAACCAAAGACGGCAATAGGCCAAGTTATATAAATGCGATGAAGGGTGAAGAAGCTGTAAAGCTATATGAAGAATATAATAAAAAATTAAATGAAAAAGTTAAAACATACCCTGGGGTATTTGGTGCTGAAATGAAAGTAAGTATTACAAATGATGGCCCAATAACAATCATTATTGATAGTAAAAATAAATAAAACTGGAAATTAATCCAGTTTTTTCTGTATACCTAAGCTTGCTCCAATCATTGAAGATATAACTATAATTATATAATATATTAAGGAAGATGCTGTATATGTGTTTTTAAATAATAAACTAAATAAGAATAATATTAAGGATAATATAATTCCAAGTAATGCTCCTTGTAAGTATCCTTTCTTTAATGAGTTTTTTCCTAAATAAAAGCCACTAATAAATGTACCAATCGCCATAATAATTAGAATAACTACTTTATTAGTTTGAACTCCAAGTAAGTTTATTATTCCTAGTAGAAGGGGTAATACTAATACAATTCCAAGGGGAACAATCATACTCTTTAAATATTTTAAAATAGTCAAATAAATCACCTAGTAAAGTATATGTTACTAATCTTTATTAATGCAATTATTTGCAGCTTTGCTATATGTTCTAAGTAAATTAGAAGCACCTAATTTTGTACCACCATAATACCTAACTACTAATAGTAGATGATTATCTAGTTTATTTCGTTCTAGAATATTTAGAAAGCTCATTCCAATGCCACCTGGTTCTTTATCATCACTTTTTGATGCGGTATTCTTAAGATAATAGGCATATGGAATATGTCTGTATCCTTTGTTATTAGATTTAACACTATCTAAAATAGATAAAACTTCTTCCTTACTGTCAATTTCATAAAGCATTCCAATAAATTTAGACTTCTTTTCTATAATTAAAGATTCATTTAATAATTTCATAAATATCACATCAAAAGTATATTATAAGATATTTTATTTGTCAAAAATATGCTATAATCAAAAATAGAAAGGAAATGCGTATGAATAATAATAAAAAACAAAATCTTCTTATATTTGCTTTAGTAATCATAATTGTTCTTCTTAGCTGTTTATTAATATACATATTAGTTACTAATAAAAAGGGTAGTGATTCAAAGAATAATAATTCTTCTTCTACCACTACTACCAATAAAAAAGAATCTAATAAAGAAACAAGAAAACTAATAACAACAGATTCAGCAGGCAACGAATATTATGCAGTATTTATTGATCCGGAAGATGACTATCAAACATTAAAAATAGTTTCAACAAAAGATAAAAAGAATTATCAAGATGTTTTAGATTTATCGATGACTCTTATGTCTGGGTATGACAACGTTCCATATAATGGATATAAAGTTGAAGATAATGCCTTGTTCTACATTAACAATGATTGTGATAGTAAAGAATTTAACCAAGGCGATGAAATCAAAGTTACTTTAAAAGACAACAAGTATACTTTAACTAAAACCGGTAAAACATATAAAGGTAATGCTGGTATAAAATGCTAACTCATATATATGAGTTTTTTTCTTTTAAATAAAACGAAAATGTGTAATAATAGTAGTGTGATTAATATGTTTAAAGAAGAACTTAAATTAGTACCGAATAAACCTGGATCTTACCAAATGTATGATGAAAGTGATACGGTCATCTATGTAGGTAAAGCTAAAAACTTAAAGAAACGTTTAAGTTCTTATTTTCGTGGAACTCATACTGGCAAAACAGCTAAAATGATTAGTAACATAGCATACTTTAAATATATTGTTACTAATACTGAGCTAGAGTCATTTATTTTAGAGATAAATCTTATTAAAAAATATAATCCTAAGTATAATATTTTGCTTAAAGATGATAAAAGTTATCCTTATATTGAGTATACTAGAAAACCATTTCCATCTTTAAAAGTAGTAAGATACCTTAAAGTCAAGAAAAGCAAAGATAAGATTTTATTTGGTCCATATGTAAATGCTTATGCAGCAAGAAGAATTGTAAACCTTATTAATAGATTATATCCTCTTAAAAAATGTGAAGGCATGCCTAAAGAAGTTTGTCTTTATTATCACATTCATGAATGTTTAGGGTACTGCACCAAACACGTAAATTCAGAAGATATTATAAATATGGAAAATGAAATAATCTCATTTTTAAGAGGTAACGAAGATATTATTAAAAATAAACTAAAAGAAAAAATAAATTATTATTCAGAAAATATGAACTATGAGATGGCTTTAGAACTAAAAAAAGAACTAGATTATATGAATATTGTTTTAGAGAAACAAAAGGTAGAGCTTACTGCCAAAGAAGATTTAGATGTTATTAATTATGCTTTTATAAATGGTTTTATATCATTAGAATTTCTGTATATAAGAGCAGGCAAATTAGTTGGTAATTATACAGAAATTGAACCGGTAACGGATGATTATCTAAATGAAATAGAGTATCTTATTGCTTTATTCTATAACAAAAGAGAAATACCTAAACAAATACTTATCCCAGATGAGATAGATGAAACAGTTCTTAAAGAAATAATAGATACAAAGTTTATTAAGGTAACTAAAGGTTCTAAATATAAATTATTAAAGATGGCTAAAGAAAATGCTATTATTAATTTAGAAAATAATTTTAAAAGAATTGAAAATCAAATAAGTAAAACTGAGGGAGCTAATGAAGAATTAGAACACTTACTTGGAATGAAAATCAAAAGAATTGATATCTTTGATAACTCAAACCTTTTTGGTTCATTTGCCGTATCGGGAATGGTTGTCTTTGTTGATGGCTCTCCAGACAAAAATAAATATCGTAAATACAAAGTAATGGTAGATAAAAATGACGATTATCATACTATGAAAGAAGTCATATATCGTAGGTATTACAGGGCTCTTCTAGAAAAAGATTTACCAGATCTTATCTTAGTTGATGGTGGTATAACTCAAATTAGAGCAGCTAAAGAAATCTTAGAAGAATTAAACTTAAATATCAAAGTATGTGGACTAGTAAAAAATGATAAGCATCGAACTAATGACTTGTTAGATGGAGATACTTTAGAGATTTATGATGTTGATAGAACTAGTAATTTATTTCATTATCTAACACGTATGCAAGATGAAGTTCATAGATATACGATTAATTATCACAGACAAATAAGATCAAAAGGTTCGATTCAAAGCATACTTGATAATATTCCTGGAATAGGGGAAAAGAGAAGAAAAGAACTTATTAAAACTTTTGGTAGTGTTAAAAAAATAAAAGAAGCTAGCACTGAGGAATTAAATAAAATTTTGCCACCTGATGTAACTAATAAACTTATGACTTATTTGAAAGACATGGATGAAGATAAGAAAACAAAAGAACTTGAATAGTTAAAGCATTTTGTAGTATAATTAATTTGAGGAAGAGCACTAACCCCTGAAAGTTAGACTTCTCCGGAAATATTTTCTTTTGAAGCTACTTAACAGGTAATGTTAGTAGCTTCTTTTTTTATCTAAATATAGTAAATGCTATTTTTAAAATAAATAAAAGGACTAATATGATAATAAGTTTATCTAAAATAGATTTTAACTGTTTCATATACATCACTCCCTTCTTTTTTAAGAGGGAGAAGCCTAACATAGTACTCTTCAAGAAGGTATAATAGCATAATCATTAATTTAGCACAAACCCTTTATTTATACGGGTTTGCAGACTTTTAAAATCTGCATTTTTTTAAGAGAAAAAGTGCTTGTATAATATAAGCACTTTGTAGTATAATTAATTTAAGGAAGAGCACTAACCCCTGAAAGTTAGGCTTCTCCAGTGTTACTTTTGAAGCTACTTAACAGGTAATGTTAGTAGCTTCTTTTTTATTTAAATATAACAAATGCTATCTTTAAAATAAATAAAAGGACTAATGTGATAATAAGTTTACTAAAATAGATTTTAACTGTTTCATACGCATCACTCCCTTCTTTTTTAAAAGGGAGAAGCCTAACATAGTACTCTTCAAGAAGGTATAATAGCATAATCGTTAATTTAGCGCAAGCCCTTTATTTATACGGGTTTGCAGACTTTTAAAATCTGCATTTTTCTATAAATAAGTGCACTTTTAGTTTGATTTATAATAAAAGTATGATATTATATCTTAAAGGAAGGGATTTTTATGAATATAATTTTAGAGATTGAAAAAATCCTTAGTGATTTAGGATATGAAAACGCTAAGGTAACTGTAAGTAATAGACCTGATTTGGGTGATTATCAGTTTAATGGAGCTTTCAATTTAGCACGGGTATATCATAAAAGTCCAGTAATGATAGCTGATGAAATAGTTGAAAAATTAAAAGATAATAAAAATTTCAAGAATGTAACTAATGCAAATGGCTTTGTAAACTTAACTTTAAGTGATGAATTTCTTGTTAGTTACATGAATGAAGTAAATAATAATTTTGATATAAATACATATAAAATAGATACTGATGAAACTATCTTTTTGGATTATGGTGGAGCAAATGTTGCAAAAGCACTTCATGCGGGACACTTGCGTAGTCCAAATATTGGTGAGGCTTTAAAAAGATTATGTGAAGCAGTAGGATATAAGACTATTAGTGATGTTCACTTTGGAGACTGGGGTAGACCTATGGGACTTATCATATGTGAAATTAAGCATAGATATCCAGAATTAGATTTCTTTAATCCTAATTTAGATAGTTATCCAAAGGAAAGTCCAGTAAGTTTAGAAGATTTATATGATATTTATCCTCTAGCAAGTACTAAAGCTAAAGAGGATGAATCCTATATGGAAGAAGCTCGTGAGTTTACTAGAAAATTACAAAATAAAGAAAAAGGAATCTATGAATTATATGAGGCATTTACGAGCATTGCAATAGATGATATCAAGGATATCTATCATATGCTTAATGCTACGTTTGATTTATATGAAGGTGAGAGGGATGCTGATGAGTATATTCCAGAACTTTTAGATTACTTTAAAAAAGGAAATTATACACAAATTAGTGATGGAGCTACTATCATTGATGTTAAGGAAGAAACTGATAAAAAAGAAATGCCACCAGTTATTCTTATTAAAAGTAATGGTGGAGTATTATACGATACTACAGAATTAGCAACTCTTTACTCAAGAATTAAAAGATTTGATGCACAAAAGTATTTCTATTTAACTGATATTCGTCAAGAATTACATTTTGTTCAAGCGTTTAGAGCAGCATATAAAACTAATCTAGTATCAAAAGATATAAGTTTAGAATGGTTTGGGTTTGGAACTATGAATGGGCCAGATGGAAAGCCATTTAAAACTAGAGATGGTGGAGTAATGCCTCTAAGAAAACTAATAGACTTAGTTAAAGATGAAACTAGAAAAGTAATTAAAGATAATATTAAAGAAGAAGATAAAGATGAGCTTGCTTATAAATTAGCAATTGCTGCTATTAAATATGCAGATCTTCTTCCTAATAGAACGAGTGATTATGTTTTTGATCCTGTGAAGTTTAGTGATATTAATGGTAAAACAGGTACATATCTACTTTATAGTACGGTAAGAATGAAATCACTACTAAATAAATGTGAGATAGAATATAAAAAATATCATAAGATATCTTCTACTTATGAAAGAAATATTATTATGAATATTATAAACTTAAGAAATACTTTAGAAAAATCATTTGCATCACGCTCATTAAATGAAATTTGTGAGTATTTATACAGGCTAACAAGTTCATTTAATGCTCTATACTCTAATTGTGAAGTACTAACTGAAAAAGATGCTGAAACTAAAGAAAGCTTACTAGTTTTAACAAAATTAGTTTATGAAACAAACAAATACTTACTAGACATCCTAGCAATAGATGTTCCAGATAAAATATAAAAAGGAAACCACGAAGGCTTCCTTTTTTAGATGTTTCCGTTATTGTTGTTTCCCCAAGACCATCCAGCACCAATAATAATTACTAAAAGAATAAATAATACGATCCATAAAGCAGCACCTAGTCCGTATCCACCATTAGTGTTTCCAACATAACCAGTATTGTAACAAGGGTTATATGGAGTATTCATTCCATTATAACCACCATTGTATCCGTAGTAATACATGTTAATACCTCCTTTGTATCTACTATAGTTTACTCAAAACTAATCAAAGTTGTTAATAAATTTTTAAAACTTTCCAAATATTCTTGGTTAAAGATACGCATCATGTTATAATTGGAGTGGTGATAAACAATGTTCGGATACATAATAGGAAGCGTAAAATATTTAACAAGTAATCATATAATTTTAGAAAATAATGGCATTGGTTATATTATCTATGTTGCAAACCCATACTCATACGAGATAGGTAAAGAATACACTGTATATACTTATCAAAATATAACAGAAAGTGAAAATTCATTGTATGGGTTTAAAAGTATGGACGAAAAAGAGTTATTTTTAAGACTAATTGCAGTAAAAGGTTTAGGCCCAAAAACAGCCTTACCAATGTTTGCATCTGGTTCAGTAAGTGGAATTATCGATGCCATAGATAGAGAAAATATCCTTTATTTAACTAAATTTCCTAAAGTTGGTGATAAACTAGCAAGACAAATTATCTTAGATCTAAAAGGCAAAATTAATATTGAAGTTACAAGTACAAGTAGTAATGAAGAACTTGTTGAGGTTTTACTTAACCTTGGATATAAAAGTGCTGATATTAAGAAAGTCTTACCTAAAGTAGATTCTGAATTAAGCATCGAAAATCAAATAAAGGAAGCATTAAAATTAATGTTGAGGTAGCTCATGGTAATTGGTATAGATATAGACGAAACAATAACAAATACGCATGACGAGGCATATAAATATGTAAAAAAATATGCACCAAACTTGAAATTTAATGACTACTGCGATGATATTAAAAATAAAGACGTTAAAGCATTTTTAGAAAAACACGCCTATAATATTCAAAGCAATTTAACATTAAAACCATTTGTAAAAGAAGCTTTTGACATGTTTAAAGAACATGGTTTTAAGATTATAATTATTACAGCTCGTGGTTATGATTTAGACTATGAATATGAAAAAGCCAGTATAGATATGCTAAAAAAATATGATTTACCGTACGATGAAATCTATTATAAACAAAATAAAAAGGGGAAAATTGCTAAAGAATTAAATGTATCATACTTCATTGACGATAAAGAAAAAGTTTTGGACGAAGTAAAAGAATATGGCATTCAAACTATTTGGTATACAAGCGAAAAGAAAGAAAGTAAACATTTAATTTTTAGTAACTGGCTAGATATAGCAAACTACATAATAGAAAGAAGTAATTAAATGGAAGAAAGAGTAATAACAAACGAAGAACTACCTAGTGATAATAATCTAGAAGAAACATTAAGACCCCAAGTCTTAGATGAATATATTGGCCAAAATGAAGTAAAAGAAAATATTCGTGTCTTTGTTGAGGCTGCTAAAATGAGAGATGAAGCCTTGGATCACGTCTTACTTTATGGTCCTCCTGGACTAGGTAAAACAACTTTAGCACACATCATTGCAAACGAACTTGGTACTAATATTAAAACAACTACAGGTCCATCTCTAGAAAAAAGCGGCGACTTAGCAGCAGTTTTAAGCACGCTAGAACCAGGAGACGTCTTATTTATAGATGAAATACACCGCATACCTAAATTTATTGAGGAAATTTTATATCCGGCAATGGAAGATTTTGAATTAGATATAGTTGTTGGCAGTGAAGGAAGTAGCAGGAGCATCAAAATAGACCTTCCACCATTTACCTTAGTTGGTGCCACAACTAGAGCAGGTGATATCTCTGCTCCTTTAAGAGATAGATTTGGTATCGTTTCAAAACTAAACTATTACACAGACGAGGAACTTCAAAAAATAATTGAAAGAACTAGTCGTGTTTTAAACATGAAAATAAATAAAGAAGCAGCCGCTGAGCTTTCTAAAAGAAGCCGTAAAACTCCAAGAATTGCTAATAGACTATTTAAAAGAGTAAGAGACTTTGCTCAGGTAAAAGGCTTAGAAGAAATTGATTTAGAAACAACCATGGAAGCCTTAGATAGATTAAAAGTAGATAACTATGGTTTAGATCAAATTGATATTGAGTATTTAGAGAGTTTAATTTATAAATTTAATGGGGGACCAGTTGGTGTTGAAACTATTGCTTCATCAATTGGTGAAGAGGTTTCTACATTGGAAGACGTTGTAGAGCCATACCTAATGCAAGAAGGATTCTTAAAAAGGACGCCTAGGGGAAGGATGGCTACTGATAAAAGTTACAATCACATTAAAGGAGGATTATTATAATGGATCGAAAAATATCAAGTTTACTAAGAAAGGAAACACAAAGACAAGAAGAAAATATTGAACTTATTGCAAGTGAAAACTATGTATCAAAAGATATCTTGAAACTACAAGGAAGCATCTTAACAAATAAATATGCTGAAGGTTATCCTGGTAAAAAGTATTATGGAGGATGCACTTATATTGATGAAATAGAGAACTTAGCAATTGATTATGCTTGCAGGCTATTTCATGTAAGATATGCTAACGTACAACCACACTCAGGATCATCAGCAAATATGGCTGTATATAAGGCTTTGCTTAATATAGGTGATACCGTTTTAGGTATGGACCTATCAAATGGTGGTCATTTAACTCATGGTCATCCGATGAATTTTAGTGGTAAGGAATATAATATTGTTTCTTATACAGTTGATAAAGAAAGTGGTATTATTGATTATAATGAATTAAGAAATATCGCTTTAGAAACTAAACCAAAAATGATTATTGCTGGAGCAAGTGCTTATTCAAGAATGATTGATTTTGCTAAGTTTAGAGAGATAGCTAATGAAGTTGGAGCTTATTTAATGGTAGATATGGCACATATTGCTGGGCTAGTAGCTACTGGTCTTCATCCATCACCAGTACCATATGCTGATGTTATAACGACTACTACTCATAAGACTTTAAGAGGACCTAGAGGTGGACTAATCTTAACTAATGATGAGGAGATTATAACTAAGATTAATAAAACAATCTTTCCAGGAATACAAGGTGGACCACTTATGCATGTTATTGCTGCTAAAGCACAATGTTTCTATGAAGCAATGGAACCTAGTTTTAAAGACTATACTACAAATATAATTAAAAATGCTAAAGCATTAAGTAAAACATTTATTAATAATGGGGTTAAAGTTATTTCTGGTGGTACCGATAATCACTTAATGCTTATTGATGTGAAATCTTCTTTTGGAATAACTGGTAAGGAAGCTGAAACTATTTTAGATAAAATTAATATTACAACTAATAAAAATACCATACCAAATGATACTGAAAGTCCATTTAAAACATCAGGGTTAAGAATTGGGACTCCAGCAATGACTACGAGAGGATTTACCACTGAGGACTTTGAGGAAGTTGGTATCATAATAATTGAGGCTTTAAGAAATAAAGATAATGAAGAAGTTTTAGATAATTTAAGAAAACAAGTATTAAGATTAACAAGTAGTCATCCACTATATAGAAAGGGAGTATAATATGACTAAATGGGATAAAGAGTATATTAAATTATGTTCTAAAATATTGAATGAAGGAGTAAGAGTTCAAAATAGAACGGGGATAGATACGATTAAAATACCATCATATCATTTGCATTTTGATTTAAGTGAAGAATTTCCTGTTCTTGCTACTAAGCAACTTTTCTTTAGACAAGCAATAATTGAAATGTTATGGATTTACCAAGCACAGTCTAATGATGTTAGATGGCTTCAAGAACGTAATGTTCATATCTGGGATGAATGGGAGATTGATGATGAAGGTTTATGGAAAGCAACTCAAAATGTTATTGAAAATGGCAAGTATGTAAAAAAAGAAGTAGTAAGAAAATTTCCTAAAGAATATGCTCATACAATTGGTACAGCATATGGTTATATTACAAATAAGTTTAAACTAACTCAAAATTTAATTGATACAATTAAAAATAATCCTACTGATCGCCGTATGGTAATGAGTTTATGGCAAAATGATTACTTAGAAACAGCAGTTTTACCATCATGCGTATGGTCTAGTGAATGGGATGTAACAGATGGGAAATTAAATCTATGGGTTCACCAAAGAAGTTGTGACGTTCCACTAGGTCTACCATTTAACGTAACTCAGTATGCAGTTTTACTATCGCTAATTGCTCATGTAACTGGACTAAAACCAGGAACAATTGACTGGAGCCTAAAAGATGCTCACATCTATGTAAATCAAATAGATGGTATTAAAGAACAGATTGAAAGATCAAAAACAAACGATGATATTAAAGCTCCAACATTATGGATTAATCCAGAAGTAACAGACTTCTTTAAATTCGATAATAGTAAAGATTTAAAAGATATTAAAATAGAAGGGTATGAACATATGGGACCTATCAAATTCCCAATAGCTCAGTAGCACTATGGATAATTTATCATTAATTGCTGCTATCGGCAAAAATAACGAACTTGGAATTGATAATCATTTATTATGGCATTTAAAAGAGGATATGAAATTCTTTAGGGAGACCACAGCAAATAAAACTATAATTATGGGAAGAAAAACCTTTGAATCACTTCCTGGACTTTTAAAAGGAAGAAAGCATATTATCTTATCATCCAATGAATCTTACAAAGTAGATGGTGCTACCATAATGCATACTAAAGAAGAAATCATAGATTACATAAAAAAAACAGATGAGGAATGTTTTATTATTGGTGGTGCTAAAATATATAAAGAATTTCTACCTTATTGTAAATATCTTTACTTAACTCTAGTTGATTTGGAAAAAGAAGCAGATACTTTCTTTCCAGAGTTTGATAAAACTCTATATGACGCTGAAATAATCAAAAAGTGCACTGAAGATGGTGTTGACTTTACATTTATGAAATACACGAAAAGGCTTTAAAACAAGGCCTTTTTGTTTTATAATAAATTAAGGAGGAATCTTTATGGCAAAAGAAGCAGATCGCATAAAACCAATTAAAAGAAGAATCAGTTGGATAGTACCAGATAATACTGAAGATATAATAAAAATGGCTTCTATAAATAGTTTATCTAGTTTAAGTTATCGTCAGTTAGATAGACTTCGTGACCATATAGATTATATCTTGCAAATAGTTAAAAGCAAGAAAGACCAAAAAGATGCAATCCTATCAATCATTTATGCTTGTGATTATTATGGAGCAGATATATTAAAGGCACCTATAGAAAAACTAATAAGACTAACTGAAACCCTTATGGGAGTAAATGTAGAAGACTATCCGGATTATGAAACAATCACAAACTTATTAACAGAAAGAAGCGTAGTTAAAAATGAAAACAGAAGAATTTGATTATTATTTACCAAAAGAACTTATTGCTCAAACTCCATTAGAAAAGAGAGATGAAAGCAGACTTCTTGTAATGGATAGGGTAACCGGAGATCTTACTCATAAACACTTTTATGATGTAATAGATTATCTTAATAAAGGAGATGCCCTAGTAATAAATGATACTAAAGTAATCCCCGCAAGAATTATTGGTATTAAAGAGGAAACTGGTGCAGTTATTGAGTTATTACTTTTAAATCCAGAAGAAAAAGATATTTGGAAGTGCCTAGCAAAACCGCAAAAAAGACTAAAAGAAGGAACAATCATAACCTTTGGTGATGGCTCTCTAAAAGCCAAAGTAATAAAGATTAAAGAAGAAGGTATAACAGAAGTAGAACTAATTTATAATGGCATCCTAATGGAAATTTTAGAAAAACTGGGAACCATGCCACTACCACCATATATTCATGAAAAACTAGAAAACAAAGATATGTACCAAACTGTGTATGCCAAAGAATATGGCTCTGCTGCAGCACCAACCGCTGGTTTACATTTTACTCCTGAATTACTTAAAAAAATAGAAGAAAAAGGCATCAAAATTGTTCATATTACTTTGCACGTTGGTTTAGGTACATTTAGACCAGTAAACGTTGAAGATGTAACTAAACATGTTATGCACAAAGAACATTACATAATGACGAAAGAAGCAGCAGACACTCTTAACGAAATTAGAGAAAAAGGTGGTAAGATTTATGCTGTTGGTACAACCAGTGTAAGAACTCTAGAAACAATCATGCAAACTAATGAAAAGTTTGTTCCAGCAAGTGGAGATACAAGCATCTTTATCTATCCCGGATTTAAGTTCAAAGGAATCGATGGGCTTATTACTAACTTTCACTTACCAAAAAGTACATTAGTAATGTTAGTATCTGCCTTCTCAAGTAAAGAAAATATCTTAAATGCTTATAACGAGGCCGTTAAAATGAAATATCGTTTCTTTAGTTTTGGCGATGCTATGTTAATAAAATAAAGGAAGTGACTTATGAAAATAGAATACACACTAATTAAAAAAGAAAAAAATACCGGAGCAAGACTAGGGAAAATCAAAACCAACTATGGAACATTTGATACACCAATGTTTATGCCAGTAGGAACTCAAGCAACTGTAAAAACTTTATCACCAGAAGAACTAAAGGCTTGCGATGCGGGAATAATTCTAGCAAATACTTATCACTTATGGCTAAGACCTGGAGAGGATGTTGTAGCTAAGGCTTGCGGTTTACATAAGTTTATGAACTGGGATGGTCCAATTTTAACAGATAGTGGTGGTTTTCAAGTGTTCAGTCTAGCAAAACCAAAAGACATTTCTGAAGAAGGCGTAAAATTTAAAAATCAATATAATGGAGACGTTTTATTTTTAACACCTGAAAAAAGTATTGAAATCCAAAACAAACTAGATAGTGACATTGCTATGAGTTTCGATGAATGTATCGGCTGGCCAGCATCTTATGAATATTGCAAAAACTCTATGGAAAGAACTCTAAGATGGGCTAAAAGAGGTAAAGACGTTTTTAATAATCCAAGACAAAGCCTATTTGGTATCGTTCAAGGTGGAGAATATGAAGACTTAAGAAAAGAATGTGCTCTTAAACTAGTCGAAATGGATTTTGATGGTTACTCAGTAGGAGGCACAAGTGTCGGTGAAGATAAACCGACCATGTATAAAATGGTGAGTTATGCTACTAAATACTTACCAGAAAACAAAGTAAGATACCTAATGGGAGTAGGAGATCCAATTGACATCGTCGAAAACGTTATTCGTGGTATTGATATCTTCGACTGCGTATCTCCAACAAGACTAGCGCGTCATGGTCATGCCTTAACAAAATATGGTAAGATAAACTTAAAGAACGCTAAATATAAAGAAGACTTTACCCCAATAAGTAATGAATGTGATTGCTATGCTTGCAAACATTACACGAAAGCCTATATTAAACATTTAATTAACTGTGACGAAACATTTGGCGCAAGACTTCTTTCAATCCATAACATAAACTACCTTATAAACCTAACTAAAGAACTAAGAGAAGCCATCAAAAATGATACTCTTTTAGAATATAGAGAGGAGTTTATCAAGAACTACTATGGCGAAAAGAAATAACTTAATTCTAAGCATCTTTCTTATAACTATAAGCATATTCCTTCTGCTTGGTATCAATAAAACAATTAAAGATCATCATGACAGACAATATACAGTGGTATATAACAAAATAAAAGAAGCAGCCAAAGCATGCTATCAAAAAGCCGAATGTGAAGGTGAAATCACCCTAAAAGACTTATATGATAAAGGATACCTAGATGAAGCAATTGACCCTATAACTAAAGAGCCAATTGACTCATCGCTATGCCTCACAAAAGAAGAAAAAAATATTACGTTTTGTAAAGAAAAAGGAGAGTAATAATGAAAAATAAAGACCATTCATACATCGAATATATTGCAGTAATTATAACTGCTTTATTAATAATTGTAAGTATATTCTTAATAATATTTAATTATTTTAAAAAAGAAAAAATTAGAAAATATAGTGACCATGAAATGTTAATAACTGAAAGCACATATAAATATTTAGACAACCATAAAGATATTGTAGAGAAACTAAAAAAAGATTATGCCTATATCAATTTAAAAGTGGAAGATTTAGTAAAAGCTTCATATCTAAACAATGATATTAAAAATCCTAAAACTAAAAAGTCGGCTTTAAATGATAAAATTGGCATAACCCTAGATGAGTATGAAAACATCTCCGTAATATACCCATCAAAATACGATAGTGGTCTTTTCACAAAAAACATCATCAAAAACCTAAGCAACAAAGAACTAAGTTTAAAAGACATTCTAAACACAACATCACTATCTTTTGTCTATGATGGAAAAATAATAGATAACTATCTAACATCTGAAAACATAAAGTTAAAAGAAGAATATAATCTAAATGAAATTGGTCTTTATGAAATAACCTACATCTTTAAAGAAAAAGAATATAAAACAAATGTAATTGTCGTAGATGACAAAGCCCCTCTAATAACTGACATAACTTATAATAAAGAAAAATATGAAAGCAGTATAACTATAAGTGCCACAGTTTCTGATGAAGACTCAGGCCTTGCTTCATATAGTATCTCTAAAACTTGCAAAAACTATCAAAACATTACTAGTAACAAAATAGAAGGTGAAATTAACGAAAACGGAAAATGGTATATTTGCGTTAAGGACCTATCTGGTAACATGACTAAAAAAGAAATTAATATTACAAACATCGATAACACTGCCCCAGAAATAAAAATTGGTGAATTTGACGAAGAAAACAAAATAATTAAAGGTGAAATAACCGATGAAGAATCGGGAGTAGTAGCGTATGCTGTAACCAAAACCATATCTAAACCAACAAGTTGGATAATAATTGAAAATACAAAAAAATTTGATAAACTAAATTATCAAATTACTAAAAAAGGAACTTACTATATTTGGTCTAAAGATGCTTCTGGTAATACGTCAAGAAGTAAAGCAATTGACTTAAACTGGGTTAATTAAGCACCTTATCTACAATTCCGTATTCTAGTGCTTCAGAACTACTTAGATAATGATCTCTTTCTGTATCATTATCTATTTTTTTTATACTATGACCAGTAAGATTAGCTAAAATACCATTAAGTTTTTTCTTTAAATTAAGAATTCTTTCAGCCTGTATCTTAATCTCCGTAGCCTGTCCCTGAGTTCCACCTAAAACTTGATGAATCATCACCTCAGAATTAGGCAAGATTAGCCTTTTACCCTTAGCACCATTAGCAAGAATAATTGCCGCCATACTCGCACACATTCCGCAAGCCACTGTTGAAACATCACTTTTAACATAATTCATCGTATCAAAAATACTCATCCCACTAGTAACAGAACCTCCTGGACTACTAATATAAATAAAAATATCTTCATGATTAAGTGAATCTAAATAAAGAAGTTCTGAAATAATTAAACCTGCCATATTATCATCAATTTCTCCATTTAAAAAAATAATACGACTACTAAGTAACTTCGTATAAATATCATAAATCTTCTCACCACTAATACTTTTCTCAATAATATTTGGAATTAAGACCATTATTTTTTCACCTAATACTATTTTAAATAAAATAAAAGCAAAATATACATTAAAAATAGTTTTTTTTTAAGACAAATTTTGATATACTTAACTATAGAATAACGAGGAGTGATTTAAATGTTACTAGATAGAGCATTACAAAAAAAATATCAATCTGGTATGAAATTTCTTTTATACGTTGCGGTAAGACATTTAGGTTATGAGGATATTAACTACCTTCATAGCATCGATAAAGGACTGTACTCAAAAATAATCGCACCAAGAACTTTAAACAATGAAGATATCGAAAAAATCAAAGAATATATAAACGAACTTATAAATAAAGACTTAAAGATAACTAAAAAAGTTGTAACTAAAAGCGATGCCTATACATATTATCTAAAAAAAGGCTTATATGAAAAGGCTGGCAATATCCAAAACTTGAACACGAAAACTGTAACTTTATATGAACTAAATGGTTACTACAATTACTTTATGAGTGACATGCCTCAAACTACTGGTGAACTTAAAAATTATAGAATAACATATCTTGGAAATAATATGATAGTCTTATCAACACCAGTAGATGACACAGATTTCATCCCAGTATACATACCGCAAAATCTTATTATTAAAAGTTTTGACGAGTATACTTCTTGGATGAATAAACAAAATATAAAATATGTAGCAGATTTAAATAACATAATCTCTAAAAGTGAGATTAAATCATTTATTAAAAAGAATGATATTATAATGGATAGTACTTTAAGTGAAGCAGCAAGCGTAATCAAACATGAAGGAAAAAAACTTATCCTTCTAGGTGGTCCATCATCAAGTGGTAAAACGACTACTACTAGAAAATTATCACTATACTTATCAGCACTAGGACTTAACCCAATATACCTAAGTTTAGATGATTACTTTGTAGAACGTAAAGACAATCCTAAAAACCCAGATGGTACATACAACTTTGAATGCTTAGAAGCAATCGACTTAGAATTATTTAACACTCAAATAAATGAACTACTTGAAGGTAATACTGTAAGCATTCCAACATTTAACTTCATCACTGGAACTAAAGAATATAAAGGTAAAGAAGTAACAATGAGAGAAAATGACATCCTACTTATTGAAGGCTTACACTGCTTAAACGAGAACCTTACTAGTAA
The DNA here is from genome assembly GCA_900547775.1 of uncultured Mycoplasmatota bacterium. Taxonomy (GTDB): domain Bacteria; phylum Bacillota_I; class Bacilli_A; order RF39; family UBA660; genus CAG-533. Next base: position 3,171 of record URHW01000001.1, on the reverse strand, counting down.
TATAGATAGTAAGGATAAAATGAAAATCTACTTAAGTCCTTTTATACCATTAAATATTGATAGACATAATCACTTGTCAACAGTAGATATGAGACTTATTAGAAGAATAGTAAGAGATAACCGAACAAGAGGTTATGATATTACTAAAACGCTAGAAGCATGGGAAAGCGTAAGAGCAGGGGAAACTAAGTACATCTTTCCATTTACTAAGGATGCAGATATGATTATTAATACGGCATACATATATGAACTTGGTGTTTTACGTGTATATATAGAGCCACTCTTATACAGCGTTCCGATGGACTCAAAATTTTATAGAGAAGCAAAAAGATTAATAAATGAATTACAAATGTTTTTCCCAATTCCAAGTGAGTATATAACAGATACTAATGTATTAAGGGAGTTTATTGGTGGTAGTTATTTTGAAGAAAGGTAGATAATATGAAAAAAATAGTAATTAATGGATTCGGTCGTATTGGCCGTTTAGCATTTAGGGAACTTATTGGAAGTAAAGAATATAAAGTAGTTGGAATTAATGGAAGAGGTACCAGTGAAGAAATGGCCTACCTTCTTAAATACGACTCAGCTCAAGGAGGATTCGAAGAATCATCAGTTTCATTCACTGAAGAAGGCATCATTTTTGAAGATGAATTAATTAAAACATATCAATTTGATAATCCAGAAGAATGTCCTTGGAAAGAATTGGACGTAGACTGTGTCCTAGAATGTACTGGAGCATTCACTAAATACGAAGATGCCTACAAACATATTAAAGCAGGAGCAAAACATGTTGTTATCTCAGCACCAGGTAAAGGAGATATGAAAACTATTGTCTTCGGTGTAAATGATAACGAATTAACTGGAGACGAAGAAATAATCTCAGCAGCATCATGCACAACAAATTGTCTAACACCAGTTCTAAGAGTAATTGATCACTATTTCGGTATTGAGTCAGGTTTTATGTCAACAATTCATGCTTTAACAAACGATCAAAACATCCTAGATGGTTCACATAAAAAAGGCATTACCAGTAGAAGAGGTAGAGCAGCAGTAAACAATATTATCCCAACATCAACTGGTGCTGCATCTGCAGTAGGGAAAGTACTACCTAACTTAGATGGAAAACTTGATGGCTTAGCATTTAGAGTACCAGTAGTAGATGGTTCATGCGTTGACTTAACATTAAATTTAAAAATGGAAGTCACTAAAGAAATGATTAACAATGCATTTAAATCAAACACAAATGTCGTACTAAAATATACAGATGATCCAGTAGTATCAAGTGACGTCATTGGTAATAGATGTGGTTCTCTAGTAGATGGTTCAGCAACTAAAGTATTAGATTCAAATAAACATCTAGTTAAAATAATTGCTTGGTATGATAACGAATTAGGTTACACATGCCAAATGCTTAGAACAATGATTAAACTACTAAAAAAATAAAATAAACATAAAATATAACATGATAAAAATATTTATAGGTGTAATCTTAACAAGTTACTCATTAGTATTCTGGATTATGGATTTAAACTTATTAACCATAGATAAAAATATCTTAGAATATCTATTATATTGTCTAACTCATCTAGAAACCCTTATCTTATTTTTAGGACTATACCTACTAAAAGATATAATCATAAAAAGGCCATCAAGGTCTTTTTAATTTACCAAATATTTTATATAATAAAACTGGTGATAAAATGAATGTAGTAGAGCTAGCAAAAGAGTTTGCAATTAAAGCCCATAAAGGACAAGTTAGGAAAACCGAAAAAGACAAACCAATGATAATCCATCTCTTTGATGTTGCAAGTATCTTAAAACTATACGAATTTGATGAAAATGTCATTGCAGCTGGTTTTCTTCATGACACTCTAGAAGATACAAAAGTGGTAAAAGAAGACATCTTAAATAACTTTAATGAAGACATTCTATCTCTCATCCTAGGAGATACCGAAGAAGATAAAACACTATCTTGGAAAGAAAGAAAAACTATCACAATAAACGAAGCTAAAAACTTGGACCTAAGACACAAAGCAATTATAATTGCAGATAAAATAAGTAACCTAGAAGATATGTTGATATACTTTAATAAATTAGGTGCTAAAGACTTTTCAGCATTTAATCAAGGCTTTAAAGAACAAAAATGGTATTTTGAAAATCTATATCAAAGTCTTATCTTAAATGAAAAAGAAGATAAAGAATATTTTAAAAGATTAAAATCTTTAATAGATGAAATTTTTAATAATAAAGAGGACGATTTTTTAAAAAATATAATATTTAAAAATAAAGAACAAGAATATATTGAAGTTAAAAAATTAGATGCAAAAAAATGGGAACTAGCAAAACTTAAAAGATTATTTAATATTAAACCATACACAATTGAATTTACTGGAACCCCTAGAACTGGGAAAACAACTTTAATAAATAATCTATATGATTTTTTTAAAAAAGGTAACTTTAAAACAGCAATTCTAGAAGAATTTACTACATCAAAAAGATATAAAGAACAAATATATCCAAAATTAAAATGTGAATACAAAAATATTATAAATACTGAAATACCTAAATATGTTTTAAAAGACTTAGAAGAAGAACAAGCTAAGGATGTCGATATAATACTTATAGATAGATCTTTATTTGATCGTATTATCTGGGTAAATAGATTATACCTTAAAGGTGGTATGGAGAAAGAAGAATATGAAGAATATCTAAATACATACGTTCCTTTAGTAAATGAGAAAATAGATGTTGTAATTGCTTTAAAAACAGATGCTATAACATCATTAAAAAGAGATTACAATGCTAATTTATCCCTAGAAAAAAGAAACTTCTTAAATGAAGATAATGTAAATGAATATAATATTTCCTTAGACAATACTATAAAATTATTCGAAAACAAAGCATATGTTTTTGATACAACAGATACTTCTCAAAGAGAAACATCAATTGAAGTAACTCATAAAATACTTGATAGTTACCGCAGTAGAGCGTTAAGTGAAATAAAAGATTACTTAAAATAATTGACTTAAAAAGTATGTTTGTTTTATAATTTTTATAGAATATAAGGTGATTATAGTGGAAAATAAAATATTGAGAGATAAGAATAAAATTAAGGCGTTTAGTTCTTTATTAATAATTGTTTTATTGGTAATGGGAGTTAGTTTTGCTATA